>NZ_JBSTYQ010000002.1:0-301948 GCF_054052385.1 Aeromonas sp. 25-AL00135 | reverse complement strand
TGAAATACAGAACCCCCGATGCGGTACATAGGGGGTTCTGAGTAGAGAAATGCTAGTTGAAAATGTGTAAACCTATTTCAGGACTAGACACGGCAAATGGACCTGTGATGAAACCGAGAATTCAGACAAGCAAGCTGACCTGGCGATGGCGCCCCTGAACCTGCCACCCCGGACCAATTAAATTTCTAAGGAATTCAATGTCATGAACATCGGTAAAACGCATCACACGCAAGGGAACGCACTATGACAGCCACACATCGCCTTCCTCTGGGTGAATTCGATACCCTCAAGCTCAACGCCCCCTATGTGGCCGATCCGCTGGCGCTCTATACCCGCCTCTGTCAGGGCCGCCCCAACAACCTGCTGCTGGAATCGGTGGAGATCGACTCCAAGGCAGGCAAACAGAGCCTGCTGCTGGTCGATGCCTGCCTGCGCATCGAGTGCCGTGGTCGCACCGTGCGGGTGCGCAGCCTGAACGACAACGGCGCCCAGTTGCAAAGCCTGCTGGCCGAGCGGCTGCCTGCGGTGGTTGCCCGCTCGCTGGTAGATGGCGAGCTGCAACTCGACTTCCCTGCCTCCGATCGGGAGCAAGACGAAGATTCCCGCCTCAAGGGGAGCAGCGTGCTGGACGTGCTGCGCACCCTGCAGCGGGAGCTTGATTGCCAGTTGGGTAAAGAGGCGCTCTTTATGGCGGGCAGCTTTGCCTACGACCTCATCGCCTCATTTGAAGATCTGCCCGACGTGCCGGAAGGTAGCAACGACTGCCCCGACTACTGCTTCTATGTGGCCGAAACCCTGATCACCATCGACCATATCGAGCGCACCACTCAACTGCTGGCCTGCATCTTTGGCGGCGACAGCGACGAAAGCCAGGTTGAAGACAGATACACCCGCCTGACCGAACGACTCACCGACTTCAAACAGATTTGCCAGCAACCTCTAAGCGCCGAGCTGACCAACCAGCCCCTGACCGGTGGCATGAGCGTGGACAAGAGCGACAAGCAGTTCTGCGCCGAGGTGGAGAAGCTCAAGGGCTTTATCCGCCGTGGCGACATCTTCCAGGTGGTGCCGTCCCGCTGCTTCTCCCTACCCTGCCCGAGCCCCCTGGCCGCCTATCGCCGCCTCAAGCAGACCAATCCCAGCCCCTACATGTTCTACGTGCAGGATGAGGGCTTCACCCTGTTTGGCGCCTCGCCGGAGAGCGCGGTGAAATTCTGCGCCGCCAGCCGCGATGTGGAGATGTACCCCATCGCCGGTACCCGCCGCCGCGGCTTCAACCCCGATGGCAGCATCAACCGGGATCTCGATGGCCGTATCGAGCTGGAGCTACGTCAGGATGAGAAAGAGGTGGCCGAGCACCTGATGCTGGTGGATCTCGGCCGCAACGACATCGCCCGCATCTCGGAGCCCGGTACCCGCTACGTCAAGGAGCTGCTGAAAGTGGATCGCTACAGCCACGTGATGCATCTGGTCTCCAAGGTAGTCGGCACCTTGCGCGCCGACCTTGACGCCCTGCACGCCTATCAGGCCTGCATGAACATGGGTACCCTCACCGGCGCCCCCAAAATCCGCGCCAGCGAGCTTATTCGCATGGTGGAAGGCAAGCGCCGCGGCAGCTACGGCGGCGCGGTTGGCTACATCAACGGCGCAGGCGAGATGGATACCTGCATCGTCATCCGCTCCGCTTTCGTGAAAGATGGCGTGGCCCACGTACAGGCCGGTGCCGGGGTGGTCTATGACTCCAAGCCGCAAGCCGAAGCGGACGAAACCCGCGCCAAGGCGGCCGCCGTACTGGCCGCCATCGCAGCCAGCCATGGCACCTCCCTGCAAGCCCTGAGCGCCCAGCAGGAGCAACATAAGGACGTGAGCCATGACTAATATCTTCCTGCTCGACAACTTCGATTCATTTACCTACAACCTCGTCGATCAGTTCCGCTCCCTCGGTTATCCGGTGCGGATCTACCGCAACAGCCTGCCGGCGAGCCGCATCATGAGCGAGATCGCCGCCTGCGAAGGGGACGCCGTGCTGGTGCTCTCGCCGGGGCCGGGCGCCCCCCACGAGGCGGGCTGCCTCATCGACCTTATCAAGCTGGCCCGCGGTCAGGTGCCCATCCTCGGCATCTGCCTCGGCCATCAGGCTCTGTGTGAAGCCTACGGCGGCACCGTCGGTGCGGCGGGCGAGATCGTCCACGGCAAGCGGTCCCTGATTGAGCACAACGGCCACGGCGCCTTCGCTGGTCTGCCGAGCCCGCTGCCGGTGGCCCGCTACCACTCGCTGGTCGCCACCTATGTACCGGAAGAGCTGACGGTGATTGCCCACTATCAGGGCATGCCCATGGCCATCGAGCAGCAGGATGAGCGGGTACTGGGCTTCCAGTTCCACCCGGAATCCATCATGACCTCGGAAGGGGCCCGCCTGCTGACTCAGGCGCTCGCCCATATCACCCGCCCAGAAAGCAGCGTGCGTTAAGGTAAGGAGACCAACATGCATCAACATCTCAACACCCTCTATCAGGGTCAGTCTCTGAGCCGTGAAAGTACCCGCGACGCCTTCGGCCAGGTGGTACGTGGCGAAGTGGATCCCATAGTGCTCGCAAGCCTGCTGACCGCCCTCAAGATCAAGGGGGAAACCCCGGAGGAGATCGCCGGTGCCGCCGAGGCGCTGCTGGCAGAAGCGCGCGACTTCCCGCGTCCGGACTATGAATTTTGCGACATCGTCGGCACCGGTGGCGATGGTCTCAACACCATCAACGTCTCCACCACCTCGGCGCTGGTCGCCGCCGCCTGCGGCCTGAAAGTGGCCAAGCATGGCAACCGCTCGGTCTCGAGCAAGTCGGGTTCGAGCGATCTGCTGGACAAAATGGGCATCAAGCTCGACATGAGCCCGGCGCAGGCGCGCCGCTGTCTGGACGAGCTCGGCATCTGCTTTTTGTTCGCCCCCCAGTACCACGCCGGGGTGCGCCATGCCATGCCGGTGCGCCAAGCCCTCAAGACCCGCACCCTGTTCAACGTGCTGGGGCCGCTTATCAACCCCGCTCGCCCCACCTATCAGCTGATGGGGGTCTATGCCCCCGAGCTGGTGCGCCCCATCGCAGAAACCCTGCTGGCACTGGGGCTGAAAACCGGTATGGTGGTTCACGGCGCCGGGCTCGACGAGATTGCCATTCACGGCCCGACCCAGGTGGCCCAGATCCGTGACGGCGAGATCCGCGAGTTTCTGCTCACCCCGGCTGACTTTGGCCTCGAGACCTATCCGGTGAGCGCCATTCAGGGTGGTGAGCCTGAAGAGAACCGTGCCATCACTGCCGCCATTCTGGAAGGGCGTGGCACTCCGGCCCACAACGCCGCCATTGCCGCCAATGTGGCGCCACTGCTGCTGATGGCGGGCAAGGCGAAAGATCTCAAGAGCGCGGCGGCCGAGGTGCTGGCAGTGCTGGCGAGCGGCAAGGCAGCGGATCTGGCCGCTCGGCTGGCCACTTTGAGCCATCAGGAAGCGGGTCATCAGGAGGCATGATGTCAGCCACCACATTGCATAACAGTCATTCAGAACGCCCGCAGGGCAAGAGCCAGTTTCGCAAGGATAACGAGATGTCAGACCTTATTGCCCCCCATGCTTTTCTGAACATGGCCTCCATCAGCCAGACCATCCTCGGTAAAATCGTGGCGGCCAAACAGGAGTGGGTCGCCGCCCGCAAGCTGGCCCAGCCGCTGGAGAGCTTCCAGAGCGCGCTGACCCCAAGCGATCGGGATTTCGTCGGGGCGCTCAAGGCGGGCTCCACCCGCTTTATTCTGGAGTGCAAGAAGGCCTCACCCTCCAAGGGCTTGATCCGCGATGACTTCAGCCCGGAGGCGATCGCCGATATCTATGGCAAATATGCCACCGCCATCTCGGTGCTGACCGACGAGAAGTTCTTTCAGGGGGATTTCGCCTTTTTGCCGCGGGTGCGCAGCCGCGTCAGTCAGCCGGTGCTCTGCAAGGATTTCATGATTGACCCCTATCAGGTCTATCTGGCCCGCCACTATCAGGCGGACGCCATCCTGCTGATGCTCTCGGTGCTCACCGACGAGGGCTATCGTGCCCTGTTCGCGGTCGCCAAGGAGCTGGGCCTTGGCGTACTCACCGAGGTAAGCAACGAGGAAGAGCTGACCCGGGCCATCGCGTTGGGCGCGCCGGTCATTGGCATCAATAACCGGGATCTGCGCGATTTGAGCGTCGATCTCAACCGCACCAAACAGCTGGCTAAAGATATCCCGAGCGATCGGGTGGTGATCAGCGAGTCCGGCATCAACCACCGCGCTCAGGTAGCGGATCTGCGCCACCACGCCAAGGGCTTTCTGGTGGGCTCCTCCCTGATGGCCGAGCCGGATCTGGAAGCCGCAGTGCGCAAGCTGATACTGGGCCAGAACAAGGTGTGCGGCCTCACCCGCGCCGAGGACGCCGCCGCCGCCCATCAGGCGGGCGCGGTGTTCGGCGGTCTTATCTTTGTGGCCAAAAGCCCGCGCTATGTGGACATCCCCGCCGCCCGCGCCGTGATGGCGGGTGCGCCGCTCGCCTATGTCGGGGTATTTCGCAACGCCCAGCCCGCCACCATTGCCAAGACGGTGGATGCGCTGGGGCTAGCCGCGGTGCAACTGCATGGGGATGAGGATGCCGCCTATATCGATACTCTGCGTCCGCTGCTGCCGACCGGCTGCCAGATCTGGAAGGCCGTAGGCGTCTCTCTCGGCAAAGAAAGCGGCGAGCCCCTGCCCGCCCTCGACTACCCGGCGGATCGCCTGCTGCTGGATACGAAAGTCGGCAGCCAGAGCGGTGGCACCGGTCAGGCGTTCGACTGGGCCATGCTGGCCACGCTCGACAAGAGCAAACTGATGCTGGCGGGGGGCCTTAATCCCGACAACGCCCTGCAGGCGGCGCAAGTGGGCTGCCTCGGCCTTGATTTCAACTCCGGGGTGGAGAGTGCCCCGGGCCAGAAGGATGCGCACAAGATTGCAGCCGCCTTCGGCGCACTGCGCAACCTGTAACGCAACCCTTTTTGATGTTTCGATTTAGCTAATACAAGGAAGAAGCCATGACCCTGCTCAACCCGTTTTTCGGCGAATTTGGCGGTATGTATGTACCCCAAATCCTCATCCCGGCCCTGCTCCAGCTGGAGAAAGCCTTTGTCGATGCCAAGGATGATCCGGCCTTTATCGCCGAATTTCAGTCCCTGCTGACCGAGTATGCCGGTCGCCCGACTCCGCTCACCCTGACCCGCAATCTGACCAAGGGCACCAAGACCCGCCTCTATCTCAAGCGTGAAGACCTGCTGCACGGCGGCGCCCACAAGACCAACCAGGTGCTGGGTCAGGCACTGCTGGCCAAGCGGATGGGCAAGAGCGAGATCATCGCCGAGACCGGTGCCGGTCAGCATGGCGTTGCGACTGCGCTGGCCTGCGCCCTGCTCGGCCTCAAGTGCCGGGTTTATATGGGTGCCAAGGATTGCGAGCGCCAGAAGCCCAACGTCTTTCGCATGAAGTTGATGGGCGCCACCGTCATTCCGGTGCACTCCGGCTCCAGCACCCTGAAAGATGCCTGCAACGAGGCACTGCGCGACTGGGCTGCCAACTACGAGTCGGCCCACTACCTGCTTGGCACCGCCGCCGGTCCGCACCCCTTCCCCACTATCGTGCGGGAGTTCCAGAAGATGATCGGCGAAGAGGCCAAGGCCCAGTGCTTCGAGAAGGAAGAGCGACTGCCCGATGCGGTGATCGCCTGCGTCGGCGGCGGCTCGAACGCCATCGGCATGTTTGCCGACTTTATCGATGAGCCTTCAGTGCGCCTTATCGGCGTCGAGCCGGGCGGTCACGGCATCGAAAGTGGCGAGCACGGTGCGCCGCTGGGTCACGGCAGCAAGGGGGTCTTCTTTGGCATGCACTCCTATCTGATGCAGGATAATCAGGGCCAGATCCAGGAGTCCTACTCCGTCTCGGCGGGGCTGGACTTCCCCTCCGTTGGCCCGCAGCACGCCCATCTGGCCGCCATCGGCCGCGCCGAGTACCCCTCGGTGACCGACAAGGAGGCGCTGGACGCCTTCCAGGAGCTGGCCAAATCCGAAGGCATCATCCCGGCGCTGGAGTCCTCCCACGCGCTGGCCCACGCCCTCAAGATGGCCCGCAGTGAACCGGAAAAAGAGCAGGTGCTCATCGTCAACCTCTCCGGCCGTGGCGACAAAGATATCTTCACCGTCGCTGACATCTTTGAAAAAGAAGGAACCTTGTCATGAACCGTTACGCACAACTCTTCTCCCGTCTGGATGAAGCCAATCAGGGCGCCTTTGTGCCGTTCGTGATGCTGGGTGACCCGACTCCAGAACTCTCGCTAGCCATCGTCGATGCGCTGGTAGAAGGGGGCGCCGATGCCCTCGAACTCGGCATTCCCTTCTCCGATCCGGTAGCGGATGGCCCCACCATTCAGGGCGCCGCCCTGCGCGCCTTTGCCAGCCACACCACCCCGGACGACTGCTTCGAGCTGCTTGGCCGCATCCGCGCCAAGTACCCGCAGCTGCCGATTGGCCTGCTGGTCTACGCCAACTTGGTCTATGTGCGCAAAATTGACGGCTTCTACGAGAAGTGCCAACAGGCGGGCGTGGATTCGGTGCTGGTCGCCGACGTGCCGGTGCAGATGTGCGCCCCCTACAAGGCGGCTGCCGACAAGTTTGGCATCGACAGCATCTTTATCGCCCCGCCCAATGGCGACGCCGAGACCCTGAAACAGGTGGCGGAGCTCGGCAATGGCTACACCTATCTGGTGAGCCGTGCTGGCGTCACCGGTGCCGAGACCAAGGCCAGCATGCCGGTGGAAGGTCTCATCAATACCCTGCGCGAGTTCAACGCCCCCCCCGCCCTGCTCGGCTTTGGCATCAGCGAACCGGCCCAGGTGCGTGAAGCCATCGCCGCCGGCGCCGCCGGTGCCATCTCCGGCTCCGCCGTGGTGAAGATCATCGAGACCCACCACCAGAACCCGGAGCATATGCTCACTCGTCTGAAAGAGTTTGTGGAAGGGATGAAGGCCGCGACCAATCGATAAGGTTGGGTATGGGGCCAACTGATTGTGACCTCGAGTTGCCAGTTCACATAACCATGTAAAAGGGAGCCCGATCGGCTCCCTTTCTTTTTATCTCGCTTGTACCCGCTAACAGCTCCCGACATGTTGCTCCCATCTCCCTCGTTGATCCCCTCGCCCTCTGGGAGAGGGTTAGGGTGAGGGGCCTGACACATTGCTAGCCAAACCAGCGGCTAACCCAAAGCACAACCGATGACTAATTTGTTGATCCAACACAGATTCTCACCAAAACGCGCTTCTCAACGCTCTACCCTCGCCTTTAAGATACCCGAATGACAATCAATCTATCGGAAGAACGCCATGACAGCGATTGTTGCAATCTCGCAGGTTAACAGCAGCGGACTGGGAGCTGGAACTCAGGGGCGGTAGCGTGGTTTTTGCAGGTTAGCACCTAGCGTAGCGAAGCCCAACAGACGAGCCTTATTGCCACCATCAGAGCGGGATAAATATGGATATGGCAGCTCCGTAAAACCGATTTACAGATATATTCTCGGTAAACGTTTGGCTTCACTTCGTTCAGCACCAACCTACGATTCTTAGCCCAACATACGGGATAAAAAATTCATAACTTGCAGCCATTATCATAAGGCCAGCTACTAAAATATAACAATGTATTGCAGTGGACAAACCGCTGAATGCGGCGTTAAACTGAAATTATTGACTCTAAGGTTTATGCATGTCGAATTATTCAGAAGCGGATGAAACTGGTGATATTGGAGTTGATCTTGTTTCATTAAAGGTAAAGCGAGAGCTTTCTTGGATCTTCCGTGAGCAACCAAAGAATGATCTTGGCATTGACGGTCACATTGAAATAGTAAACGAAAACAGAGAAGGTACCGGCCGCCTAATTGCCGCGCAAATTAAAACAGGGATGTCATATTTAAAACATGAAAAAGAACATGGCTATGTTTTTTATGGTGAAAACAAGCACCTTAAATACTGGCTACTTCATTCACTACCTGTAATTATTATTATATGCGACGAACAACGTGATGTTTGCTACTGGGTCGAAGTAACTCGCACGAATGTAGAAAATACAAGGTGCGGATGGAAAATTTTAGTACCAAAAAACCAAACCATCAACCATGACAGTAAAAGTAGGCTTATTTCTATTGCAGGAATGCCACAGCATTCAGATATCGTAGAGCTAGCGCTTTTCAAGTTTCTGAACGAAAAGTATCACAAGTATTCAGAGTATGGACGTCTTGATATAGTCCCATTAATGTATGAACCACGAGACTTCATGTATTTTACATGTATGGGGGAACTTGAGAAGACTTCTGAATATGTATACGTAGCGCACCACTATGATATATACGAAGAGTTTTCAATATCTCATTTAGATAAGTTTATTGCATGGAGAGATCTCAATATTTTTTCTTGCGGTCACTCAGAAGACAAGCCTAGATTATTCATTTTTGTTATTTCTGAAAGCAAAGAAAAACTAGCGCTATCGGAAGAGGTTGTTTGTCGAATTAACTCTTGTGAAGGTATTGATGTTTTTAGACTCTTGTATACATATTCAGATATGCGTTCACCTACTGATGGGAAGTATTATACATTAACTGAACTAAGTGAAACCAATGAAGAAATTTACATGTACTAGGTCAGGTAGTCAGCCTAACAGGTCAAATCTCTTGGGCGCAGCAATGCTTCACCAGTGCTTGAAGCGTTAGTCGTTATTGAGGAAATATGAAAGTTCATTTATTGAAATGATAGCGCTTATTTGAGGTTAGTTTCTGAAGCATTACTGATACTTCGTCCTTATTTTGATTTGGACTCTTTGTCAGAACACAAATCTTGGACACCCACCTTTCTGAGCAAGGCGTAGCATAGCCAACATTTAAAAAGATGGGCGTCCCAGCTCTGCTGCATCTCAGCCCCATAAGTAAACGTTGGAATACTTGAAAGTTGCATGACAGAAATCAGTCGAGAAACAAAGCGACTGGCCACCCTCTGCTTTTCACTGTTTCTGTTAAGACTCGGATTTCGCACATTTGGCTATGAACTGCTTTATCACAACCCAAATGAACCCTACGGCATATCGGATTTGATTGAAGGAATGTTAACCCTCATTTATCTGGTTAGTCTGGGTCTCTGCATACTGCATGCATTGCGGGTATTGCTCCGGCACTGGGATCTAGGTGCCTTTGGGGCTTCAGCCCTGCTCGCTCTCTGTGCCGCCCAATGGCACAGTTATGACTATCTTCATCACCTGGCTTCCAGTCTCAGCGCCCCTCCCTAGGCAGCCTGCCCCACACCCTCAATCCCATCAACCCCAGCATCAATACAACCCCCGGCAGCCAGACCCAGTAGAGCTCGGAGAGGATCACCGCTTCACCTCGGGCGGTGAGATAGGCCTCCAGCTTGAAGGGGGCAACCCGGATCACCTGCCACGGGGCAAAGAAACGCTCGTCCCGCCACGGCCAGAGCCAGCCAACCCCCTTGCCGCCGGTGGTGAGGGAATCGAGCAGGCTATGGGAGAGCAGAGAGACCAGCAGAAACGACCAGACGGTAGCGGCGCGGGCCCTTAACTGGCGATGAAACAGCATGGCCAATGTGGGCAGGGCAAAGGCGAACAGCAATGAGTGGGTAAAGCCGCGGTGGCCAAAGACATGGCCGTAGGCGATCCCCAGTTTGAAAGCGAGCACATCGGCATCGGGCAGCATGGCGATGGCGACCCCCGCCAGCAGCAGGCGCGGCGGGATAATCCGGCTGCCAAGCCCGAGCCCAAGGCAGAGAGGGACGGCAGCGTGAGTGACTATGGTGGGCATAGGGTAAAGCTCCAACTGAAAACGTGAAGCTACCCTACCCCCGCTCGGTGAAGTGAAGGTGAAGTGCCCCTCTTATGTTGCTGTATTCCCCCTCGAATCCTTATCCATCAGCCATAAGAGGCGTCACACAGGAAAGCTGTTGCACGCGCTCCGAAGCAGGGGCCGAAATCCTGTGGTTTGTCCCTCTGTATTGGCTCGTTCGTTGTGTGTCGAACACAGGCCCAATCAGCGTTGGCACGTTAACTTGAAATGTTCATTTAACAGCGGCTGACATGCAGAACGGGATCGTGCTAAGTAGTCTCTTCGGTTCACATCACACGGGCAGTGGCAGCGATGAATTTATCAAAAAGCCTCCTGCGGATTGCGAGCGTTATCAGCCTTTGGTTAATGACAGGATGCATGGCAGAGGCAGCCTCTGCGCAGCCGCAGCAAGAGCCGTACGCGCTGATCTATAACGGGCCGGTTTCTGATGGGGATAGCACCAGAGCGATTGCGGATGTGGTCAGGCAGGTGGGCTTGCCGGTCAGGTATCTCTCCAATATCGAGGCGCTGCCTGCAGAGCTCGATCATGCCAGGGTGTTTATCGTTGGCGGCACAGAGGACGATGTTGAGCCGCTGCTCAATGGGTTTACCCCGCAAGCGCGTTCGGCGTTAAAAACCTATTTGCAGAACGGCGGCCGCTACCTCGGGATCTGTGGGGGTGCCTTTGTGGCATCTATCGGCTGGTCTGAGGATGAAGGCTTTGTGCCGGCGCTGGGCCTTGTTCCTGCGACATCCGATGATTATGACGGCGACTTTAGCGCCAGGATCTTCCCGATCACCTGGCTTGGCGAAGAGCGCCAGATGTATTACCAGGCCGGCCCGCAATTTACGCCGGTGCCAAGCCCAGAGCAGATCAAGGTTATCGCCCATTTTCAAAACCATCATATTGCCGCGCTGATCAGCTCATATGGCAAAGGCAAGGTGGCCGTTTCCGGGCCACATCCCGAAGCCCCCGAATCGTGGAAAGAGAACGCGGTGGACGGCGACAAGATGGAGTCGAATATTCATCTGGCTGCAGGACTCGTTAACGAGTTGCTCTCCGAAGAGCCCGCCACCCATTCGAAGTAGTCGCGTCCCTACGCCCCTGGATGTGACCCCATTGCTCGGCCCAGAAGTGAGGGCAGCCAATCAGCTACTATCCATAAAAAAACCACCGACCTGCAAAAGGTCGGTGGTTTTTTTATCGGTGGTAGATAACGGGTAGCCGATACGAAGGGTTCGCTACCTCAACTTTCGCCCGGGAGCGAGCACTACTCTTCCTGCTCCTCCGGTTGTCTCTCCTCACCCCGTATCTGTAGCAGCTCTTCGACCCTGGCTTGCCACTTGTCGTGGGCCTGTTTGCGCTCCTGCTGCATAAATGCTTCTCGCATGGTGTCGATTTTCTGGTCAAGTGTTTCCATCAGAGTGTCTCCTTGTGTGACCGCGTAAAGACTGGCTGACGGCGCGTTGGCCAACCTGCTCCCCTAATCTGACACCGCTAATGCCGTTACTGCCCAATCAAATAATCGATTGGAAGTACTAAAACCAATCTAAAAATTCTTTTTCGTGTTTGTTCCACCACGCCAGCGCAAGGGAAACAGGCCGCTCAGAGCGGGATAATCCGGCACGGGGTCAACACGTTGTTGAGTCTGGTCGCCCCTCTTTTCAGGGGAATGAGGCGCCGTTGCCCCATCCGTCCAGTGCGGGGTACCGGCTGATTTCCAGCGTGTTGCTGTGCCCATGATCACACAGTCACAACTCTCGCCCTCCTCTCACCGCGCCCCCGCTTTTTATCATCTAGAGTTAGCGGGCAGTCCAAAAGCTGCTGATTTATATACATTCGCCGCCAAGAGGGATCTTTTTTCATGACCGAGCATATCGATCTGCTACCTATCAGCACGGATGATGAGCAGGACGCAGGCAACCGTTACCTCTACTACACCGAAGGGGATCTGGCCCGCATTCTTGCCAATCTGGAACAGCTGCGTCATGCGGTGTTTCCCGCTGCCATCGGAGAGAGCGAAACGGGCACCGCCGTGCCCCACAACTTTCCGTCCGTCTGTCTGGTGGGGCTGGGACGCTGCGGCTCCAACATCGCGCAGGATGTCGCCTCGCTGGTCTACAACGCCCGCAGCTTTTATCTCAATGAGTTCAACAGTGAAGAGCAACGCAAGCGGGAGAAGGAGTTTGGTCCGGTAAGCTGGATCCGGCGCAATCTGCGGCTGCCAAACAACGGGGCCCGACCGGTCTTTCTGATCGAGCCCATGGTGATGCTGGGGGATCTGGACAAGGACATCGATGGCCGCATCCGCCACTCCAATCGCAGCGGCGAAGGTGGCTCCTTGCGTGACTACGCCAAGATGCGAGTGATGGACTTGTCGGAGATCCACGCGGGAGGCGCGGGTAACGCCCCCATCCTTGGCCAGTATCTGGCCAAAATCATCCTCAACAAGAGCCCCCACTACTTCGCCAACTCCGAGTGGCAGGCTATTCATACCTATCTGGTGGACTCCTGCGGCATCAAGGCCAACCAGTCCCGCCTCTATTTCTACATCTTCAGTGCCGGGGGCGGCACCGGCTCCGGCATGGCCTCCGAGTTCGGGCTGGCCCAGCAGTACTCCTACATGAGCAAGACCTTTTCACCCCCGTCAGAAGAGGAGGAGCACCTCTCCCTCGGGGAGCACTTCATGTTCGATCCCATCTTCACCAGCGGCATCTGCATCCTGCCCAATATCTGTGATCGGGGTATCGAGATCTCGGAAGCGCTGCACATCAACGCGGGGCGCCTGCTGTGCAAGTATCTGGCCGAGGAGTGGGACTTCTCCTATCACTTCGACAACGAGCAGGCGTGCGATGCCAGCATGCTCAAGCGGATCAGGCCCTGGAATGCCATGATGCTGATCTCCAACGACATCATGCGCTACGCCGAAGAGAGCGACGATGGCGAGATCCAGCATGTTGACGTCAACACCATGGAGAAGTACGCCAACCAGTACATCTCACAGCAGATCTTCAACATCCTCACCGCCCAGGCCGTCACCACCGACTACGACGAGAACTACTTTCGCCGGGCGGGCATCGATATCAGCGAGACCATTCGACTCGATGCCAACGACCTCTTTATGAGTCTGGCGGGGCCGGTGGCGGTGGCGTATGCCGAGTCCATCTCGCCTCCCGGCGGCCTGTTTGACAAGGAGGACGGGCTCAATGTGGACGATCTCTTCACCCGTTCCATCGAGCTGCCCCACTTCAACAAGATGACCCAGGCCATCGAGGGGATCAGTCTGCTGCCCATCGAGGCGGGCAATTATCGGGAGTATCTGGACGACTATGTGAAAAGCGGCCATGACCCGGCCCACCTCAACGAGCTGCACTTCTTCAAGAACTGCTCCTCTGTGGTGTCGATCATCTCCCTGCCCAAGGAGTACAAGCTCTCCTATATGGATCTCAACCGGCTCAAGTCTCACCTCAACGGGCTCTTCCCCAATACCACCCTCAAGCGCTATGCGTTGGTCATCGGGGCGTCGGCCAACATCTCCCTCACCACCCTGATCGTCAAGAGCCCCTGCCTGAGCGATGACTTCCTGACCCTGATCGTGGCCTTTATCAAGCGTTGCTTTGCCAAGGATCACTATCGCTTCGATGAGCATCTGGACAAGGCGGTGATCGAGATGATCTGCAATGAGGAGTGGAACGACACACTGCTCGACAGCATGCTCAACGAGTTCGAGAACCCGGCCAAGATCCTCGATACCAACTGGTACGCCATCAAGCCCATGTATGAGAAGAAATATCGGGAGCTTATCCGCGAGAAAGAGAAGTTCGTCTCCATCAACGATATTCGCCTCAGCCGCGAATCGGTGAAAAAGGCGCTGCTCTATCTGCGGGAGATCTATCGCCACCGGGTCAGCAAGACCCGGATCCTCTCCCTCAACCCAAGGCTGGGGGAAGCAAACGCTCGCTAGCACCCAGCCCATAAAGCAAAGCGCCCCCCCCAGAAGGGGGGGGCGCTTTTTTACTGGCGCAGCCTCGCTTTATCTCATCAGAGGGAGACAAAGATCCCGGCCAGAGTGGCGCTCATCAGGTTGGCGAGGGTCGCCGCCAGTACCGCCTTGAAGCCCATATTGGCCACATCGTGGCGGCGCTCCGGTGCCATGGTGCCGATGGAGCCGAGCTGCACCGCAATGGAGCCCAGATTGGCGAAACCACAGAGGGCGAAAGTGATGATGATCTGGGTGTGGGCGCTCAGATCTGCCTTGATATTGGCAAAGTCCAGATAGGCAACGAACTCGTTCATGATCACCTTCTGACCAATCAGGGAGCCTGCCGCCATCATCTCGCTGGTGGGCACGCCAATCAGCCAGGCCACCGGAGCAAACAGATAGCCCAGCAGCTGCTGCAGGGAGAGATCGGCCCAGCCGAACCACTCGCCGACGGTGGTGAGACCGGCGTTGATCATGGTGATAACGCTGACAAAGGCCAGCAGTATGGTGCCGATGGCCACGGCGATCTTCATGCCCCCCATGGCGCCGCCCGCCAGCGCATCGATGGCGTTGCTGTAGTCGCTCTTGTCGAGGGTGATCTCGGTCTGATTGCTCACCTGCTGCTGTTCCGGCACCAGCAGTTTGGCCATCAGCAGGCCACCCGGCGCCGCCATAAAGGAGGCTGCGATGAGGTATTTAAGATCCACCCCCAGACCGGCGTAACCGCCCAGCACCGAGCCCGCCACCGAAGCCATGCCACAGGTCATCACCGCAAAGAGTTCGGAGCGGGTCATACCGGCGAGGAAGGGACGAATAAGCAGCGGCGACTCCCCTTGCGAGAGGAAGATATTGCCGGTGGCCACCAGTGACTCGGCGCGGCTGGTGCCGAGCAGGCGGTGCACGGCGCCGCCCAGTACCCGGATCACCCACTGCATGATGCCGAAGTGGTAGAGCACGGCGATCAGCGCGCTGATAAAGATCACCAGCGGCAGCACCCGCACGGCGAAGATAAAGCCGTTGCTGGCGAGATCGCCAAACACGAAACGGATGCCGCTGTCGGCAAAGCCGAGCAGGGCTGAGACGCCATTGCTCATGGCACCGAGCATGATTTGTCCGGGGGGGAAATAGAGCACCAGGGCAGCAAAACCGGTTTGCAGGGCGAGCGCACCCAGCACGGTTCGCCAGCGGATGGCTCGGCGGTTTTCACTCGCCAGCCAGGCGATAAACATCAGGGCCAGCATACCGACCAGACTCAATAACAGTGTCATCTTGCACCTATGAAGAGAGGAGTTTCATATGGCAAGTCTGCAGACAGGCGTCGCGAGCGATCCGGCGGGAGAGGTGCCGACCCACGCGACACGCAGACCACAAACCTACAGGTTAGTGGCGGGTCCCATCCTGGGGTCATTCACGTTCCGGGTGACAGCATGTATCGGGTGACGCCAGCGCCGTCGCAGGGGGAGATGCGGCCGGGTGGCAGGTCGGGCGGCGATGGTACAGTGATCCCCGTCACAGAAAAAGCGGTAAAACGATTGGCCGGAATAACTTTTTCAACTTGTTCACACAACGAAACAGGGCCAGCGTGAAGCTGGCCCTGTTTCAATCCGTACTTGAGTACTCAGATGATTACTTGAGGCGCTTGCCGCTCGCATCCACCACCTGCTCGCCATCCTCCTTGGCGAAGGCCCCTTTTTGCTGATCGGGCAATATATCGAGCACCACTTCCGACGGGCGGCACAGCTTGGTGCCA
The DNA here is from genome assembly GCF_054052385.1 of Aeromonas sp. 25-AL00135. NCBI lineage: Bacteria > Pseudomonadati > Pseudomonadota > Gammaproteobacteria > Aeromonadales > Aeromonadaceae > Aeromonas > Aeromonas sp. 25-AL00135. The sequence goes on along the minus strand of NZ_JBSTYQ010000002.1, from coordinate 286,318 downwards.
AGCGGCGTGACCACGATGGGGCGGTTGATGAGGATGGGGTGAGCCAGCATGGCATCGATCAGTTCATCATCGCTGAAACGATCTTCCGCCAGCCCGAGCGCCTCGTAGGGGGGCACGTTCTTGCGCAGCAGATCGCGCACCGGCATGCCCATGGCGGCGATCAGCGCCACCAGCTGGTCACGGGAGGGGGGCGTCTCCAGATAGTGGATGACAGTGGGCTCGACGCCGCTGTTGCGGATCAGCTCCAGGGTGTTGCGGGAGGTACCACATTCCGGGTTGTGATAGATGGTGATTGCACTCATTTACGTGTCTCTCATTAATCAAGTGAATAGAAAATGGATAGCATCAGTTCGCGGCCATCAGTTAGCGACTCAGCCCCGCTTCGTACCAGGGTTTGCTGGCGTTAACCACCCGCACCACCAGCAGCATGACCGGCACCTCGATCAGCACCCCGACCACGGTGGCGAGCGCCGCGCCGGAGTGAAAGCCAAACAGGCTGATGGCGGCGGCCACCGCCAACTCGAAGAAGTTGGAGGCGCCGATCAGGGCGGAAGGACAGGCGACCGAGTGCTTCTCCCCCACCTTGCGGTTGAGCCAGTAAGCCAATCCCGAGTTGAACAGCACCTGGATCAGGATGGGCACCGCCAACAAAGCGATAACCAGCGGCTGCTCGATGATGGCGTTGCCCTGAAATGCAAACAGCAGCACCAGAGTGAGCAGCAGGGCCGCCACCGACCAGGGCTGGATGCGAGTCATGACGCCGTCAAAATGGGCCTCTCCCTTTTTCAGCAAAGCCTTGCGCAGCAGTTGGGCGATGATGACCGGGATGACGATATAGAGCACCACAGAGGTGAGCAGGGTATCCCACGGCACTATGATGCTGGAGACCCCGAGCAGCAGCGCCACAAGCGGCGCGAAGGCAAACACCATGATGAGGTCGTTCACCGCCACCTGCGACAGGGTGAAGTAGGGATCGCCGTTGGTGAGGCGACTCCAGACAAACACCATGGCGGTGCAGGGGGCCGCCGCCAGCAGGATCAGGCCCGCTACGTAACTGTCGAGTTGATCAGCCGGCAGCCAGTCGGCAAACAGCACGCGGATAAAGAGCCAACCGAGGAAGGCCATGGAGAAGGGCTTGACCAGCCAGTTGATAAAGAGGGTGACCCCAATCCCCTTCATGTGGCCCTTCACCTGATGCAGGGCGCCAAAATCGATCTTGAGCAGCATGGGGATGATCATCACCCAGATTAGCAGCCCCACCGGCAGGTTGACCTTGGCCACCTCCATGGCACCGATCGCCTTGAAGAGATCCGGCAAACCCTGCCCGAGGCCAATCCCCACCAGAATGCAGAGGGCGACCCAGGCGGTCAGATAACGTTCAAAAAAGCCGATGGCAGGCACGGCCTTGGCATCACATGTTGCAGACATCACAGCTCCCGATGCGGCGCAATTTCGCATCTTCTATTGGTTCAAAACACGGGTTTATAACAAGTAACGGCATATTCAAGCCGCCCCGGCAGCAGGCCGGGGCGGCGACTCAATGGTGCTGGCAGAGACGGCGCAGGGCATCGGGCCCCACCGGCTCCTCGGCGAGCAGCGGCACCACGGCGAAACGGCTGGCGTGTTGCTGCTCGACCGCCTCGATATGGGACAACTGGCGCTCGGCCCGCAGTTGCAGCAGCGGCGAGCTGACCGCGGCTTGCTGCAAGCTGTGGTTGATGAGCCAGCCCCAGGGCTCGATGCCGGCCCGGCGCAGATCGGATTGCAGATTGGCCGCCTCCTGCACTGGCGTCGGCTCGGGTAGGGTCACAATCAACACCTTGGTCTGTTTGGGATCCTGCAACTGCATCATGGGGGTAGTGAAGTGCAGCCCCTTGTTTCCCATCTGGCGAGCGATCTCCCTGTGGTAGGCGCCGGTGGCGTCGAGCAGCAGCAGGGTGTGGCCGGTGGGGGCAGTATCCATCACCACGAAGCGCTTGCCCGCCTCGCGAATGATGCGCGAGAAGGCCTGAAACACGGCAATCTCCTCGGTACAGGGGGAGCGCAAGTCCTCCTCCAGCAGTGCCCGCCCCTGCTCGTCCAGGGCCGCCCCCTTGGTGGCCAGCACCTGGGCGCGGTAACGCTCGGTCTCGGCGTGGGGGTCGATGCGGCTCACCTCCAGATGATGCAGGCTACCTGCCAGCGTCTCGCTCAGATGCGCGGCGGGATCCGAGGTGGTGAGGTGCACCGGCAGGCCGCGACTCGCCAGCTCCACCGCCACAGCGGCCGCCAAGGTGGTCTTGCCCACCCCGCCCTTTCCCATCAGCATGATAAGGCCGTGACCGTCGGCGGCCAGCTCGTCTACCAACGAACTCAACTCGGGCTGGGCTTGCTTGACAGTGGAGTGTGCGGTCGATAATTGAGCGGCTGTTCCCTCTGATTGCAGCAACAGCCGCAAACTATCGAGCCCCACCAGATTGGTGGCCAGCAGCGGGATATGATCCTGCGCCAGCCCCTTTATCCCTTGCGGCATCTGGGCGAGAGCCTGTTGCTCGCGCTGCCAGAGCGCCATTGCCAGCGGATCTCCGGCAATAGCCCCCTCGGGGAAGAGGCCATTGATCACCAGTTGCTGATTCAGCAAGCCGATGGCGGCCAGCTCCTCGTGGGTGCGGGCCACTTCCCGCAGAGTGGATTGCTGGGCCCGCGCCACCAGCACCAGCCGGGTGCGGGCAGCATCAGCCAGGGCAGCGACCGCCTCGGCATACTGGCTGCGCTGTTTCTCCAGCCCCGCCAGCGGGCCGAGGCAGGAGGCATCCCCCTTGCCCTGTTCCAGAAATTCGCTCCAGGCGCCCGGCAGTTGCAGCAGCCGGATGGTGTGGCCGGTTGGGGCCGTATCAAAGACGATATGGTCATACTCGGCCAGCAGCGTGTGGTCGGTCAGCAGGGCGGTGAATTCGTCAAAGGCGGCGATCTCGGTGGTACAGGCGCCGGAGAGCTGCTCCTCGATGCTGCGCACCACGCTCTCGGGCAACTTGCCGCGCACCGGCCCGACAATCCGCTCCCGATAAGCTTTGGCCGCCGCGGGGGGATCTATCTCCAGCGCCGACAAACCGGGCACAGCGGCGATGGTGGTGACGCGATTGCCGATCTCGGTGGCAAACACCTGCCCCACGTTGGAGGCAGGATCTGTGCTCACCAGCAGCACCCGCTTGCCAATATCACACAGCGCCACCGCACTGGCGCAGGCCAGCGAGGTCTTGCCCACCCCGCCCTTGCCGGTGAAAAAGAGAAACGGCGGTGGATTGGTCTGAAAATGGTACATAGCCTCTCCCGAATGGTGCATCGCGACTCAGCAGCAACCGCTGCCAGAGCAGCAGCCACCCTTGACGACCCCCTTGATGGCCGCTTGCGGCGCTGGCAGCCCGGCATAACGAGCCAGCTCGCTGCGGCTCGGATAACGGCCGGTCAACACCACCTGTCCCTCCACCAGCACCAGCGGCAACCCCTCCTCCCCGGCGTGGGTCAGAAAAGCGCTGACGGCAGGCGTCTCGGCAAACTGCATCGGCTGCTGGGCCAGATTGAAACGCTCGATGGCAACGCCCTGCTCCTTGGCCCAGGCGAGGTCTGCTGCGAAGGTGACCAGTGCCTGATCAACCTCGGTACCGCAGACACCGCTGGAGCAGCAGAGGGCGGGATCAAAAATCTGAATGGAGGACATGGCATTACTCCTTGTTGCAGCAGGGCTGCACAGGCAGAACATGGGGGGAGCAGGCTGACTCGGCACGCATCACGCCGCACGCCTCGGGATGACCGGCGCAGCACTCCTCGGTGAGGTAGGCGATCACATCCAGCATCAGGGGAATATTGGCGCGGTAGCGCAGAAAACGCCCCTCCTGCTCCACCGACAGCAGACCGGTGTTGAGCATCGCCTTGAGGTGAAACGAGAGGGTATTGGGGGCAATATCGAGCTCGCTGGCCAGTTCACCGGCGACTCGCCCCTCCAGCCCCGCCTTCACCAGCAGCCGCCACACATCGAGCCGGATGCCGGATGCCAGCGATTCAAAGACCTTGGTGGCCATCTCTTTGTTCATCTTCACTCCCCTTGGTGCGACCTTTCATTTCAACTATACAAGAATTATTGAAATGATCAAGATACGTACTGAAACGAAGATCCGAAGTGCTGGCATCAAACCGGGCAGAAAGGGGGCTACGAGTGAACAACCGTTGAGGACGACCACACAGGGCTCATCGCAGATAAACAGACGCCCTCCAGAGGGAGGGCGTATCAGAGCGTTTGACCGGCAGCACAGTCAGCACTGTCGGGGCAATCAGACGAACGCGTGCCTTATTTGGCAGCAGGCACAGCGTTAAAGGTGAGCAGGGCCGCCTTGTTGGCATCGCTCAGAGTCAGCTGGTTGCCGTTGATGGAGTAGGTGGCCACCTTCTCCAGCTTTTGCAGGAACTCGGTCTCTTTGTTCATGGCGTCGCCGATGCACATCATGCGAGTAGAGCCCATGGCGCCCAGCGTCAAGACACCGTCACCCTGCTTGGTGATACCGCCAAAATAGCGGTTGCAGCCGCCCTTGCCCGCCACCTTGCCGTCGACCACTTGCAGGGTGAAGGTATCGCCGGTGGCGCCTTGCAGCTGCCAGCTGGATGCTTGCAGTTGAGCCATGCTGGAACCCGTTGCCATTGCGCAGCCTCCCAGTGCCAGCGCGGCCAGCAGAGTCAGTTTCTTGTTCATGGATTCACCTCTTAATGATTAGAGCCATCAATACGGCAGCCTGTTTATCATGGCTGGCGCCCATGCCAAAGGATTTTATTGTGATCTCCCTTCACTTTACTACCAGCTGGCATGTGCCATGCTTAGGCTCAGTTCCGGACCCAGGGAGGGGAAACGAATGGTCAAATCGCTCATCATCACACTGCTTGCAACCTGCGCCAGCATGGCCGCACAGGCCGCCGACTGGGCAGTGGTTCAGCCGCAATCCAACCCGTCTCTCTATGTCAAAAGTTACTCGGGTGTGCTGCTCAATGGCCATAGCCATCACAGCGACAGTTTTGATCTCTGGCTGGTCAATAGCGGCTATCAGTATCCGGTGGTGGATGATGTGACCCTCTTTATGGAAGCGGGCCCGGCAGTGGCGGATCAGAATCGCACATCCGGTTTCAATATGAGTTCGGGGATACGCTACCAACTCTCTCCGGCATTCAATATCGGCAGCCAGATCAAGCATCTCGATCTCAACAAGGCCAGCACCCTGCTGGAGCTCAACTCCAGCCTGCTGCTGACCCCCAGACTCTCCCTCACCGCCAACTACGGCGTCAGCGCCATCACTGCCGATCAGGCACTGAGTCTGGGGGTCGGCTTCAATTTCTGATGATCACAACAGCGGCGTGGCGCTCACCACCACGCCGTTGCGATCCGCATAGACGTAATCTCCTTCGTGGATGGTCACCCCGGCAAAGCTGACCACAGCCCCCAGCTCACCCAATCCCCGCTTCTCGGTCTTGACCGGACAGGCCGCCAGCGCCTTGACCCCGAGCGCCAGTGTCGCCAGAGTGCCCACATCCCGCGCCGCGCCGTGGATCAGGATCCCCTCCCACCCCTGCTCCACCGCCTTGACCGCCAGTTGATCGCCAAGCAGCGCACGGCGTAGCGAGCCGCCGCCGTCGATCACCATCACCTTGCCGTGACCGGGGCGGGTCACCAGATCCCGCACCAGACTGTTGTCTTCATAACAGGAGAGCGTTACGGCGCGACCATAGAAGATGGCCTTGCCGCCAAAATCCTGAAACACCGGGTCGGCCACTTGCAGCAAATCGCCATGTTGATCGCAGAGGTCGGGCAGGAGATCCAGCATGATTTGATTCCTTTCAGATACATGAAGGTGTTCATTCTTTCATCAGGCAAGGTTTCTGGCAATCCAGAAGGATTCAATATTGCCCAGACAAACTGCTGATTTATCCATCAATACTGGCACCAGCCAGAGCTGGCCATCCTCCACCCAGTAGATGGCGTTCTGGCCAAAACGGGCAGCCAGCTGACGGGCTTGTGGCAGGGATAGCGCCACCGCCAGCGATGACTCCTGCCAGCCTTCGTCCGGGTCAGATCCCCAAAACGGCCCCACCACGGGCACCTGCAAATCCACGGTCAGATGGCACCACAGCGCCCGTTCCCGCCGCATATTGCGTCGTTGTGTGGCCCACTGGCTGGCCGGATTCCAGGCTGTGATGATGGCAAAAGCAGACCAATCTGGTGGCTCAAATGGCGCGATAAAGCAGATTTTCTTGTAGTTTTCCCACAAATTCATGTCAATCACATGTTACATTCCATTACATTTTGTAGGGGCGAAAACCCGGTTCAGGCCAAGTATGATGCTGCTGTACCAGGGTTTGACCTATATCAAATCAGAGTTAAAAAGTTGCTATCTGACGGCAAAGAGTGTTGTTATGCTCCTGTTAACTGATAAAATGCGGCCACTTTCGTAATGGACGACCTTTCCAGGCTCTGCTCGACCAGACTTGTCGGGAACCTATAAGTGGCACAGGGATACTTGCCGGTACTGATGCCTAATTAGCGATATTCCGACCTGACTCTCATACCCAGGATGACGTAATAAATTTTCAGGATCAGTCAGGAAATCGGTTTGAAACGCCAAAGAGTGTTAAATTTAAGATAATTAACTGATAAGAATCTGGGAATACTCATGCAAACACCACACATTCTGATCGTCGAAGACGAGCTGGTCACACGCAATACCCTGAAAAGCATTTTTGAAGCCGAAGGCTACATCGTGCTCGAAGCCAACAACGGCGACGAAATGCACCAGGCCCTCACTTCCCACACCATCAATCTGGTGATCATGGACATCAACCTGCCGGGCAAGAACGGCCTGCTGCTGGCCCGTGAGCTGCGTGAGAACGACAACATCGCCCTGATGTTCCTGACCGGTCGTGACAACGAAGTGGACAAGATCCTGGGTCTGGAGATCGGCGCCGATGATTACATCACCAAGCCGTTCAACCCGCGCGAGCTGACTATCCGTGCCCGCAACCTGCTGAGCCGCACCATGAACGTGGCTGCCGGTGGCGAAGAGAAGAAGCTGGTTGAGCGCTACCTCTTCAACGGCTGGGCGCTGGATATCAACAGCCGCGCACTGGTCAGCCCGACTGGCGACATGTTCAAGCTGCCGCGCTCCGAGTTCCGCGCCATGCTGCACTTCTGCGAAAACCCGGGCCAGATCCAGACCCGTGCCGAGCTGCTGAAGAAGATGACCGGCCGTGAGCTCAAGCCACACGACCGTACCGTTGACGTGACCATCCGTCGCATTCGCAAGCACTTCGAAAGCGTTAACGATACTCCGGAGATCATCGCCACCATCCACGGCGAAGGCTACCGTTTCTGTGGTGAGCTGGAGCAGGAATAAGCTCCTGCGACGCTGTTGATCTGAAAAGGCGCCTTGGGCGCCTTTTCTGTCTCTGCGGTTTGCCTTAAAAGCTGAGAAACCGTGAGCGTGACGTCGAACGGCGCACAAGACAGATGAAAAACAAAAAGCCCACTCGCAGGAGTGGGCTTTTTGTTTTGAAGCTGGAGCGGGCAGCGGGAATCGAACCCGCATCATCAGCTTGGAAGGCTGAGGTAATAGCCATTATACGATGCCCGCCTGGCATCTGAAATTTGGAGCGGGTGATGGGAATCGAACCCACGTATGCAGCTTGGGAAGCTACCGTTCTACCATTGAACTACACCCGCGTCAGGGCTCCTACTATATGCATTTTGCCGCCGAGCGCAATGGCGCCTTTGCCACTTTTTTCAATAAATCAATCTGTTCGGACAAGGATTGAACAGACGGTTGCTTTTTCAATCAAACATTTTCAACACAGATAATTTACAAGGTTGCCAAGGCCAAACGGCAAGGATAGTCTTGCGCCACTCGACGCGAGGATGGTGGTAATGGATAAAAAAACGCAAAAACGTCTCTATGGCTGGTTGCGCAAGCAATCGAGTCACGGTCGCCGCTGGATCACGATATCCATCGCTTTTGGCCTTGGCCAAGGCATTCTGATGGTGGCGCAAGCCTGGCTGTTGGCGACCCTATTGCACGGCTTTATCATCGAAGGCTCAACGCCTGAGCAATCCATCACGCTCTTTATTACCCTGCTGCTGGTGACGCTTGGCAAGGCAGCGCTGGCCTACGGCCGCGAAGTGGCCAGTTTCAGGGCGGGCAGCGCGGTACGCCAGACCATCCGCCAACTGGTGCTCACTCGCTTGAGCCGTCTCGGCCCTGCTTATATCCAGCGCCGTCCGGCCGGTAGCTGGGCCAGCCTGTTGCTGGAACAGATTGAAAACATGCAGGATTTCTTCTCCCGCTATCTGCCGCAGATGGCCATCGCCGTCTTTATTCCGGTGGTGATTCTGGTGGCCGTGTTCCCGGTCAACTGGGCGGCGGGTCTGATCCTGCTCGGCACTGCGCCCCTCATCCCCATCTTTATGATCCTGGTGGGTGTGGGCGCCGCCGATGCCAACCGCCGCAACTTTCAGGCGCTGGCCCGTCTCTCCGGCCACTTCCTCGATCGCCTGAAGGGGCTGCGTACCCTGCAACTCTTTATGCGTACCCAGGCTGAAGGTGAAGCCATTCGCGATGCCTCGGAAGATTTTCGCGAACGCACCATGGAGGTGCTGCGCCTGGCGTTTTTGAGCACCGCCGTGCTGGAGTTCTTCGCCGCCATCTCGGTAGCGCTGGTCGCCGTCTACTTCGGCTTCTCTTATATCGACCATCTGAACTTTGGTAGCTATGGGGTCAAGGTCACCCTCTTTACCGGTCTGTTCGTGCTGTTTCTCGCCCCCGAGTTCTACGCCCCGCTGCGGGAACTGGGTGCCCACTACCACGCCAAAGCGCAGGCTATCGGCGCTGCCGAGCAGTTGCGGGAATTCCTAGAAGCCGAGGTGAGCGAGCCGGCCGCAGGCACAGCGCCGTTCCATGCCGACAGCCCGGTCAAGGTCGAAGCCAAAGGGCTTGAAGTGCTGAGCGCCGAAGGCAAGGTGCTGGTCGGCCCCATCGACTTCACCCTGGAAGCCGGTTCGCGCACCGCCCTCATCGGCGTCAGCGGCGCAGGCAAAAGCTCGCTGGTCAACGCCCTGCTTGGCTTTGCCCCCTATCACGGTGAGCTCAAGGTCAACGGGCAGGAGCTTGCCACCCTCGACATGAGCCAGTGGCGCCTGCAACTGGGCTGGCTCTCGCAAAACCCGCAGCTGTTCCACGCCTCCTTGCGCGACAACCTGCTGCTGGCCAAGCCAACGGCCAGCGATGCAGAGCTGGAGGATGCCCTGAAACGGGCACAGGCGTGGGAATTTGCCATGGAAAAGGGGCTCGACTATCCGGTCGGCGATCAGGCAGGCGGCCTCTCGGTCGGTCAGGCCCAGCGCCTCGCCCTGGCGCGAACCCTGCTCAAATCGACCCAGCTGATGGTGCTCGATGAACCGACCGCCAGTCTGGATCGCCACTCCGAACGCGCCATCATGACCACCCTTGAGCAGGCGATGGCTGGCCAGACCCTGCTGATGATCACCCACCGCCTCGACCAGCTTACCAAGATGGACAAGATAATGGTGCTGGCCCGCGGCCAGCTGGTGGAGCAAGGCAGCTTCCAGCAACTTAGTTCTGGGCAGGGGCCTTTTGCCCGCCTGCTCTCCCAACGTTCCGGAGGTTCTCTCGATGAGTGATCTGTTGCCGTTTCTGCGCCTCTATCGCCAACACTGGCTCAGCCTCACCATTGGTTTGCTGCTGGCGCTGGTGACCCTGGCCGCCGGCATGGGACTGCTCTCCCTCTCCGGCTGGTTCCTCTCCGCCGCCGCCGTGGCGGGGATGACAGTTGCGACGACCCATGCCTTTAACTACATGACCCCTGCAGGCGGGGTGCGCTTCTTCTCCATCGTCCGTACCGCCGGTCGCTGGGGTGAGCGGGTCGTGAGCCACGATGCCACCTTCCGGGTGCTGACCCGACTGCGGGTCTGGTTCTGGCAGAAACTCTCGCCGCTCTCCACCGGTACCCTGGCCGGTTTTCGTCAGGCGGATCTGCTCAACCGACTGGTGGCAGACATAGATGCGATGGACCACGTCTATCTGCGGCTGATCACCCCCATAGGCGCGGCCCTGCTCAGTACCGCCGGACTGGTCTTCTTCCTGTCGTTTTTCGACAGCCGTCTCGCCCTCACCCTGGGTGCCATTCTGCTATTTGGCATGATTGCCCTGCCGCTGGTGTTCTACTTCCTCGGCCGTCGCCCCGGTCAGGCGCTGATTGCCGAAAAATCGACCCTGCGTACCCGGATGGTGGACTATCTGGATGGTCAGGCCGAACTGCAGATGTTTGCCGCCGCCCCCAAGGCGCTGGTTGAGCTGCAACAAGCCGAGCAGGCGCTGCTCGCCGCGCAGGCCCGGATGGCCAAGGTGAGCGGGCTGGCCAACTTCTCGGTGCAACTGCTGAGCGGCTGGACCCTGACTCTGATGCTCTGGCTGGCCGGTCATGGGGTGGCGGGCGCTGCGCCCGACCCCATCACCGCACTGATGGTCTTTGCCACCCTGGCAAGCTTCGAGGCACTGATGCCACTGGCGGGGGCTTTCCAGCACCTCTCCACCAGCCTCACCTCGGCACGCCGCCTGAACGAGATCCTGCAAGAGGCAAAAGCCCCCGTGTGGGGCGACGAGCAGACCCACGCTACCGCTGGCGCGCTGCAGATCAATGACCTCTATTTTGGCTACCCCGGCAACCCCCAGCCGGTGCTGCGTGGCTGCACCCTGCAACTGCACGCCGGTGAGAAGCTGGCGCTGCTGGGCCAAACCGGCTGCGGCAAATCGACCCTGATGGGGCTGCTGACCCGGGAGTGGAGCCCGCAGGCTGGCAAGATCCTTCTCGATGGCAAGCCGCTCACCGACTATAGCGAAGGGGCGCTGCGCGCCTCCATCTCGGTGGTGAGCCAGCGGGTGCACCTGTTTGCCGATACCCTGCGGGGCAACCTCAAGCTGGCCGCCCCGACCGCCACTGACGAGCAGTTGATTGCGGTACTGACCCAGGTCGGACTGGCCAATCTGCTGGAAGATGAGGCGGGCCTCGACGCCTGGCTCGGTGACGGCGGCCGCCCCCTCTCCGGTGGTGAGCGTCGCCGTATCGGTATCGCCCGCGCCCTGCTGCACGATGCGCCGCTCTGGCTGCTGGACGAACCGACCGAAGGGCTCGACAGTCAGACCGAACGGGAGATCATGGATCTGTTGTTCAAGCTCGGGGCAAATCGCACCTTGCTGCTCATCTCCCACCGCCTGCTGGGGATGGAGCAGATGGACCGGATTGCCCTGATGGAAGAGGGACAGATCCGCCTCTGCGCCCCTCATGACAAGCTGCTGGCGGATGATTACTACCGCAGCCTCTATCAGCGACTGGCTCCGGTTTGATATCAGGCTGATGGGGGTCACACCCTGACAACAGGGCGCAAAACGGGGCTGGTCGCCGCAGGCGGCTGGCCCCTATAATGTCCCCCTCATTATTCAACAAGATGCCGACATGGAGCGCCTGCGCATTTCTACTGTCCTCATCACCGACACAAGATACGAGACGATGAAACGCCTGATCCTGATGATGCCCCTGATTGCCTCCGGCTGTGCCAACTACGCCTTCAACAGCAATCTGGATAAAGAGAACTTCGACGAATACTTCAAACCCGGTAGCGTGCGCATCTATGAACAGGATGAGCTGGCTGACCTCAACTACCTCTACCTCGGCACCATCGAGGGTGAATCCTGCCAGGCCGATGCCAACCAGCCGGTGCCCAACGCCGGTGAAGCACGCACCCTGGCCCGCCGCCGCGCCGCCGACATGGGCGGCAACGGCGTCACCATCGACAAGTGCGCCGAGTTCAGCGACACCCCGGGCTGCCTGAAACAGGTGATCTGCTACGGGCAGGCGCTGAAAGTGGCCGAAGAGAAGTAACCGCTGTCATGGCCCTCGCTATCGTTCGCCTTGGCAGCCCGCGCCTGCCCGATGAGGGGCTGCGGATCGGCACGGTGCGCCGCCCGCCCCGCGGCGTACCCAAGAGCGAATTTGCCAGCCAGCATTGGTACGATGTCTGGTTCCCCAATCTGGCCCCCAGCAGCGAAACCATGAAGCTGGGGCAGGCAGCCGAGACACCCGCCCAATGGGCGGCGTTTGGCAAACAGTACAAGGCCGAGATGGCGCAACCTGCCGCCAGGCATGATCTGGCGCTGCTGGCCGCCCTCTCCCACACCACCAATCTGTCGGTGGGTTGCTACTGCGAGCAGGAATCCCGCTGCCATCGCACAATTTTGAAAGAGCTGCTGGTAGCCGCGGGGGCCGCCATCCGCTAACTCGGCGAGCGACAGCGATGGGATGGGGAATCGCGTCAGCCTGTATTCGGCAACCATCAGACATTGGATAGAGAGAGAGGGCATCCCGCGGGCTGCCCTCTCTCGTTGTATTCACACCTGCCGCGCCACGCTTGGTAGCAGCGGCTCGATGCCCCCTCTCTTATTGCAGACTGGGCTCCAGCAACTGCTGCCGTAGCGCAGTCTCCTCGGCCTGAGTCATGGCATGTTCCGCCACCTCGGCGGCAGGCTCGATGGCCAGCCAGTGGGCAAGATCGGCGGCGGTCTCCTCCAGCGGCCGGAAGTTCAACCCGTGGACGATGGCCGCCTCGGCGCTGACCGAACCATAACCGGCAAACACCGCCTGCGCGCAGGGCAGCAGGGTGGGATAGCTCTGCCAGGGCTCGATACCGGCCGCCATAAGGGTCGACCAGGGCAACCACTCGGGCTGGATGGGGCGGGCGGGCTGCAACCGGGCGCTCAGCCGCTCCAGCCAGTCGCAGAGGGTAATGCCGGGCTTGAGCAAGTTGAATGTGCCCCCCAACTGCTGCTCGGCCGCGCGCAACACAAACTCGGCGCAATCGCGCACATCGAGATACTGCAAGCGATCCTCGCCACTGCCCGGCAGCAACCAGGGCCCGCCCTGCTGCACCCGCTTAATCCACCAGGCCATGCGCCCGGTAGGATCATGGGGGCCGCACAACACGCCCGGGCGCAGGATGCAGAGCCGCCCGTCCCAGCGGGCGCGATACTCCTGCTCGCACAACACCTTGAGGGGGCCATAGTCAGTGGGCATTTCCCCTTCGGGGATAGCATGAAGCGGCGCCGACTCATTCATCCCGGGCATTGAGAAATCGCGATAGACGCTGATGGTGGAGATAAAAATCAGCCGCGCGCAGCGCCCGCGCAAAGCCGCCGAGAGGTTCGCCGCCTGCTCGGGGCGATAGCAGCAGGTATCGATGACGAGGTCCCACTGCAACCCGGCCCCTTGCAGGGAGCTCAGGCTCTTGTCCCTGTCGCCGGTGAGCTGCACCAGATCGCGCCAATCCGGATGCTGGTGCAGGCCACGGTTGAACAGGGTCACTTCATGGCCCCAATCCAGCGCGAGCGCGGTGAGGTGGCGCCCCAAAAAGCCGGTGCCACCGATAATCAGCAGTTTCATCCCTCTCCCTCCCCCTTCGGCGCGAGTGCGCACATTTCATCCTGACACGCCAGTTGCCTTCACCCTACGCAACTTGGCGCGCGGGCACAGCCCCCGACTGGCCGGGATGGGACAGGGATCACGGCAGCGCCGCAGAAAAGGGCGTATCGAGGCCAAGCCTGCGTTTTGGGGCTGTCTGTGCTAAATTGCCGGGGTTTTCAGTCAGGATCCGCCATGAAGTTCGAAATCGACACCCTCGGGATCATCCGCTCTCCCTACAAGGAGAAGTTCGCCATCCCCCGCCAGCCCGGTCTGGTCAAATCGGCCCGCGCCCGCCTCGAGCTGCTTCCCCCTTACGATCAGCCGGATGTACTGCGCTGCATCGAGCAGTTCTCCCATCTGTGGCTAAGCTTCGTGTTTCACCAGACCATGGCGCAGGGCTGGCACCCGACAGTGCGCCCGCCGCGCCTTGGCGGCAACGAACGGGTCGGCGTCTTTGCCACTCGCTCCACCTTCCGCCCCAATCCCCTTGGCCTCTCTGTGGTCGAACTGCACGGGGTCGGTCGCGAACGGGGCAAGCTGTGGCTGGAGCTGGGGGCGGTGGATCTGCTCGATGGCACCCCCATCGTCGATATCAAACCCTATATTCCCTATGCCGACAGCCTGCCGGATGCCCGTGGCGGCTTTGCCCCCGACGCGCCCACCCCGCCGCTGGCGGTGAGCTTCAGTGCCGAGGCCGAGCAGCAGTTGCAACCCTGGCTCAAGGCCCACCCCGAGCTGCACCAGCTGGTGAGCGAAGTGCTGGCGCAAGATCCGCGCCCCGCCTACAAGAAGGGCAAGCCCGATGAGAAGGAGTACGGGGTGCGGCTGTTTGACTGCAACGTCCGTTTTCGCATCAACGAACCGGATTGCATGGTGCTGGCCATCGAGCCCGCCTGAACCTGGGCGGGCCGACATCACTGATGCTATTTCACGCCTTCTTCACGTCACAAGGGGCTTAATGAGCCTGTAAATTGTGTGGCATTGATCAGACTATCCACCCGGTTGCCAGTGATACCATGCAGACAGTAGAGGGCACCGCCTCTCTGACTGAGGCCAGCCGCAGGCTGCCGGTTGATGGAAGCATGGCAGCCTGCCTGTTGCCGCCAAAGGATCTGGCTTCGCCCCGACACACTTGAGTGCGGGGATGCCACACGGATGTGACAGCACTTCGAAGGAACAAACCTATGCTGATGAACAGTGAACAACGTTATGGCACCCTGAATATCGGGCTGCACTGGCTGACCCTGTGGGCCATGATCGCCGTCTACGCCCTGATCGAATTTCGCGATATTTTCCCCAAAGGGGACCCTGGCCGGGATCTGATGAAGGAGTGGCACTTTATGCTGGGGCTGCTTATCTTCGCCCTGGTCTTTGTCAGACTGGCCCTGCGCTGGATGAGCCCGACGCCGCGTATCGTGCCCGAGCTCTCCCCGATCATGCACAAGCTGGCAAAACTGGCCCACCTCGCCCTCTACGGTTTTCTGATTCTCACCCCGCTGTTTGGCTGGCTGCTGCTGAGCGCCGCGGGCAAGCCCATCCCCTTCTTCGGGCTTGAGCTGCCTGCCCTGCTCTCCCCCAGTCCGGATCTCAAGGGGCTGATCAAGGAGGTGCACGAGACGCTGGGTAATATCGGTTACGCCCTGATCGGCCTGCACACGCTGGCGGCCCTCTATCACCACCATATTCTCAAAGACAACACCCTCACCAATATGCTGCCGCCGCGCCGCAGCTAACGGGTGACAGAGAAACGCAGAGGGGGCCATTGTGGCCCCCTCTGCATTTCCTGAACAACCGTCATCTGCACCGCTGGCAAACGACATCACGCCTGCTTGGCCAGCTCCTCGGTCGGCTTGCCTTTCGGTTCGTGCGGCAGCTTTTTCACATTGCTCTTGTTCTCCGGCTGCTTGCTCCCGGACGCACTGTTTTCAGACAAGGCTTGCAACACGGGATCGGCCTTGCCGGCCACGGTGGGCTGGGACTGGCCAACAAAGTTGCCGCCTTTGCAGATGGAGAGACTGCCCCCCTTGAAGATCCCCTGCATCTTGCCGCTCTCCAAGATCTCCACCTCGGCGGAGGTACAAGTGCCTTCCAGCAGACCATTGATGATCACGTGGGGCGCACTTACCTCCCCCTCAACGCTACCACCCTGCATGATGCGCAGCACACCACCGATGAGCTGGATGGTGCCATTGACCTGACCGCGCACCTCCAGATCCCCCTCCACCTGCAACTCGCCCTTGAAGCGGGCACCGGCTGCAATCACGGTGGCGCCGGCCGACGCAGTAGCCGCACCACCTTTGTTTCTTCCAAACATCCGTACTCTCTCCACCAACCACACAAGCAGAACCAGCGGCATCGGCGCCACTGGCCACAGAAAACAGGGCGACCCCAGCACGTAGAGCAGCAAGGCTGCCCCCCAGCAGAGCCAGACAATATAGAGGAGGTCGCTGCGCTCACGCTGTTGCAGTCGCGCCAGCAGCCTCCCGGCCATCTCTCTCATCACATCAAACCTTTCGCAACATGGCTGCCGACCAGCATGCCATCGACAACCCGGACCATGGTTAAACGACCAGTTGATGCGAACTCTGAAGTCCCGCTGATTCAGTCCCGATACAGCCGGGATGCATTAGGATTCGAATTGACTCGAAGCGACATACACTTTCTAATTGACAGCCTGGATCCCTATGACCGCTCACATCATGAAAATTCTGTTGGTCGAAGACGACAAGCTGCTCAATCACCACCTCTCCTCTCTGCTGACCGAAGCCGACAATCAGGTCTACAGCACCGACCAGGCCGGGATTGCACTGCACTACGCCGCCGACTATCCCATTGATGTGGCCATCATCGACCTCGGTCTGCCCGATATGGACGGCCTGCAACTGATCCGGCAACTGCGCGAACGGCAGATCCCCTTCCCCATCATTGTGCTGACCGCCCGTGGCAACTGGCAGGACAAGGTCGAAGGACTGGAAGCAGGTGCTGATGACTATCTGGTCAAACCGTTCCAGAAAGATGAGCTGCTGGCCCGACTCAACGCGCTGGTGCGCCGCAGCGCCGGTTTTATCTCGCCCAGGGTGAAAGCCGGTGATTACGAGCTGGATCTCTCCCGCAAGGAGCTGACTATCGCCGGTGAAGTGGCGGTGCTCACCAGCTTTGAATACCTCATTCTGGAGTACCTGATGCGCAACGCCCGTCAGGTGGTCTCCAAGCAGCAACTGCTCGACCAGCTCTACGGCGACGGCGAAGGGGATCCCAACACCATTGAGGTGATGGTGAGCCGCCTGCGCAAGAAGCTGGATCCGGAGGGGACGATTCAACCCATCTCCACCATCCGGCGTCAGGGTTACATCTTCAACCTCTCCTGTAACTGATGCAGTTTCATCTACCGCGCCCCATCAAGATGATCCGCAGCTCACTGCACATCAAACTGCTGCTCAGCTCGCTGCTGGTCATCGCGCTGATCATGGGGTTTGCCGTCTACGCCCTCTACCTCGGCCACGTCGAGGAGCAGACCCAGAAGGCCAGCGCCCGGATGCAGGAGAACCTGGCCAAGTTGTTTTCCTCCACCGAACCGGATGACAAGGGGTCAAACGTCGAGCTGGGGCGGATATCCCGTGGTGCGGGGGATCGCAACCTCGATACCCTGATCTGCCGCGCCGATGGCGATCTGGTCTGGTCGAGCCTCCATATGCCGGAGGTAATCAAGGCCAAACAGACCATCTGCGGCGATCTGATGAAGTATCTGGGGGGGATGGATCTCGACTACTTCTTCAAGAAGCACACCATCAAGAACGGCGAGAGCTACTTCGTCTACAGCCTGCGGTTTATCCGCAATCCCGGCAGCGGCACCACCGCCTACTACGTGGTGATGATCGATTCGGCCAAACGCTATCACGAAGAGTCCCGCACCTATCTCTACCAGACCGCCAAACAGGCGCTGCTCGCCTATATGCTGCTGGCCGGGCTGCTGCTGCTCACCACCTTCTGGAGCCTCAGCTCCCTGCGCACCATCGCCCGTCAGATCGACGATATCCGGGCCGGCAAGCGCGATGACCTCTCGAGCGATTTTGAGCGGGAGCTGGCCCCGCTGACCGACTCCATCAACCAGCTGCTGGAGAACGAACGCCAGCAGACCCAGCGCTACCAGCACGCCCTCAACGATCTTGCCCACAGCCTGAAAACCCGGCTGGCGCTGATCCAGATCACCACCCGCGAAGTGAAGCTGGGGCGGGAGATCCACGACAACATCAATGAGCAGATCCTCACCATGGATCAGATGATCCAGTATCAGCTCAGACGGGCAGTAACCGGCCGCCAGCGCCTTGCCAGCAAGGGTACCGAGCCGGTACCGCTGATTGAAAAACTGCTGGCCAGCCTGACCAAGGTCTATCGCCACAAGAAGCTGCAAACCCACTTCAAGTTCGATGATGACGCCCTCTTCCACGGCGAACAGGGCGACCTGATGGAGCTGATGGGCAACCTGCTCGACAACGCCTGCAAGTTTGCCATCAGCGAAGTGAAGGTGACGGTGCGCCGCCATCTCGAGCGGCTGCGCATCGAAGTGGAAGATGATGGCCCTGGTATCGATCCGGCCAAATCGGAGCAGATCTTCCAGCGCGGCGTGCGGGCCGACAGCTCGCCGGGTCAGGGCATAGGTCTGGCGGTGGTGACCGAAATCGTCCACAGCTACGGCGGCCAGATCCGGGTCGATGAATCCCCCCTCGGCGGCGCCCGCTTTACCCTGGATCTTCCCTGACAACGGATAGGCCCGACCACGGGCCCTCTGCCACCCGCTGCACAGCCCTACCCAGGGTTAAAAACTCCTGCCTGACACCACCCAATTCAGCAATATGCTATCGAGATACTTGAGATGTGAGGCATCTCGGTTAAGCTATGGCCGACTCGTTTGTTAACCATTTGATGGACCTGTAATCGCACTATGGAAAACATGTTTGAAAGATTGATGTACGCATCCCGCTGGATCATGGCCCCCATTTATCTTGGGCTCAGCCTCATACTGCTGGCACTGGGAGTGAAATTCTTTCAGGAGATCCTCCATATCCTGCCCAACATACTGGAGATGAAAGAGGTGGATCTGGTGCTGGTCACACTGTCGCTGATCGATATCACCCTGGTGGGGGGACTTATCGTGATGGTGATGTTTTCCGGCTATGAGAACTTCGTCTCGCGCCTCGATGTCGGGGATGAGGGCGACAAACTGGTGTGGCTCGGCAAGCTCGATGCCGGCTCTCTGAAAAACAAGGTCGCCGCCTCCATTGTCGCCATCTCCTCTATTCACCTGCTCAAAGTGTTTATGAATGCCGAAAACCTCCCCAACGACAAGATCAAGTGGTACCTGCTGATCCACATCACCTTTGTCCTCTCGGCCTTCGCCATGGGCTACCTCGACAAGCTGACCCGCAAATAGGAGTCAGCCTGCGATAAACGATATGCCCGATAACACGACATGGAGCGGGCATATCGTGCGACCACTCTTCACAGTCGAGGCCACTATGATCCGTCCATTATTAACAACCGATCTGGATGTCGCCGTCGAGCTCTGGTATCAGGCATCGGTAAAAGCCCACGACTTTATTCCCGCCGCCTTTTGGCATGAGCAACGGGCAGCGATGCGGGACATCTATCTGCCCGCCAGCAAGAGCTGGGTCTATGAGGAGGATGGACAGCTACTGGGCTTTATCTCCTGGTATCAGGGCTCTGTTGCCGCCCTGTTTATCTCCCCAGATCACCAATCACACGGGCTGGGTCGCCAACTGCTCGAATACCTCAAAGCCCAATATGACCGGCTCGAGTTGACGGTCTACGCCGAAAATGAGCAGGCGCGGCGCTTCTATTCCCGCAACGGTTTCAAAGAGGGTGAGCAGCAGTTGTGCGAGCATAGCGGCCACCCCGAGTTGGTGATGCATTGGCAACGGGGATAAGCGGAGCGCCAACATAGATGGCCGCCCGCCTTGGCCGGTATTGGGCCGCCTTGAATGCCATGGCGGCATTCTCTACAATGACCCACTTTTTATTCATTTCGGGTTATATCGATGAGCGATACCAGCACCAAACCGGCTCTGCCGGATCACCTCTCCTGCAATCCCCGCAGCCCTCACTATGTGGCCGCCTGCTTCGAGCACCCGATCGGTATTCGCCTGAACGGCAAAGAGCGCACCGATGTCGAGGAGTACTGCATCAGCGAAGGTTGGGTGAAGATCCCCTCCCCCAAAGCGCTGGATCGCCGTGGTCAGCCCATCCTGATCAAGCTCAAGGGCACCGTTGAAGCCTTCTACAGCTAATCAGCGCGCTGCTGCTTGATAAACAACAAGGCCACCCTCGCGGTGGCCTTGTTGTTTCCGGTATTGGTGCTGGCGTCAGCGTTATCTAAGCGGCACCCACCAGCCCACATTTCTCGCTGGGTAGCTCTTATACCCCCAAGCGGTCGCGCAGGGTGTACCAGGCGGCGCCCGCAGCGGTGAAGGGGATGCGGAACAGGCGGCCACCCGGGAAGGGGTAGTGCGGCAGTTTGGCAAAGGCATCGAAGCGCTCGGCCTGACCGCTCAGCACCTCGGAGAGCAGCTTGCCCGCCAGATGGGTACAGGTGACACCGTGGCCGCTGTAGCCCTGCATGTAGTAGATGTTGGGGCCGATGCGACCAAACTGCGGCAGCCGCGACAGGGTGAGCAGGAAATTGCCGGTCCAGGTGTACTCCACTTTGACGTCGGCCAGTTGCGGGAAGGTTTTCAGCATCTTGGGGATGATCAGCCGCTCGATATCCGCCGGATCTCGCGCGCCATAGACCACGCCACCGCCATAGAGCAGCCGGTGATCGCCGGAGGTACGGTAGTAGTCGAGCAGATAGTTGCAATCCTCCAGACAGTAGTTTTGCGGCAAGAGTGAACGGGCCCGCTCCTCTCCCAGCACTTCGGTGGCGATCACCTGGGTGCCACAGGGCATGCTCTTGCTGGCCAGTTCCGGCACCAGATTGCCGAGGTAGGCATTGCCCGCCACCACGATAAAGCGTGCCTTCACCGCCCCCTTGGCGGTCTTGACCAGCGCTGGCTGGCCCGGAGTAATGCTGGTGACGGCGGACTGCTCGAAGATCTGCCCCCCCTGGATGCGGATCGCTTCCGCCTCCCCCAGCGCCAGATTGAGAGGGTGAATATGGCCGCCGCTCTTGTCGAGCAGGGCGCCGACGTAGCGATCGCTCGCGACCACCTCGCGCACCCCCTTGGCATCGAGCAGCTCCAGCTTGTCGTTACCCCACTTCTGCCAGCGGGCGTATTGGGATTTGAGCTCGTGGAACTGTTTTTCGGTCTCGGCGGCAAAGACCCCCCCCTCCTGCAGATCGCACTGGATGTTATAGCGCTTGATCCGCTCACGGATGATCTGGCCCCCCTCAAACAGCATGGAACCGAGCAGCCTGGCCTGATCCGGCGGGCAGTTCGCTTCTATGGTGTCGATGTCGCGGCTGTAGGAGTTGACGATCTGGCCGCCGTTGCGGCCGCTGGCGCCAAAGCCGACCCGGGCAGCCTCCAGTACCACCACCCTGTAGCCCTTCTCCACCAGATGCAGGGCGCTGGAGAGGCCGGTATAGCCCGCCCCGATGACGCAGACATCGCACTCCAGCTGCTCGGTCAATGTCGGGTAGGGCGCGTGTTTATTGGCGCTGGCTGCGTAGTAACTGTTTACATGTTCGGTCATGATCCCTGTTTCCTTACCGGTTCGGTTGCCAAACTACTATCAGGATTAAAAGCTCGCCGGGGTGTGGGCGCTGACGATGCGACAGGTCTGCCCCGACGGATTGCTGAAGCTGTGGGGCTCGCCGGTGTCGATCACATAGCTGTCGCCCGCCTCCAGCGGATAACTCTGGCCCGCCACCGTCAGGATCACCGACCCCTCCAGCACGGTGCCGACCTCCTCCCCCTGATGGGTCACCTGACCGCCGGTGTCGGTGCCGGGGGGATAGGTCTCCAGCATAAAGCCGAGCTGGCGGCGGTTGTTGCCGTTGTGCACCAGCTTGAGGGAGACCCCCTGACTGCCCAGCTCGATCAGCTGATCAGCCTTGATCACCACCTCCGGAGTGCGGCTCTCCTCCTCGGCGAAAAAGCGCGACAACGGCAGGCCATAGATGGTGAGCAGCTTTTGCAGGGAGGCGACCGAGGGGCTCACCTTGTCCTGCTCGATCATGCAGATGGCGCCATGAGTCAGGCCGCTCAACTCGGCCGCTCGTCGCTGGGAGAGCCCCAGCTGATGGCGCACCGCCGCCAACCGTTCCCCCATGGTGCGCGCCCCGGCGTCAGCCGCACCCAACGGTCGAGCCACGCTCTCCCGACTCTGTGGCCCGCTCACCGCAAGCCTCCTCTTGCTGCGCTATCTCTGCATCCTTGCATCATCAGCCTCTCCTGCTTGCGCGTGATCGCATCGGATCAGGCGCTGCCTGTTTACCCTGCTGGTTAAAATAGCCGACCAGCTTTCCCTTGCCGTTCACTATGTTACACAGCACAGCCGTTCATTATTTTGCACACCTGATTTACCATCTCCCCGTCGTTTGCCCACTTACAGCCTGCAAGCGAATGGGTAAAAGCGCGCTACACAGCCCATTTTCTAGCATGGCGCCCCCCAGCAATTCAAATATATTTAACACTTGAAAAACATTTCAGCTCAAATTATGGTCTTCCTGTGCTTATTATTTTATACGGCAGCGGCGCAGGAAGGGTCGGCTCACTCCGGCAACCAGCTGCTCTGACCCACACTCGAGGCTTCTCATGTCAGGAACAACATCCCACTCCAGCTTGATCACATCCCGCGCCTATATAGATGGACAGTGGTGCGAGGCCGCCAGCGGCCGCACCTTCGAGGTCACCAACCCCGCCAGCGGGGCCGTCATTACCCAGGTGCCCGACATGGATGCCGAGGATACCCGCCGCGCCATCGCGGCCGCCCACGCGGCGCAACCCGCCTGGGCGGCGCTGACCGCCAAGGAGCGCAGCAACAAGCTCTACGCCTGGTTTGCCGCCATCACAGCCCACAGCGACGAGCTGGCCCGCATCATGACCTGCGAGCAGGGCAAGCCGCTGGCGGAAGCCAAGGGCGAGGTGGCTTACGGCGCCAGCTTTATCCAGTGGTTCGCCGAGGAGGGCAAGCGCGCCTATGGCCGCACCATCCCGGGCTTTAGCGGCGATCGCCGGCTGGCCACCATCAAGCAGCCGGTCGGGGTAGTCGCCGCCATCACTCCGTGGAACTTCCCGATTGCCATGATCACCCGCAAGGCGGGCCCGGCGCTGGCCGCCGGTTGCACCATCGTCATCAAGCCGGCCGCCGAAACCCCGCTCTGCGCACTGGCGCTGGCGGTACTGGCCGAGCAGGCGGGCATCCCCGCCGGTGTCATCAATATCGTCACCAGTCATCAGGCGAGCGCGGTGGGCAACGAGCTGTGCAGCAATCCGGTGGTGCGCAAGCTCTCCTTCACCGGCTCTACCCGCATCGGCAAGCTGCTGATGCGCCAGTGCGCCGACACCATGAAGAAGCTGTCGCTGGAGCTGGGTGGCAACGCCCCCTTTATCGTCTTTGACGATGCCGACCTCGACGCCGCCGTGGCAGGGGCGCTCGCCTCCAAATACCGCAACGCCGGGCAGACCTGCGTCTGCGCCAACCGGATTCTGGTGCAGGCCAGCGTCTACGATGCCTTCGCCGAGAAGCTGACCGCCGCTGTCAAGGCCTTCAAGGTGGGTGATGGCATGGCGGAGGGCACCCAGATCGGCCCGCTCATCAACCCCGCCGCCGCCAGCAAGGTGGCCGAGCTGGTGCAGCAATCGGTCACCGCCGGTGCCGAAGTGTTGCTGGGGGGTGAAGCTCACCCCGCCGGTCCCCTTTTTTACCGCCCCACTATTCTGGGCAAGGTGGATAAAACCAACCCCATCCTGCAGGAGGAGATCTTCGGCCCGGTCGCCCCGCTGGTGCGCTTCGAGACGGAAGCCGAAGCCATCGCCATTGCCAACGACACCCCTTATGGCCTGGCCGCCTACTTCTATGGCCGCGATATCGCCCGGGTGTGGCGCGTCGCCGAGCAGCTGGAGTACGGCATGGTCGGCATCAACGAGGGGATCATCTCGACCGAATTGGCCCCCTTTGGCGGCATCAAGGAGTCGGGTCTGGGTCGGGAGGGGGCAGCCGAGGGGCTGGAGGAGTATCTGGAGACCAAATACCTCTGCTTTGGCTCTATCCGCTAGGGCAGCAACAGAGAGACAAGGCGCCGCCGATCTGGCCCGATGGGCTGATCGGCGGTGATGGGCGCCAAAACGCCTGCCACATTTTCAGGGAATATCGGGGGCCATGGCCCCTCAGGGAGGAAAGATGAGTCAGTCAGAATCAAACAAGGCGTGGCAAGCGCGCCGCGAAGCGGCCGTGGTCAACGGCGTCGGTACCCTGCTGCCGGTCTTTATCGACCGGGCGCAAAACGCCGAGCTGTGGGATGTGGAGGGCAACCGCTACATCGACTTTGCCTCCGGCATCGCCGTGCTCAACACCGGCCACAACCACCCCAAAGTGGTGGCGGCAGTGCGCGATCAACTGGAAAAATTCAGCCACACCTGCTTTCAGGTCACCCCCTACCCGGGCTATATCGAGCTTGCCGAGAAGCTCAACGCCCTGGTGCCCGGCCCGACCCCGAAACGCACCCTGTTTCTCTCCACCGGCGCCGAGGCGGTCGAGAACGCCATCAAGATCGCCCGCGCCCACACCGGTCGCAGCGGCACCATCGCCTTCAAGGGGGGCTTTCATGGCCGCACCATGATGGGGATGGCGCTCACCGGCAAGGTGGTGCCCTACAAGACCGGCTTTGGCCCCTTCCCGGGCGAGGTCTACCACATCCCCTTCCCCGCCGATTATCTCGGGGTGAGTGAAGAGGATGCCCTGCACGCCCTCGAGCTCTGCTTCAGCGCCGATATCGAGCCGAATCGCGTCGCCGCCATCATCATCGAGCCGGTACAGGGCGAAGGGGGCTTCTATCCCGCCTCCCCGAGCTTTATGCAGAAGCTGCGCAGCATCTGCGACCAGCACGGCATTCTGCTGATCTGCGACGAGATCCAGAGTGGTTTTTGCCGCACCGGCAAAACCTTCGCCACCGAGTATGCCGGCATCGAGCCGGACATCATGACGTTGGCCAAGAGTCTGGCGGGGGGCTTCCCTCTCTCGGCGGTGGTGGGCAAGGCGGAGATCATGAACTCTGCCAAGCCGGGGGGCCTGGGTGGCACCTATGCCGGTTCCCCCATCGCCTGCGCCGCCGCGCTGGCGGTCTTGCAGGTGATCGACGAGGAAAAACTCAACCAGAAAGCGCTGGATCAGGGTGAGCAGATCAAGGCGGGGCTGGAACGCATAGCCGAGCGTTTTGACTGCATAGGTCAAATTCGCGGCCCCGGTGCCATGGTGGCCATGGAGCTGGTGAAACGGCGTGATGCCAGCCAGCCCGATCCCGACCTTACCAAGCGACTGGTGGCCGAGGCGGGCAAACGGGGTCTTGTCCTGCTCTCATGCGGGGTGCGCGCAAATGTCATCCGTTTTCTCGCCCCCCTGACAGCCCCTGCGGCAGTGATTGACGAGGGGTTGCAACTCCTTGAAAAATCACTGGAGGCCGTGCTGGCCTGACCAGCAGGAAAGTGACCACTTACCTGTGCAAATAAATGCAATTTCGCCCCCTTTTTTTCTTGTCAAGGGGGCCCTGCAAATGCACAATGCGCCGCCACTGAATGAACCGATGTAAAACAATGGCATCGGTTCTTTTTTAGACAGTGAACACACCCATAAACGAGGCCGGATCACCCCCGGAAAAGATAGCGAGATTGGCAGCAGTCTCCCGACACCAAGTCTAGTGAGGAACAACATGGGGCATCTCAATGCTTTCCAACCGGCCATGGCCGGTGTGCGCCGCCCTGGCGCCCTTGATTCCCGGGCCTCTCTCCCGGTTTCGTTGATGGACCGTGCCACTCTGGCACTGCATGAGGAACATGCATAATGGCGGCCCAGCAGGTTGGTCTGAAAAAGACCCTCAAACTGTGGCAGGTCGTGGTTATGGGACTGGCGTACCTCACCCCCATGGCTGTGTTCGACACCTTCGGCATCGTTACCGAAATCACCGAAGGCCATGTGCCAACCGCCTACCTGTTTGCCCTCATCGGCATGCTGTTCACAGCCCTGAGCTACGGCCATCTGGTGCGCAAGTTCCCGTCAGCCGGCTCCGCCTATACCTATGCCCAGAAGGTGTTTCACCCCTATGTCGGCTTTATGGTGGGCTGGACCTCCCTGCTCGACTACATGTTTATGCCGATGATCAACATGCTGCTGGCCAAGATCTATCTGGAAGCCCTCTTCCCGAACGTAGAGCCCTGGACCTATATCTTCGGTCTGGCGGCGGTGATGACCGCCCTCAACCTGCGCGGCATCAAGCTGGTGGCCAACTTCAACAGCCTGATCGTGGTGATGCAGTTCAGCATCATCGCCATCTTCATCGGCCTGATCGCCTGGGGCGTTCACAATGGTGAAGGGCTGGGGACCGTGGCCAGCAGCCGTCCCTTCTTCTCCGAGCAGATCCAGGTGTCACCGCTGCTGATGGGGGCCTCCATCCTCTGTTTGTCGTTCCTCGGTTTTGACGCCATCAGTACCCTGTCGGAAGAGACCCCGGACGCGGATCGGGTGATCCCCCGCGCCATCGTGTTGACGGCGCTGATCGGCGGTGTGCTGTTCGTCACTACCTCCTACTTCCTGCAGCTCTACTTCCCGGACATCTCCCGCTTCCAGCATCCGGATGCGGTACTGCCGGAGATCGCCCTCTATGTCGGCGGCAAGCTGTTCCAGGCGGTGGTGCTGGTCTGCACCACAGTAGCGGTGCTGGCCTCGGGGCTCGCCTCCCACGCCGGTGTATCGCGCCTGCTCTACGTGATGGGTCGTGATCGCGCCCTGCCCGCCCGCTTCTTCGGCTACATCCATCCGAAGTGGCAGACTCCGGCGTTCAACGTGCTGCTGGTCGGCCTGCTGGCCCTCTCTGCGGTGTCGCTGGATCTGGAGATGGCGCTGGCGCTGATCAACTTTGGCGCCCTGGTGGCCTTCACCTTCGTCAATCTGGCGGTGATTGCCCACTTCTATGTGAAGCTGGGCCGCAACAAGTGTCTCAAGGACCACCTGATGTATCTGCTGCTGCCACTCTGTGGCGCTGCCTGCATCGGGGTGCTGTGGCTCAACCTCGAGCCCTCCTCCTTCGAGCTGGGGCTGATCTGGGCGGCGCTGGGGGCCATCTACCTGTTCCTGCGCCTGACTGTGTTCCGCATCCCGCTGCATACCGCCGACAAGGTGGAGATCGCCCAGTAACCGCTGGCGCCCCTCCCCCCGATAGCGAACAAGGAGCCTGCGGGCTCCTTGTTGTTTTTGCGGCGCGCTGATTGCCAGCAGCACGGGTTGCCAGAAATACGGTTTCTGCAGGAAGTGTGACTGATTTCAAATAACTACCCAGCCGGACTGCTCCCCGGGCCATGGCCCGAGCCGCTTTGCCTTCTATCCTCAGTCATTAATGTGAATGGATATGCAGCCACTCTTTATCCACTTCAACCCCTCCCATCCCCCGCCAGCCGATCAGTTCGCTGGACTCGAACCCGGGGGGACGCCGGCAAATATGATCAGGATCAATGTTGAGGCGCTATGCACCCTGCAGCCCCGATTTGCCGATTTTTCATACGCCACGACAGGGTTCTCTTCCCCCCCGAAAAAGGGGGAGCGGCTCGGGGACGGCTGCAGGGGGCGAGTGATCACTTACCTGCCCCGTACGTATGCAAAAAAATGCGTTAATCCGCCCTTTTTTGCTTGTCAAGGGGGCTGACCGAATGCACAATACGCCGCCAATAAAGGACCGATGTTCACTGCGACATCGGTTTTTGTATTTTTGAAGTGCAGTACAAACCCACCACAAGAGGCCGGAACGTTTCCGGAAGTGATATTCGAGATTGCCAAACAATCTCCCGACGTTGAGAGGATAACAATGGGGCGTTTTAATGCTTTCCTGCCGGTACAGCCCGGTATGCGCCTCCCCGGCGCCCTTGATGTACAGGCTTGCGAATCCATCGTATCCCTGCGCTCGTTGCAAGCACGTGCTGCGGCACTGATTGAGGAGAAAGCGTAATGGCATCGCAAAACGCCAAGCTGCTCAAGACCCTTACCCTGACACAAGTGATTGTGATGGGTCTGGCCTATCTGACCCCCATGGCTGTCTTCGACACCTTCGCCATCGTCGGTGACATCACCGATGGCCGGGTCGCCACCGCCTATCTGCTGGCTCTGGGTGGCATCCTGCTCACCGCTTTCAGCTACGGCCATCTGGTACGCAAGTTCCCCTCTGCGGGCTCTGCCTATACCTATGCCCAGAAGGTGTTCAACCCCTACGTCGGTTTCATGGTCGGCTGGTCATCCCTGCTCGACTACATGTTCATGCCGATGATCAACATCCTGCTGGCCAAGATCTACCTGACCGCCATGTTCCCGGGCGTTGAGCCCTGGGTGTTCATCTTCGGTCTGGTGACCGTGATGACCTTCCTGAACCTGCGCGGCATCAACCTGGTAGCCAACTTCAACGGTCTGATCGTGGTGATCCAGCTGGCCATCATCACCCTCTTTATCGGCCTGATGGCGTGGGGCATCTACCACGGCGAAGGGGCTGGCACCCTGATGAGCAGCCGTCCGTTCCACTTCGAGTCTGCACAGCTGGTACCGCTCTTCACCGGTGCGACCATTCTCTGCTTCTCGTTCCTGGGCTTTGACGGTCTGAGTTCCCTCTCCGAAGAGACTCCGAACGCTGGCAAGGTGATCCCCAAGGCGATCGTGCTGACGGCCCTTATCGGCGGCATCATCTTCGTGGTGGTCTCTTACTGCCTGCAGCTCTACTTCCCGAGCCTCGCCCGCTTCCAGCATCCGGATGCGGTACTGCCGGAGATCGCCCTCTACGTTGGCGGCACCTTCTTCCAGTCCGTGGTGCTGGTCTGCACCACGGTCGCGGTACTGGCCTCCGGCATGGCGGCTCACGCCGGTGTGTCGCGCATCCTCTACGTGATGGGGCGTGACCGCATGATCCCGGAGCGGGTGTTTGGCTACATCCACCCGAAATACCGCACCCCGGCCATCAACGTGCTGATGGTGGGCGGTCTGGCCCTCTCCGCCGTGTCGTTTGATCTGGATACCGCGCTGGCGCTGGTCAACTTCGGCGCACTGGTGGCGTTCAGCTTCGTCAACCTGTCGGTGATCGGTCAGTTCTGGGTACGCGAGAAGCGCAACAAGACCCTCAAGGATCACGTCATCTACCTGCTGATGCCGCTGCTCGGCGCCGCCACCATCGGTGCTCTGTGGATCAACCTGGAGCAGAGCTCGCTGGAGCTGGGCCTGATCTGGGCGGGCCTCGGCGCAACCTATCTGTTCCTGCGTCTGGCGGTGTTCCGCATCCCGTTCCGTCAGTACGAAGAGGCGGCTGACGCCTGATCCTTTGCGGATAACGGATAGACAGAAGGGGAGCCATGGCTCCCCTTCTTGCTATTTGACGGGCTGAAAATGGGGCTCGACTATTGCCACTCTGGCGCAGCCTACCCGTAGTGGTCGGCAAGAAACAGACCGGACGGATGGCGCCACCAGCCATATTTCTCGCCATCCCCATCATCTATTGGCGAGCAAACCACCAACGCAAGTCATAAAACCATCATAAAAGTGTCACCTTGTCATATTTCTGTCATTAACCACTGATTAAATGCGCGGGTCATCAACAACCCAAGACGGAACGACCGTCTCAAGAGGCTTTATGCAACACCATCACTCCTTGTCACAGCCGCCCGCGACCCGCGCCCTGTTCAACTGGATGAGTGTCATCGTACTGGTCTACCTGATCCTGGTTGCCGTGGGCGCCATCTCCCACGGCTTCAAAGATTTCTCCGGCGGCGCCGAGGGCGCAGCCCAGATCTTCGCCTTTGCCAACAACCCCTTTGTAGCCCTGCTGCTGGGTATTCTCGCTACCGCGCTGGTGCAATCCTCCAGCACCGTCACCTCGGTGATCGTCGGTCTGGTGGCTGGCGGCCTGCCCATCAGCATGGCCATCCCCATGGTGATGGGTGCCAACCTCGGCACCACCATCACCAACACCATCGTCTCCATGGGCCATGTGCGGGATCGCGCCGAGTTCCGCCGCGCCTTCGCCGCCGCCACCGTGCACGACTTTTTCAACCTGCTGGCGGTGTTCATCTTCCTGCCGCTGGAACTGATGTTCGGTCTGCTGCAACACAGCGCCGAGTGGCTGGCCAACCTGCTGGTAGGCTCCGCCAACATGTCGATGAAGGGCATGGATTTCATGAAGCCGCTGACCGCACCGGCCCAGCAGCTGATTGACAGCGCCGTTGCCTTCCTGCCGGGCAAGGGTGCCGCCATCGCGACCATCATCATCGGTATCCTGCTGATCCTCGCTTGCGTCACTTATCTCGGCAAAGTGCTGCAACAGGTACTGGTTGGCCGCGCCAAAGAGGTGCTGCACAAGGCGCTGGGCCGTGGCCCGCTGACCGGCATCACCTCCGGTGCGCTGGTGACCATCATGGTGCAGTCCTCCTCCACCACCACCAGCCTGATGATCCCGCTGGCCGGCGGCGGTGTGTTCAGCACCCGTCAGCTCTACCCCTTCACCCTGGGGGCCAATATCGGGACCACCATCACCGCCCTGCTGGCTGCCACCGCCATCAGTGGAGCCGGTGCCCAGCTGGCCCTGACCATCGCGCTGGTCCACGTGCTGTTCAACCTCTTTGCCGTGGTCATCATCTATGGCATCCCCTTCCTGCGCGACCTGCCGGTACGCGCCGCCGAGGGGCTGGCACGGGTCGGCAGCGAGAACAAGCTGCTGGCTCTGGGTTATGTGGCGGGTCTCTTCTTCGCCCTGCCCGCCCTGATGATGGTGGCCGCCAAGTAAGCGCCGCCGCCATGACGAGGGGCGAGTCACCGACTCGCCCCTTTTTGCGTCTGCGTCTCCGAGCTTTGCCTGCCCGCTCACATCCTCCCGCCCTGTGGCTCGCCATCAGGGGCGGTGCGCGATAAGATGGCGTCCTCATTGCACTTTTTACATTTCATGGAACAGGAAAAACCGATGAAATTCATACTGATCGCACTGCTCATCGCCGGTGTGGCCTACTACTTCTACTCCAGCAGCAACAACAAGAAGCTGGCGGCCGACAACGTGCGAATTGGCGCCGAGTTCCTCGCCAGCAACAAGGACAAACCGCTGGTGACCACCACCGCCTCCGGCCTGCAGTACGAAGTGCTGACCCCGGGCACTGGCACCGTTCACCCCACCGCCACCAGCAAGGTGAAGGTGCATTACGAGGGCAAGCTGCTGGACGGCACCGTCTTTGACAGCTCGGTTGCCCGTGGCGAGCCCATCGAATTTGGCCTCAATCAAGTGATCGCTGGCTGGACCGAAGGGGTGCAGCTGATGGTGGAAGGTGAGAAGACCCGTTTCTACATCCCTGCCAACCTCGCCTACGGCGACCGCGCCGCTGGCAAAATCCCGCCGGGATCAGTCCTGATCTTTGATGTGGAGCTGCTGGGTATCCAGTAACTCGCTCTGCCATGCACCATCAGCAACAAGGCCAGCATCATGCTGGCCTTGTTGCTATGGGAACCTCACTCCCCCTTGGCGATCCCTTCCCGGCGCGGATCCGCTGCGCCAAACCAGCCGCCAGCGTTGCGCTCAACCCCCTGCAGGCCGGAGGTCTGCTCGTTCAATACCACTTCGTGTCCCTTCGCCTTCAATCCCTCGACCACCGACATGGGGGTGCGTCCCGCTTCCAACTCGGTGGGGCCGTTGCGGCTGCCAAAGTTGGGCAGGTTGATAGCCTGTTGCAGGTTCAGGCCCCAATCCTGGGTGCCGAGCAGGGTCTTACCCACGTAGTTGATGATGGCGGAGCCCCCCGGCGAGCCCAGCGTCATGGTCAGCTCGCCACTTGGCTTGTCAAACACCAGCAGGGGTGACATGGAGGAGCGGGGCCGCTTGCCCGGCTCCACCCGGTTTGCCACCGGCAGACCGGCGGCATCCACCGAGGTGAAGGAAAAATCGGTGAGCTGGTTGTTGAGCAGGTAGCCGTTGACCATCTGGCGCGATCCGAAACCATCCTCGATGGAGCTGGTCATGGAGATGGCCATCCCCGCCTTGTCGACAATCGAGACATGGCTGGTAGAGGGGAGTTCGGGGGTCGCATCCTTGCCGCGCGCCAGCGCCAGCGGCGGCGTACCGGGCTTGGCAATCCCCATGGAGTGCTGACCGACAAGTTTGCCGCGCTCGGCCAGATAGCCCTTGTCCAGCAGCCCCTTCACCGGCACGCTGACAAAATCGCTGTCGGCGACGTACTGGTTGCGATCGGCAAAGGCCAGACGCGCCGCTTCACTGTAGAGGTGGATGGCCTCGCTGGAGGCAGCCAGTTCCCCCTCCTTCGTGGTGATCGGCTTGAGGGTCGCCATATCGCGGCTCTCCAGCATGCCGAAGATCTGGCCGAGTGCCAGGGTGCCGGATGAGGGAGTGGGGAAACCGCAGATCTTGTTCTGGCGATAGTCAAAGCAGAGGCCATCACGCACTTTGGCCTGATAGCTGGCCAGATCGGTGGCCGCCAGTACCCCGGGATTGGTGGGATGCTGGCGAACCTTGGCCACCATGGCATCCGCCAGCGCCCCCCGATAGAAGGCATCCGCCCCCTCTGTGGCCAGAGTGCGCAGCACCCTGGCCAGCGCCGGGTTGGTCAGCAGGGTACCCGCCGTTTTGGGGCTGCCATCCGCCTGATAGAAGTAGGCACGCGCCTGCGGATCCCGTGCCAGATAGGGATCCTTGGCCAGCAATGTGGCCAGCCGTGGACTTATCACAAATCCTTGTTCTGCCAGCGTGATGGCGGGCTGGAACAGCACAGCCCAGGGCAGCTTGCCATAACGCTGATGGGCCAGTGCCAGAGCGCGCAGGGTACCGGGAACACCGACCGAGCGGCCCCCGACCACACCGTCATAAAACGCCAGCGGCTTGCCATCTTGAATAAACAGCTGGTCGGTGGCGGCGGCCGGTGCCGTCTCGCGGCCATCCACTGCACTCACCTTGCGGCCATCCCACACCAGCAGCAGCGTCCCGCCACCGATCCCGGAGGATTGCGGCTCCACCAGCGTCAATACCAGCTGCACCGCAATGGCTGCATCGACGGCACTGCCACCGGCCTTGATGATTTGGTAGCCCGCATCCACCGCCAGCGGGTTGGCGGCCGCCACCATGAAGTCATGGCCCTGCCAGCCCTGCTTGTCGATCCAGCCACTGGCTGCTTCGGGTGCGATCAGGGTCTGGGCTGGCGGGGTGTAGTGAAAGCCGTTGTCACTGGCACAACCGGCCAGCAGGGCAAGGGCGACAACCAGCCCCAGAGGTTTGCGCAACATGACACTCTCCTTGTCTGTTTTATGACCATGAAGAGGGACTATGTCACGATTGGCGCTGACAGCTCAAGTTATTGAACAAGATCAATATCTTACTCATCTATCAATAATGGCTATCCGTAACAGATATAAAAAAACCGCCCGAAGGCGGTTTTTTTCGATCAGGTAGAGCCAGTTCGCTTAGATGGACTGCTCTTCGCCACCCAGGGCGGCAAACAGCGCCGGGATAAACTGGGATAGCTCGGCGGTGACCAGCGCGAAGTCGGCATCCAGACGGGCGGCCGGATCTTCGCTGGTCACGTCGTCATTCTGCTCGCGCAGCTCTTCACTGAACTTCAGGCGCTTGATGGAGAGATCATCCCCCAGCACGAAGCTGACGGTCTCGCCCCAGTTGAGGGCCAGCTTGGTCACCAGCTTGTCGTTGGCCAGATGGTTCTTGATCTCGTCGGTCATCAGATCCTGCTGCTTGCAGCGGATGATGCCGCCGTGCTCCATGGCACTGCGCAGCTCGGCTTCATCTTCCAGAGTGAAGGAGGCAGGCAGGTTGCCCTCGTTCAGCCACTCGGTCATGGTGATTTCGGGCGGGTTCTTGAGGGCCACCGGCACCACCGGCAGGGAGCCGATGGATTTGCGCAACAGTGCCAGCAGGTCGTCCGCCTTCTTGGCTGAGCCCGCATCCACCACCATCAGGTTGTCGGCCGGATTGATCCAGGCGAAGGTCTGGCTGGTACGGCTGAAGGCACGCGGCAGCAGGGTGTGGAGGATCTCCTCTTTCAGCGCTTCCTTCTCTTTCTTCTTGAGGGCGCGGCCCTGCTCGAACTCGATCGCCTCTACCTTCTCCGCCAGCATCTCCTTGACCACGGTACCGGGCAGCATCTTCTCCTCCTTGCGGGCGCAGATGAGGATGTGGCCGGAGGCAGAGTGGGTCAGGGTTGAGCCGAATTTGCCAAGGGGCTTGACCCACCCGAACCGGGAGATGTCCTGACTGCCGCAAGGGGTGAAGGCACAGGCCTCCAGCTGGGTTTCCAGCTGCTCAACGGTCAGGTCGAAGGGGCGGGTAAAGCGATAAATCTGCAGGTTTTTAAACCACATGGCGTCCTCGGTCTCGATAGATTGTCCGGCGGGCATTGTACTAGAGAGGCGCTTTGTGATCAGCCAATCATTCTTGCTAAATAAAGGGCGATCGACTTCACAGGGTGCCATCCCGGTTACCGGAACTGTCATCAAGTTCCCCTAGACTGCGAAGGTGAAGTTGTTAACAAGGATGAAGATATGTTGCGGCCCAGTCGCCCCGAAGACATGGACGAGATCGTCGAAATCTGGTTGCTGGCCTCCCTGCAGGCCCACGATTTCGTCGATGCCTCCTGCTGGTGGCAGGCTCAGGAGGATCTGCGCACCCGCTACCTCGATCACGCCCACATCTGGGTGTTCGAGGAGCGCGGCGACCTGCTCGGATTTATGGCGCTGGTAGACAACTACCTCGCCGCCCTCTTTGTGCGCCCCGACCGACAGGGACGCGGCGTCGGCCATGCCCTCTTGCAGGAGGCCAAGCGTCAGGGTGCGTCGCTCCACGCCAGAGTCTTCGTGGAAAACTCCCAAGCGGTGCGCTTCTACCGCCGCCACGGCTTTGTCATCGAGGCAGAGGAGTCCGATCCCCTCACCGGCCACCCCCAGTACAAGATGTGCTGCGAACCCGCATGAACTGACGGCAGCCCCCTGTTTTACTTGAAAAAAGCATGGGGCATCCTCATCTTGTCACCATCGGGTGCCACCGGCACCATCCCAGGATCCGGGTTGCTTTCTCATGAAAATCCTCCATACCGCCGACTGGCATCTTGGCCATCAACTCCATGGTCACGACCGCCGTTTTGAACACGATGCCTTCCTCGACTGGCTGACCGACACCCTCAAGGCGCGCGAGATCGACGCCCTGCTGGTAGCGGGCGATCTGTTCGATACCGCCAATCCCCCCGCCAGCGCCTGGCAGCAGCTCTACCGCTTTCTGGCACGGCTGCGCGCCGAGCTGCCTCACCTCAACATGGTGCTGATTGGCGGCAACCACGACTCCCCCTCCAAGCTGGATGCCCCCCACGAGCTGCTGCGCGCCTTTGACCTGCATCTGGTCGGCAGCATCAGCCGCGACAGTGAGGGCAAACTCGACACCGACCGTCTGCTGGTACCGCTGCAAGACCGGGAGGGCAAGATTGCCGCCTGGTGCGCCGCCGTGCCGTTCCTGCGCAGCAGCGATCTGCGGGTGGAACAGTTGGCAGAAGGACAAGACAGGCTGATCGAAGGGGTACGCCAGATCTATGCCGAGGTGCTGGCCGAAGGGCGCGCCCGCTGCGGCGAGGATCTGCCGCTCATCGCCATGGGCCACGCCTATCTGGCGGCGGGCCAACTCTCCGAGCTATCAGAGCGGCGGGTGCTCGGCGGCAACCAGCACGCCCTGCCTGCCGAACTCTTTGCCGGTGCCGACTACACGGCGCTCGGTCACCTCCATCTGGCCCAGAGCCCGGCCGAGGGGGTGTACTACAGCGGCTCGCCGCTGCCGCTTTCGCTCGCCGAAGCCAACTACAACCATCAGGTGCTGGAGGTGACGTTTGAGGGGGGCAAACTGGTCAGGCTTGAACGGATCCCGGTGCCCCGCGCGGTGGAGATGATCCGGCTGCCCCAGAGCGGTCTCGACGAGGCGCTCCAGGCCATCGAGGCACTGACGCTCCCCCCTTGTCCACAAGAAGCACAGCCCTTCCTCGAAGTGCGGTTGCTGCTGCCCAAGCCAGAGGCCCGCATCCGCGAGCGAATCCTCACTGCCATCGCCGACAAACCGGTGCGGCTGGCCCGCATCAGCACTCAGTATCAGGGCTCGGGCGAAGGGCTGGCCGATGGTCGCGAGCGGCGCAGGCTGGATGAGCTCTCCCCCACCGAAGTTTTTCGCCTCTGCTATCAGCGCCAGTTTGAGGGGGAGCCCGAAGCCGAGCTGGTCGCCTCGTTTGAAGAGATCCTTGAGCAGGTGAAGGAGTCTAACCAATGAAAATCTTGTCTCTGTCAGGTGAGAATCTGGCCAGTCTGACCGGCGCCTTCACCATCGACTTTACCAGCGGGGCACTCGGCGCCGCGGGCCTGTTTGCCATCACCGGCAATACAGGCGCCGGCAAGAGCACCCTGCTCGACGCCATTTGTCTCGCCCTCTACGACGAGATGCCGCGCTTTATCGCCAATCGCAAGAACGTGGCCGAAGTAGGCCGCATGGATGACGAGGAGAAGCTCAAGGCCAACGACGTGCGCGGCATCCTCAGTCGCGGTCACGCCAGCGGCTTTGCCGAGGTGCAGTTTCGTGGCTGTGATGGCCGCATCTGGCTGGCCCGCTGGGCGGTGCGCCGTGCACGCAACCGCGCCGAGGGGCGTTTTCAGGCACAGGAGCGCACCCTGACCGATGTGGAATCGGGGCAAGTATTCAGTGGCAGCAAGCGGGAGCTGCAGGATCGCATTGACGAGCTGGTGGGTCTCTCCTGGGAGCAGTTCCGCCGCGCGGTGATCCTGCCGCAGGGGGAGTTCGCCGCCTTTCTCAAGTCGGACGCCAACGAGCGTTCCGCCCTGCTCGAACGGATGACCGGCACCGAGCTCTACTCCGCCATCTCCATCCAGACCTATGAACGGGCGCGGGAGGAGCAGCAGAAGCTGGCCGCCATCACTCAACGCCTCGGCGACGTGGCGCTGGTGGACGAGGCGACCCGCGAGCAGTGGGTAAGCCGGCAGGTGAGCCTCGCCACCACCCTCAAGCATGAGCAGCAACAGCAGCAGCTGATGCAGGATCTGCGTGACCTCAACGGTCGCATAGCCACCCAGCAGCAAGGTTGCAGTGAGGGTGAAGCTGCGCTGGAAGCCGCCATGCAGGCCCACGGTGCCGCCGCGCCCGAGCGCGAGGAGTTTGCCCGTGCCGAACAGGCCCAGGTGGCCCGCGCCGATCACGACGAGCTGGCCCGCCTCACTCTTGAGGTGCAGCAGCAGGAGAAGGTCATCGCCGAGCTGGGGCCGGAGCTGGCCAAACTCGAGGAGCAGACCCAGCAGAGCGCCCTCACCGAACAGCAGCTGCTGGCAGAGAAGATCGCCGCCGAGCGCGAATGGGGCGCCCTGCAACCCGAACTCAAGCGGGCACAGGAGCTGGACACCCGCATTCGGGAAAAGCAGCAGCAGTTGCAGAAGATCCAGCAGGAGGGGACTCAGGAGCGGGAAGTGCAGCTCACCCTCGAGCAGGGGTGGCGCGAACAGAGTCAGCAGGTGGAACAGCTCAGGCGCCAGCACCAGCAGTGGAGCCTCTGGCTGGAAGAGAACAAGGAGCTGGCACCGGTCGCCCGCCAGTGGCAGCCCCTGCTTACCGCCATGCAGGATTGGGCCGGGGATGCCGACAAGTTGCAGCAACTGCTCACCCTGCGCGACCACAAACTGCGCGCCCTGCAGCAGTTGCAGCGCCAGCTGGAGCAGGGTCAGCAGGAGCGCGACTACTGGCAACATGAACAAGCCCGGCTGCAACAGCAACAGAACGAGTTGCAGGAGCAGCAGTGGGAGAGCCGCCTCGCCAAGGCGCAGGAGCAGTGGCAGCAGCAAACCGAACAGCTGGGTCAGCTGCGCCAATTGCTGGAACTTGCCGATTATGGCCGCAATCACGGCGAGCAGCATGGCCGTCTGCAGCAGGAGATTGCCCAGCTGGAGCAGGCGCTGGGCAAGCTCGCCACCCTTGGCGAAGAGCTGGCCCCCGCCCGCGAGCGGCTCGCCCTGCAGCGGGACGAGGCGCGCCATGCGCTGGAGCAGTCCCGCGCCATCGCCAGCTTCGAGCAGTATCGCCATATCCTGAGCGATGGCGAACCTTGCCCGCTGTGCGGTTCCGGGGAGCACCCCTACAGCCAGAGCCAGCCACAGGTGGCCGGCATTCTTGGTCAACTGGCGGAACGGGCCCGCAGTCTGGAGCTGGAGTGGGAGCGGCTCAATCATCAATACATTCAGTGCGAGAGCGAGCGTCAGGAGCTGGCCCGCCAGCTGGCGGTACGCCAGCAGCACCTGCCAGAGCTGGAAAACCGCGCCGAGCAGCTGACCCAGCGCTGGCAACAGCTGGGGGGAGATACCCTGCTCGGCCATCCGCTGCCGCTGCGCCAAAGCCCCATTGAGTGGAACGAGCTGATGAGCACACTGCTTGGCCGTGGCCAGGCGCTGGAGCTGGGGTTGGCCCAGAGCCAGCAGCAGCTGCGTCAGGCCCAGCTTGGTCAACAACAGCTGCAAGGGGTGCGTCAGCAACTGAGCCAACTGGCTGCCCAGCACCAGCAGTTTGACCAGCAGTGGCAGGAGGCCGATCGCCAGCGCATCGCGCTGGAAGGGGAAGTGAAGGGGATGGGCGAGCAGGAGGCGACCCTGCGCCAGCGCCTCGAACAGGGTGCCCACCGCCTCGACGAACAGATGGGCGGCCAACCGTGGCGCCAATGGCTCGGCAGCCAGCAGTGGCACGAGTGGCAGCGAGCCTGCGAAGCCTGGCTGCACGGCCAGAGCGAGTGGGAGCGGCTGGCCAGCGAGATCGCCAGCCTCACCCCAGCACTAAGTGCGCAGGAGGCGCGCCTGCAGACCCAGCGCGAGCTGCTGCACAAACTCGAGCGGGACTACAAGGAGCACGAACAGCAGCGTCAGGGGCTGCTCACCAGCCGTGCCGCCTGTCTGGGTGGCGAGGAGATCCCGCTGGTCGAGAGCCGCTGGCAGCAACGACTGCAACAACTCGCCAGCGAACTGGAGCTGATGCAAAGCGGCGGCCGTGCTCTGCGGGAGCGGCAGACTGAACTCAAGACCCGCCTCACCCATGTGGAGCAGGAAAAGCAGACCAGCAGCCGCCGCAAGCGGGAGGTGCTGGGGCGCTGGGCTGCCCACGCCAGCACCCTTGGCATTGCCGAGTACGACCTTCGCCGCCTGCTGGCCATCAGCCCCGATGAACTCAAGGCTCGCCGCTCTGCCCTGCAAGGGCTGGAAGATGCCCTTGGTGAAGCGCGTACCCGCCTTGCCGAGCGGCAACGGGCGCTGGCGCTGGAGGAGAGCAAGCGGGATCGCTATCGCGAGCACCATCCCGAGCTGGCCGCCCTGCCGGATGCAGAGCTGAGCGAGCAGCTGACGGCGCTCGATGCCCGTTGTCGCGCCCTTGAAGAGCAGCTGTTCGAGTGCAAGAGCAAGCTGGCACAGGCCGAAGCCGCAGCGCTCAAGGCGGGCAGCCTGCAACAGGAACTGGCCGCCCAGCAGGCGGTGGCCGACCACTGGCAGCAGCTGTGCGATCTGATCGGGCAGGCCAACGGCGCCAAGTTCCGCACCTTCGCCCAGAGCCTCACCCTCGAGCGTCTGCTGCTGGAGGCCAACGCCCAGCTCGCCGAGCTCTCGCCCCGCTACCGACTGGAGCGGGTGCCCGGCACCGATCTGGCGCTGCAGGTGGTGGATCTCGATATGGGGGACGAGGTGCGCTCGGTGGACTCTCTCTCCGGCGGCGAGAGTTTTCTGGTGTCGCTGGCGCTGGCGCTGGCCCTCTCCAGCCTCTCGTCACGCCAGACCCAGGTCGAGTCGCTGTTTATTGACGAAGGGTTCGGCACCCTCGATCCGGACAGTCTGGATCTGGCGCTCGCCAGCCTCGACTCCCTGCAGGCCGCCGGTCGCCAGATCGGGGTCATCTCCCACGTCCAGACGCTGGTAGAACGGATTGGCGTGCAGATCAGAGTCGAAGCCCTCGGCGGCGGCGAGAGCCGGGTAGTGGTCCCCTGAGTAGCATCAGCTCAATCACCAGTACCATCGGCTAAATCACTACGCCGAAAATAACAAGACCCCGCCAATTGGCGGGGTCTTGTTGAGAGGCTATCAGCCGAAGCGGTAGGCGCCCATATAGAGGCTGCCGCCATCCCAGCTCTCGTGCAGCCGAGCGGGCGCCACACCATCAGCGGCCCCCAACGCCACAAAGAGTGGGCGCAGATGATCGTCGTGGGGATGGGACTCCACCGCGCCTGGAGCCAGCCGACGATAGTCGAGCAGCGCCAGCCGATCCTCGTCGGCCATCTTCTGCTCCAGCCAGTCTACAAACAGGCTGGCCCACTCCGGCACTGGCGAGCCTTCCGGTGCCAGCGCCCGCAGGTTGTGGGTGATGGCGCCGGAGGCGAGGATGCCAATTCCCTGACTGCGCAGTGCCCCCAACACCTCTCCCAACTGCCACAACTGGGCCGGGGTGAAGCTCGCGGGAATGGAGACCTGCACCAGCGGGATCTCGCTGTTTGGGTCGATCAGGGAGAGCGGCGACCAGACCCCGTGATCCAGCTCGCGCCGCACCGGGGTGGCGGTCAGTCCGGCCTGTGCCAGCTGGTCGCTCACCCCTTGTTGCAGCCACGCGGGGCTGCTGGCAGGCCAGCGCATCCGGTAGAGGGGCTCGGGAAAACCGTAAAAGTCGTACATCAAGGCCGGTTTGGGCTCGACGTTGATCTGCAGCTCGCGGCTGAACCAGTGGGCGGAGATGACCACCAGCCCCTTGAGCTCACCCAGACGCAGGGTTCGCAGAAAGCGGGTGGCGGGTTGCTCACGCAGCACCAGATCCGGTGCGCCGTGAGAGATAAACCAGACGGGGGCGAGGGACATAAAGCGGACTCCAACAAAGTATCAGGGGGCGATACCGGAGGGGATATCGCTGTTGGAATCGATTATCCCCCTGCCATTAAAGGTGAACAATCCAGCAAGATAGATAAGCACTATCAACCAACGGTTGATAATTTCACGCCTTCACGACAGGTAATCGGCAATAGATATCAAGGCTGAGGAGCATCCGGCAGCGGTCGGGCTACACGAAGCGCCATCCGGGTCGCTGCACTGTGATCCTGCCACTCTCGCCACGCTAATCCCTCGGCGGCCGCCTCCCCTTTCACTGGGAGGGAGAAGATCGCCAGCAGTCGCGCATTATCAGGCCAGTAGCGGGCTGGCAGCGTCTGAACCAGCAGCAGGGCGGCGCCCAGCAAGAGCAGAGCCCATCCGGTTTCATGGCTGTTTTTCATCCCGACCTCCTTCACCCTTGCGCCAATGAACTAACATTTTTGCGCAAGCCGGTGACAAGACGGTGACAGCGGACGGGTGGTCATTTTACAACATCTGAACCTCAACCCGGCCAAACAACCACAGATGGCAACATTTGTATCCCTTCAGCCCGAACCTGTGGCCGTATGCTCTAAAATGTGACTCACAGGAAAACGTTATC
The DNA here is from genome assembly GCF_054052385.1 of Aeromonas sp. 25-AL00135. NCBI lineage: Bacteria > Pseudomonadati > Pseudomonadota > Gammaproteobacteria > Aeromonadales > Aeromonadaceae > Aeromonas > Aeromonas sp. 25-AL00135. The sequence continues at coordinate 245,061 of NZ_JBSTYQ010000002.1, read as the reverse complement.
CCTGAAAAGAAAACGTTATCTGGTCAAAACGTTGTTTCTGGATCATAAAAAGATTCCAAAAACTGGTGTATATTGCTCGGCGGAAATTCCTTAACCATGAAGATTGACATGAAAAAGACCAAAATTGTCTGCACCATCGGTCCGAAGACCGAATCCAAAGAAATGCTGGCCAAAATGCTGGACGCCGGCATGAACGTCATGCGCCTGAACTTCTCCCACGGTGACTACGCCGAGCACGGCAGCCGCATCAGCAACCTGCGCGCTGTGATGGCCGAGACCGGCAAGCACGCAGCTATCCTGCTGGACACCAAGGGTCCGGAAATCCGTACCATGAAGCTGGAAGGCGGCAACGACGTCGCGCTGGTCGCTGGCCAGACTTTCACCTTCACCACCGACCAGACCGTGGTTGGCAACAAAGACAAAGTGGCGGTGACCTATGCAGGTTTCGCCAACGATCTGCGCGTCGGCAACCGCATCCTGGTTGATGACGGCCTGATCGGTCTGGACGTTATCGAAATCACCGAGCGCGAAGTTATCTGTAAAGTGCTGAACAACGGTGACCTGGGCGAGAACAAAGGCGTTAACCTGCCGGGCGTCTCCATCAAGCTGCCGGCCCTGGCCGAGAAAGACAAGCGCGACCTGATCTTCGGTTGCGAGCAAGGCGTTGATTTCGTTGCTGCTTCTTTCATCCGTAAGAAAGAAGACGTTCTGGAAATCCGTGAGCACCTGAAAGCCCACGGTGGCGAGAACATCCAGATCATCTCCAAGATCGAAAACCAGGAAGGTCTGGACAACTTCGACGAGATCCTGGCTGTTTCCGACGGCATCATGGTTGCTCGTGGCGACATGGGTGTAGAGATCCCGGTTGAAGAAGTTATCTTCGCCCAGAAGATGATCATCGCCAAGTGCAACAAAGCCCGCAAAGTGGTTATCACTGCCACCCAGATGCTGGACTCCATGATCAAGAACCCGCGTCCGACCCGCGCCGAAGCTGGTGACGTGGCCAACGCCATCCTGGACGGTACCGACGCAGTGATGCTGTCCGGTGAATCCGCCAAGGGTAAGTACCCGCTGGAAGCCGTGACCATCATGGCCACCATCTGCGAGCGTACCGATGCCGTGATGCCGTCCAACCTGTCTGCTGCCAACGACAGCAACAAGCTGCGCATCACCGAAGCCGTATGTAAAGGCGCCGTAGAGACCTCCGAGAAGCTGGATGCCCCGCTGATCGTGGTCGCTACCGAAGGCGGCAAGTCTGCCAAAGCCATTCGCAAGTACTTCCCGAAAGCCTGGATCCTGGCTATCACCACCAACAAGAAAACTGCTGCCCAGCTGGTTCTGACCAAGGGTGTAGTTGCTCACGTGGTTGACAGCATCGCCTCTACCGACGATTTCTATCGCATCGGTAAAGAAGCCGCGCTGGAAATCGGCATGGGTCTGAAAGGTGACGTGGTTGTGATGGTCTCCGGTGCTCTGGTACCGAGCGGCACCACCAACACCGCTTCTGTTCACGTTCTTTAATCAGAGCTGAACGAGTTGAAAACGGCGCCTGCGGGCGCCGTTTTTTTTGTCCCTCCCCCCTGCTTACCTGACAAGCCCGGTGTTAGAATCCACGCGAATTTAATCTATGCGGGAAATCTCCCGAATATCGCGTAATAACCCGGAAGTTATATGCCCTCAATACGTTTTAAAAGAGTCTCGGCTACCTTGTTGCCGCTACTCTGTCTCCTCGCCAGCCTCTGCGTCCCGCAAGCCATGGCGCAAGATGTCCCCTCTCGCAACGCAGTTCAGCGAGCGCTGGATGGTCTGGGTAAATCAGAGACCCTGACCGTCAGTCAGCAAGCGGATCAGAAGTTGCTGACCGAAACCCTCGGACTGCTCGACAGCATCGACAAGGAAGAGGCGAAGGCCAAGACCCAGGCCCAGCGGATCCGCAGCCTGCCCACCGAACTCAGAGAGATCAGTGCCAAGCTCGATGCCCTGACCAAGGGCAAGAGTGCCGAGCAGATCAAGAGCGAATACGCCAGCATGAGTCTGGCAGAGCTCGACAGCCGTCAGCCGGAAGTGCTGGCCAACATGCAGGCGGCCCAGGAGGCCCTCGGCGCCATCGGCAGCCAGCTCACCAGCTTGCAGACCCTGCCGGAGCGGGCCCAGGCCAGCATGAGCCGTGCCTACCAGCGCAGTCAGGAGATCCGTACCCGCCTCAACGCAGGTGAAAGCGTCTCCAGCGCCGAGAAGATGAAGCTCGGTGCCGAGCTGGCCCTGCTCGACCTGCAACTGGCCCACCTGCAAAAGGAGCTGGATAACCGTACCAGCATGCAGGATCTGGCGATCAAGCAGCGCGACTACCAGAGTGCCCGCCTCGCCAGCGAAGAGCAGAAACTGCAGCTGTTACAGGATCAGAGCAGCGCCAAGCGCCTCGGCGACACAGAGAAAACCGCCGAGCAGACCGGTGAACTGGTGGCGACCGAAGACAGCCCGCTGGTGCAAAAAGAGCAGGAGCTCAACCACCAGCTCAGCCAGCAGCTGATCGGTGCCACCACCAGCCTCAACTCGCTGGTCCAGAAAAACCTGCAAGCCAAGAGCTGGCTGGAGCGCGGCATCCAGACCGAGCGCAACCTCAATGAACAGGTGCAGATGCTCAAGGGCAATCTGCTGCTGTCGCGCATCCTCTATCAGCTCTACCAGCAGCTGGAAGCGGCACCCACCATCGCCGTCAAAAATCTGGAAGAGCAGATCGCCGATCTGCATCTGGCTCAGTTTGAACTGAGCCAGCAGCGTGACCAGCTGTTCCAGAAGAACCTCTATCTGGACAATCTGATCGCCGGCAGCAAGGATCCGGTGAGCGAGGAGGACAAGCAGAGCCTTGCCAAGCTGCTCGACACCCGCATCAATCTGCTCGATCAGCTCAACCGCCAACTCGACAGCCAGCTCACCAACGCCATCAGCCTGCAGCTGACCCAGCAGCAGCTGGCGCGGGTCTATGCCTCTATCGAATTTACCCTGCAGCAACACATCTTCTGGGTAAGCAGCAACAAGCCCATCGACAGCAAGTGGTTTATCAGCTGGCCCGCCCAGGCCTACAAACAGGCCTCCGACTGGGTATTGAAACCGGACTGGAAACGCTGGCGCGAAGAGCTGCTGGGGATCTCCCTGCTCGCCTTCCCGCTGCTGCTGATCGGCGGCCTGCTGGTCTGGAAACGTCCGGCGCTGGTTGAGCGCGAGAAGAAGATCACCAAGGACCTGGGCCGTTTCCGTCAGGACAGCCAGTGGCACACCCCGCGCGCCCTGCTCTATACCGTGCTGCAACGCCTGCCGGGCAGCATGTTCATTCTGGCTGGCGGTCTGCTGCTCACCTACTGCGGTCTGCTCAGTCCCAAGCTGATGTTCCAGATCACCCTGAACCTCGCCCTCGGTTATCTGGTGTTCAGCGTCTATCTGGCGGTGATGCGCCCGGGCGGCATCGCCGAATCCCACTTCCGGATCCCGAAAGCGGAGCTGCAAGCCAAGCGCAACAGCATGCGCTACATCTGGTTGCCACTGCTGCCGCTCATCATGCTCGCAACCAAGGCGGTGGTTGAACCCTCCACCCTGGGCAACGACGTGATCGGTCAGGCCATGACCCTGACCCTGCTGGGGCTGGCAGCCTATCTGGTGTTCCCTATCTCCCGCGCCCGCATCAAGGGCGAGGCGAGCATGCAGAAGTCGCTGATCGCCATTGCCCTGGCGCTGGCGCCGGTGGCGCTGATCGTGCTGGCGGTGCTCGGTTACTACTACACCGCGCTGAAGCTGACCGGTCGCCTGATCGAATCCTTCTACCTCATCATCATCTGGAGCCTGGTCTACCGCACCGCCCTGCGTGGTCTTGAGCTGGCCGCCCGTCGTCTGGCCTACCGCCGTGCGGTGGCCAAGCGTGAGCACAAATCTTCGGAAGATGCGGAAGGTGGTGAGTCCATTGAAGAGCAGCCCATGGATCTGGAGGATGTCAGCCAGCAGTCCCTGCGTCTGACCCGTACCGTGCTGATGCTGATCTTCGGCGTCGCCTTCTACTGGCTCTGGTCCGATCTGGTCGCGGTCTTCTCCTACCTCGACAGCATGGTGCTGTGGCACCGCAGTGAAGGCACCGGCGCCAACGCCGTGCTCTTCCCCATCAGCCTCAGTGACGTGCTGATCGGCTTCCTGCTGCTCGGCGGTGCATGGTCACTGGCGCGCAACCTGCCGGGCTTGCTGGAGGTGCTGGTGCTCTCCAAGCTCAACCTGGCTCAGGGGACCGCCTACGCCATCACCACCATGCTCAACTACGTGCTGATCGGCTTTGGCTCCCTGACCGCCCTCTCCATGATGGGCGTGCAGTGGGACAAGCTGCAGTGGGTAGCGGGTGGTCTGTCAGTCGGTATCGGTTTCGGCATGAAGGAAATTCTTTCCAACTTCGTCTCCGGCATCATCATCCTGTTCGAGCGTCCGGTGCGGATCGGTGACACCGTCACCATCGGCTCCTTCTCCGGTACCGTCTCGCGGATCCGCATTCGCGCCACCACCCTGACCGACTTCGACCGCAAAGAGGTGATCATCCCCAACCAGCAACTGATGACAGAACGGCTCATCAACTGGTCGCTGAGTGACACCGTCACCCGGGTGATCGTGCGGGTGGGCGTGGCGTATGGCTCGGATCTGGAACTGACCCGCACCCTGCTCAAACAGGCGGCCGACGAAAACAGCCGCGTGCTGAAAGATCCGGCCCCCATCGTCTACTTCCTCACCTTTGGCGCCAGCACTCTGGACCACGAGCTGCGCTTCTTCGTGAGCGAACTGGGAGACCGCAACCCGGCGGTGGACGAGTTGAACCGCAAGATCGACCAGCTGTTCCGCGAGAACGGCATCGAGATCGCCTTCAACCAGATGGATGTCTACATCAAGAACATGCAGGGCGAAGAGCAGAAGGTGGAGTCCAACTCCGCCGCCCTGCCGCCGCCCGCGGAAGATGGCAAGCAGCCAGCCTGATAGCGAACTGCACGGTTCTGATGGTAACAGCCGCTCACCCAGGTGAGCGGCTTTTTTATGCCCAGTTGAAGATAGAGACGGCTATCCACCGCCAGCATGGCTGGCCGCCGCACAACAAGCAGCCATCACCCTTGATAAAATATAAAGAGAAATAAAAGTCTAAAAACAGACACTTGCCCCACACCACTACTTACCGCATGGATGAAACCTGCGCCCTTCTCCCCTCACTGCTTACCCCATACTGCGCTCGCTCCGGCTCCCGGATTTTTATAACTTTTTTTAATTTTATTTGAGTGTCCTCTTCATCCTGACCATTGCAAAGTGGCGCCATTCCAGCGCCGGGCACTGTGACCACCACTCGGCTGACACCGACTTGCTCATTTGATAATTGAAAGGATCCGAGAGATGAAACACTCCTTGATGGTAATGGGGTTGGCCGCCTGTCTGGCATTGAGCGGCTGCCAGAATATGGATACCAAGAAAGTCTTGATAGGTGCAGCTGCGCTGGGGGCCATCGGCGCCGCTGGCTATTACGCCGGGAAAAAGCACAGCGATAACAAACACGAGCATGATGGCCAGCATGACGATAGCGATGACCAGCATATGGCCACCAGCAAGATGCCCCGTTACTGCTCGGGGGAAGCAGCCAGCAAATTCCATGTCTCCCCGCGCGATATCACCACCGAGTCGGCAGAAGAGAGTGGCCACAGATACAAGGTCTATGGCCAGTACGAGACCGACGATGATGCGGTCGACTTTACCTGCACCTTCAATCACGACGGTCGTTTCCTCTCGGTCGTTCGCAGCTGATTGGCCAGCGGTTACAGCCAATTCACCACAGGCTCCCCATACAGGACACACAAGATGAAACAGCAACGCAGCATGATCGCCAGCCTCATTGCGCTGGCCCTGCTTGGCCTCGCCCCATGCGCCGGTGCCACCAGCGGCCACTCCGGGGTGGATCTGGCCAGCATGGATGACAGCGTGCGTGCGGCAGACGATCTGTTTCGCCACGTCAACGGCAACTGGCTGGCACAGACCCGGATACCGGATGACATGCCGGGGCAGACCATCGGCAATCTGTTGGCGGACAAGTCGCTGGAGGATCGCAAGGTGTTGCTGGAGGAGCTGCTCAAGCGCCCGCAACAGGCCGGAACCCCTCACCAGCAGATCGCCGACCTCTACGCCAGCTATCTGGATCAGGCCGGGCGGGATGCCAAAGGGCTGACCCCCATTCAGCCACTGCGCGACGAGATCATGGCCATCCATGATGGCGCCTCGCTAGCCACCTACTTTGCCCGGGTTAACAAGCTGGGGGGCGGCGCTCCCTTTGGTATCGGGTTCATGGCCGACAAGAAACAGCCTGACAGCTACGGGATCTACCTGCAGCAATCCGGCCTCGGTCTGCCGGATCGGGACTACTACCTGAAAGCAGATGCCGCCAGCAAGGCTCTGCGGGCCAGCTACGAGCAGTTCATTACCGCCCTGCTCAACCATGCCGGCGTCGAGGGGGCGAGCGAGCAGGCCCATCGCATTCTGACGTTGGAGACCCGCCTCGCCAGCCTGCAGTGGGATAGAGTCAAGCTGCGGGATGACAACCTCACCTACAACAAACTACCCATCGCTCGCCTCAGTCAGTTGCTGCCCACCCTGGATTGGCAACGCTACCTGACAGAGGCCGTTATCGCCGGGGAAACGGAGATCATCGTCAGTGAGCCGGACTATCTGGAGAAGCTGGCCGCCGTGATGCAGGAGACCAGCATCGCGCAGTGGCAATCCTACTGCCTGTTCCATCTGCTACGTACTTATGCGCCCTATCTCGACAGCCAGAGCAATGCCCTGCACTTCGCTTTCTACGGTACAACCCTGAGCGGCATCCCCCGGCAGCGGGAGCCTTGGAAGCAGGCCATGGAGGTGCTGGACGACTATCTGGGTCAGGCGGTGGGCAAACTCTACGTGGAGCGCTACTTTCCGGCCGAAGCCAAGGCACAGATGGCGACCATGGTACGCAATCTGATCGCTGCCTATCGCCAGGAGATCTGTGGGCTCGACTGGATGTCTGCCCCGACCAAACAGCAGGCGCGGGCGAAACTGGAGAAGGTACGGGTCAAGATCGGCTATCCCGACCAGTGGCAGGATTACAGCGCAATCGAGATCCGTCCCGATGATCTGGTCGGCAATGCCCAGCGCGCGGCCACGGTGCGTTACAACGAGCACCTTGCCCGCCTCCATCAACCGGTAGATCGGGAGGAGTGGTTCGACAATCCGCAGACGGTGAATGCCTACTACAACCCGAACAACAACGAGATCGTCTTCCCGGCCGCCATACTGCAACCGCCCTACTTCGATCTTAAGGCGGATGATGCGGTCAACTATGGCGCTATCGGCGCGGTCATCGGTCACGAGTTGAGCCATGGTTTCGATGATCAGGGGGCCAAATTCGATGGCAACGGTGCCTTGCACAACTGGTGGGCTCCGGCCGATCTCAAGGAGTTCACCGCCAGAGCGCAAAAACTGGCGAAACAGTACGACCGTTACGAGCCCATCAAGGGGGAGCATGTCAACGGCCAGCTGACCCTTGGCGAGAACATCGGCGATCTCGGTGGCCTGACCATCGCCCACAAGGCGTACCGGCTCGCCCTGGGCAACCGCCTGCCAGCTGTGCTCGATGGCTTCACTGCCGAGCAGCGTTTCTTTATCGGCTGGGCGCAGGTGTGGAAAGGAAAGTACCGGCCCGAGCTCGCTGCCGTTCTGCTCAAGACAGATCCCCACTCACCGCTGGAGTACCGGGTCAACGGCGTCGTCGCTAATATGCCGGCCTTCTATCGCGCCTTTGCCATCAAGCCGGGAGACAAGCTCTATCTGCCACCTTCCGAGCGTGTGAAGATTTGGTGACCACCAGCAGGGGCCCTGGCCCGAAAAGCTCCAGCAGATGGACCACCTCCACCTGAGCTGAAGATGACCGACACAGGGAGTGTCTGTTTTACCCTGTCTGGTTTTTCCCGACCCACATGTGCCTGACCATGTGGGTTTTTTTGACCCTTTTGCCCCGCCGCTTCTCCTCAGCCTGCCCTGCTTTCACCTGATACGGTCACGGCACACAACTCTGCCATTTTCTCGCCTTTGCCATTGGCTGAAAAACCGGCGGCGGAACCGCTATAAATCGGTTTACCACCAAACAGGTCTGACCTATGGTAAAGCATGTAAAAGATGCATCGTGGAGCCGCTTTTCCTATGAATGACCGAGAACTGCAACAGATCCTGTTTCGCTCGTTCGATGTGATCCCGCTGCCTATTCTGGTGTCCGAATCCATTGCCCGTCACGATGGCTGCTCACCCGACATGATCCCGCAGCGGCGCCACCGCTTCCTGAATAAAGCCTTCATTGAGCAACTGGGCTACAACCTTGACGATCTGCCGGACATGGCTTCCTGGTTTCAGGTCGCCTACCCGGATGAAGGGTATCGCCGCACCATCATCGACTCCTGGCACTCCCAGGTGGAACAGAGCTTGTCGCAAGGGCTGGAGGTCGCCGAAATGCCTGCGCTGATCCGCTGCAAGAGCGGTCAGTCGCGCTGGTTTATCGTCACTGCCCAGCTGGGAGCCGATGCCATCCCGGATGGCCATATCGTCACCTTTCGCGATATCCACGACCTGCAGTGCATGGTGGAAGAGGTGAGCCGCCTCTCCTGCACCGATCCGCTCACCGAACTGACCAACCGGCGCGGCGCCCAGCAACAGCTGCAGGCCCTTTGGTTGCAGGGGGATCCCCTCTCGGTGGTACTGGGAGATATCGACCATTTCAAACAGGTCAATGACCGCTACGGCCATCCTGCTGGCGATGCCGCGCTCTGCGCCGTCGCCCACGCTATGGCGGGCCAGCTGTTGCCGGGGGAGAGTCTGGCCCGTTGGGGTGGAGAGGAGTTTCTGCTGATCCTGCCTGGTTGCGATATTGAACAGGCGGCACGGCGCGCCGAACAGCTGCGCCAGCATGTCAGTACCACCCGATTGCCATGGCAGGGGAAGCAGCTATCCCTCACCATCAGTCTGGGGTGTGCCAGCATGAAGGGGCAGGAGAGCATCGACTATCTGCTGATGATGGCAGACCGGGCCCTTTATCAGGCCAAGGATCAGGGCCGTAACCGGGTTGTCATCTCGACGGAATAGAGTAATAACCAGAAAGAAAAGCCGACTCGCAGCCATAAAAAAACCGAAGCACAAGGCTTCGGTTTTTTACTGCGCAACTGGCGTGAGCCAGCCGGGCATTACTTCTTGATACGGATAACCGGGGTCTCGCCCACAGTCACGGCACCAGTCATTTTGATCAGCTCTTTGATCTCGTCCATGTTGGAGATGACAACCGGAGTCAGGGTAGACTTGGCTTTCGCTTCCAGAACGGCCAGATCGAACTCGATGATGGTGTCGCCGCGCTTGACCTGCTGGCCTTCCTGAGCGATACGCTTGAAGCCTTCGCCTTTCAGTTCAACGGTGTCGATACCGAAGTGAACGAACAGCTCGATACCGGAGTCGGATTCCAGAGAGAACGCGTGGTTGGTCTCGAAAATCTTGCCAATGGTACCATCGCACGGAGCAACCATCTTGTTGCCAGCCGGCTTGATGGCGATACCGTCACCAACGATCTTCTCGGCGAAGACAACGTCAGGCACATCTTCGATCGGCACGATTTCGCCAGACAGCGGAGCAAAGATTTCGATGCCGCCGGTGTCAGAGCTATCGTCGGAAACCAGTTTCTTCAGTTTATCAAACAGACCCATATAAAGCTCCTAGAGATGATTTGTCGCTGTTTGCAGCCGATCTTAGCAGACTGCCTTCTGCTTAATAAAGTTATCTACGCATGCTTCGATTTCAGCGGCGGTGGCAAAGCTCAGTGCTTGATCAGCCATTGCCTTCACATCTTCGAAGTTGGTGTTGCGGATAAGCTTCTTGATACGCGGTACAGAGATGGCGCTCATGGAGAACTCATCCAGACCCATACCCAGCAGCAGCAGGGTAGCGCGCTCGTCACCAGCCAGTTCACCACACATACCGGTCCACTTGCCTTCGGCGTGGGACGCATCGATAACCATCTTGATCAGGGTCAGGACGGAGGGTGACAGCGGGTTGTACATGGCGGAGATCATCTCGTTACCACGATCGACAGCCAGGGTGTATTGGGTCAGGTCGTTGGTACCGATACTGAAGAAATCCACTTCCTTGGCCAGATGATGAGCCATCACGGCAGCGGCCGGGGTCTCGATCATGATACCCACTTCGATGGATTCATCAAAGGCTTTGCCTTCGGCACGCAGTTCGGCCTTCAGCGTCTCTACGGTAGCTTTCAGGCTACGGAACTCTTCGACAGAGATGATCATCGGGAACATGATGCGCAGTTTGCCGAAGGCAGAGGCGCGCAGAATGGCCCGCAGCTGAGCGTGCATGATGTCTTCGCGGTCGAAGAAAATACGCACGGCACGCCAGCCCAGGAAGGGGTTCATCTCTTTCGGGAAATTCATGTAGGGCAGCTCTTTGTCGCCGCCAATGTCCATGGTACGCACGATGATCGGCTGATCCGGCATCGCTTCGGCCACTTCTTTGTAGGCTTTGAACTGCTCGTCTTCGGTCGGCAGCGCGTCACGGTCCATAAACAGGAACTCGGTACGGTACAGACCCACGCCTTCGGCGCCATTGCGGATGGCACCTTCGGTATCCTTGACGGTACCGATGTTGGCGCACACTTCGACCTGGTGACCATCCAGCGTGATGGCAGGCAGATCTTTCAGCTTGGCCAGCTCATCTTTCTCGGCCTGGAACTGAGCCTGGAACTTCTTGGCTTCGGTCAGCTGTTCAGCGGTCGGATTGATGATGATCTGGTTGTTGATCGCATCCAGCACCAGCATGTCACCGTTCTTGACGCGCTCGGTGATGTCGTTGGTGCCTACCACGGCCGGCAGCTCCAGGGAGCGGGCCATGATGGAGGTGTGAGAGGTACGGCCACCGATGTCGGTGACGAAACCCAGCACATATTTCAGGTTGATTTGAGCGGTTTCAGACGGGGTCAGGTCTTTGGCGACCAGGATCACCTCTTCGTCGATGGTGCTCAGGTTGACAACGGCGATGCCCAGTACGTTCTTGACCAGACGGGTACCGATGTCACGGAAGTCGGTAGCGCGTTCGCGCAGATAAGGGTCATCCAGCTCGGCCATCATCTTGGCGTACTGTTCGATCACCTCATAGATGGCTTTGTCAGCGGAAGCCTTGTTCTCTTTGATGAAGGATTTGATATCCCCTTCCAGCTCCTCATCTTCGAGCAGCATGATGTGGCCTTCGAAGATGGCCTCTTTTTCCTCACCGAAGGTGCGACCGGCCATCTCTTTGATGGCTTCCAGCTGGGTAGCTGACTTGGTACGAGCTTCGAGGAAACGGTTGATCTCGGCATCAATCTGGTCAGCAGAGATTTTGCCCTGATTGATAACGATTTCATCTTCTTTAAGAAGAAGCGCCTTACCGAATGCGATACCGGGGGACGCAAGAATGCCAGATATCATAATCCTTCCTATTAAAACGACTGTGGGGGAGGAATCTAAAGCTGGATTACTCCAGCTCGTCCATCAGGGCAACCAGCTTCTCAACAGCTTGCTGAGCATCCGGGCCGTCAGCCTGGATAGTTACGTTGGTACCCTTGGTCAGGCCCAGGGTCTGCAGCTTGAACAGGCTCTTGGCGCTGGCGGACTTGCCACCGGAGACCACAGTGATCTCGCTTTGGAATTCTTTGGCTTCTTTCACGAACTGAGCTGCCGGACGGGTGTGCAGGCCGTTTTCAGCAGTAATAACAACAGACTTCTCGTACATGGTTTCACCCCATATTATTGATATTTTTTGGTGGATTGGTCGTTTTTGAAGCAACCTGACCCACCGTGTCAGTATGGATATGTTGTAAAGTAACGAAAGCAGACCCGCAATGGTTTAATCCAGGTCAAGTTTCTGTGCAGTAATCGGCGCGCTGGTTGGCAATTTTCAGTTATTGGGCTACAAGCCGCATCAGGACTGGCCTGAAATTATTTTATAACGAAAAATAACACTTTGTTACTTTGTGATACCCAGCCAGCAAACACCGCGTGACGCCGCACAGGATATGAGATTTAGAGCGGAATGTCTGCTTTTTTTCTCACTCCGGAACTTGTTATTTTACCCCAAAAAATAAGGATCAAGTGACACTAACAGGGGTTGAGTCTAGCCCATAAAGAAGCGGCGCTCCTGGGAGCGCCGCTGTTTTGAAAGATTCCGATCAGTTACTGCTGCAGTTCCTGCTCGCTGAACACCCCGGCAAACAGGGCGCTGGAGAGGTAACGCTCCGCCGCGCTCGGCAGGATGACCACTATGGTTTTGCCCGCAAATTCCGGCAGCTCGGCCAGACGGCTGGCAGCCACCACCGCAGCACCGGAGCTGATACCGGCCAGGATCCCCTCCTCCTCCATCAGGCGACGGGCCATCTCGATGGCTTCGTCACTGGTCACCTTCTCCACCCGATCGATGAGGGAGAGGTCCAGGTTGCCAGGGATAAAGCCGGCGCCGATCCCCTGGATCTTGTGGGGGCCGGGTTTAATCTCTTCCCCGGCCAGCTTCTGGCTGATGACCGGCGACTCGGCCGGTTCGACCGCGACAGAGACCACCGCCTTGCCTTTCGTCTGCTTCAGATAGCGGGAGACACCGGTAATGGTGCCGCCGGTACCGACCCCGGCCACGAACACATCCACTTCGCCGTCAGTGGCATCCCAAATCTCGGGGCCGGTGGTCTTTTCGTGGATCTCCGGGTTGGCCGGGTTTTCAAACTGTTGCAACAACACATACTTGCCCGGCTCGGATTCGAGGATCTCGCTGGCCTTGGCAATGGCACCCTTCATGCCGAGCGGCCCTTCGGTTAACACCAGATTGGCACCGAGCGCCTTGAGCAACTTGCGGCGCTCCAAGCTCATGGTAGCCGGCATGGTCAGGGTGATGGGATAGCCGCGAGCCGCCGCGACAAAGGCCAGAGCAATACCCGTGTTGCCGCTGGTGGGCTCGATGATCTCCTTACCCTTGGTCAGGATACCGCGCTTCTCGGCATCCCAGATCAGGTTGGCACCGATACGGCACTTGACGCTGAAGCTGGGGTTGCGGCTCTCGATCTTGGCCAGCACGCGGCCTTTGGTAACACGGTTGAGACGAACCAGCGGGGTGTGACCGATAGTCTGGCTGTTGTCCTCAAAAATTTTGCTCATGGTGCTATCCCTGTGTTTGTTACGGCGATGAAACAAGATTACCCTGTGGTTTCTGAATGAGAAGTGACTATTCGTTATAACCATATGGTATTACAACATATAGAGCTTATTCTCTCTGGCCCCTGACTCCGGGAGCCAATCGTCAAAGGAACCGACGTTATGGGATTTTCAGGAAGCAGCCAGTATCTCGCCTCCGATGCATTGAAGATGGCGGTCAATGCCGCCATCACCCTCGAAAAACCGCTGCTGATCAAAGGGGAGCCGGGCACCGGCAAGACGGTGCTGGCGGAAGCGGTCGCCGACCATCTCGGCACCGATCTCATTGCTTGGCATATCAAGTCCACCACCAAGGCCCAACAGGGACTCTACGAATATGATGCGGTGGCCCGGCTGCGGGACTCCCAGCTCGGCGACCCCAGAGTGGCCGATATCAGTCACTACATTCGTAAAGGCAAGTTGTGGCAGGCCTTCAGCGCCGAGCAGCGACCTGTGCTGCTGATCGACGAGATCGACAAGGCCGACATCGAATTCCCCAACGATCTGCTGCTGGAGCTGGATCGAATGGAGTTCGATGTTTACGAGACCGGCGAGCGAGTCAAGGCACGCCAGCGGCCGGTGGTCATCATCACCTCCAACAATGAAAAAGAGCTGCCGGATGCCTTCCTACGCCGCTGCTTTTTCCACTACATCCGCTTCCCCGATAAGGCCGAGATGCAGGCCATCGTCAAACTCCACTACCCCGACCTCAAGGAGAGCCTGCTTGGCGAGGCAATGGATCTCTTCTTCGAGCTGCGCGAGGTTGAGGGGCTGCGCAAGAAGCCCTCCACTTCGGAGCTGCTGGACTGGATCCGCCTGCTCTTGGCCGACGATATCGCCCCCGAGGCGATGCGCGCCCGCGAGCCCGGCAAGCTAGTGCCCGCGCTATATGGCGCTCTGCTCAAGACCGAGCAGGATCTGCATCTCTTCGAGAAGCTCGCCTTTTTGGCCCGACGCGGCAGCTGACCCATGCTGATCGACTTTTTTACCCACCTGCACCGCCACAAGCTCCCCTGCAGCCTGCGCGAACTGCTGGACTTGCACGCCGCGCTGGCGGCCCGGCTGGTCGCTGTCGATATGGACGAGTTCTACCAACTCTCCTGCTGCCTGCTGGTAAAAGACGAGGCCCACTACGATCGCTTCGATCGTGCCTTCGCCGAGTACTACGAAGGGCTGGAAGCCATCCCCCTGTTGCCGGAGAGCCTGCCCGAGGAGTGGCTGCGCAAGGAGTTCGAACGGCTGTTGAGCCCAGAAGAGAAGGCGCTGCTCAAATCCCTTGGCGGACTCGACAAGCTGCTGGAGACCCTTAATCAGCGGCTGAACGAGCAGAAAGAGCGCCATGCCGGCGGCAACAAGTGGGTAGGGACCGGTGGCAGCAGCCCGTTTGGCCATGGCGGTTTTCACCCAGAGGGGGTGCGCATGGGTGGAGAGGGGCAGCACGGCAAGGCGGCCAAGGTGTGGGAGGCCCGTCACTATCGCAACTTCAGCGACGACTCGCCGCTCGGCCAGCGCGCCATCCAGCTCGCGCTGCGCAAGCTCAGGCGTTGGGTGCGCAGAGGCAATCCCGACGAGCTGGATCTCGACGACACCATAAAAAGTTCGGCCCGCCAGGGCTGGCTCGATGTGAAGCTGCGGCCCGAGCGCCACAACGGGGTCAAGCTGCTGGTTTTTTTCGATGTGGGGGGCTCCATGGATGCTCACGTGGCCGAGGTACAGCGCCTCTTCTCGGCTCTGCGCCACGAGTTCAAGCATCTGGAGTACTTCTATTTTCACAACTGCCTCTACGACTTCGTCTGGAAGGATAACGCCCGCCGTTTTGAGGAGCGGTTCGATACCCTGCGGCTGCTGCGCACCTATGGCAGCGACTACAAGGTTATCCTGGTGGGGGATGCCACCATGGGCCCCTACGAGATCACCTGGCCGGGCGGCAGTGTCGAGCAGTGGAACGAGGAGTCGGGTCAGGTGTGGCTCACACGCTTGCAGCAACACTTTCCCAAACTGGTGTGGATCAATCCCACCCCGCGCCGGGAGTGGCTCTGGCATCCCTCCATCAAACTGATGAATGACGTGGTTGGCGGACGGATGCATCCGCTGACCCTGGCGGGTCTCGCTGCAGCGATCGACCAGCTGTAACCCTCTCACCCCTATAAACCGACAAGCCGGGAACGCACCCGGCGAGGAGCAAAGATGACCTCTATCGTGATCAGTGGCTCAGGCCTCTATACCCCACCCTTTGCCGTCAGCAATGAAGAGCTGGTGGCCGCCTTCAACCAGCATGTGGATCTCTACAACGAGGAGAACGCCTCCGCCATCGACGCTGGCCAGCTTCCCGCCAAGCAGCACTCCAGCTGCGAGTTCATCGAGAAGGCCTCCGGCATCAAGAGTCGTTATCTGGTGAGCCGAGAGGGAGTGCTCAACCCCGACATCATGCAGCCGCTGCTGGCGGAGCGGCCCGATGAGATGCCCTCCATCATGGTGGAGATGGCTGTGGCTGCCGCCGAGCAGGCACTGATCGCCGCCGGCCGCGAGCCCGGCGAGATCGATCTGGTGATCGTCGCCGCCTCCAACATGCCGCGCCCCTATCCGGCACTGGCCATCGAGCTGCAGCACTATCTCGGGGCGAGCGGCATGGCCTTTGACATGAACGTGGCCTGCTCGTCTGCCACCTTCGGCATCAAGACAGCCGCCGATATGCTGGCGGCAGGTACCGCCAAACTGGCGCTGGTAGTCAATCCGGAGATCTGCTCGGGACACCTCAATTTCCGGGACAGAGACAGTCACTTTATCTTCGGCGATGCCTGCACCGCGGTGCTGCTGGAGCGGGAGACCGATTGCAAGGCGGCCAATCCGTGGCAACTGGTGGCCAGCAAGCTGGTGACCCAGTACTCCAACAACATCCGCAACAACTTCGGCTTTCTGAACCGGCTGAGCCCGCGCACCCGCTACGGCGACGACAAGCTGTTTCGCCAGCAGGGGCGCAAGGTATTCAAGGAGGTGTTGCCACTGGTGTGCGACCAGATTGCCAACCAGCTCGATGAGCAGGGCTGGCCCGCCGAGAGCCTGAACCGGCTCTGGCTCCATCAGGCCAACCTCACCATGAACCAGTTCATCGGCCGCAAACTGCTCGGCCACGATGCCAGCCAGCAGGAGGCGCCGGTCATTCTTGATAGCTATGGTAATACCAGCTCGGCGGGTTCCATCATCGCGTTTCATCTGTACAATCGCGACCTTCCTGCGGGGGCGCGCGGCGTACTTTGCTCGTTTGGCGCCGGCTACTCTATCGGTAGCCTGCTGCTGCGGCGCCTGTAATGGCGGGCCTCCCGCCGACATAACAATAACCAGCAACATGGGTGGGAATATGCAGAGGATCACGGGGCGCTGCGCCCTGCACTACGGGGTAACCCTGTCACTATTTTGTCTCTATGGCTGGCAGGTTTGCCCGTTTCTCGAGAGTCTCACCCTGCCCCAGTTGCTGGGGCCGACCCTGGTGACGTTCGCCATCATGTTTGCCGTGCGCAATTGGCTGCTCTCAAGGCGGCCCCTGCCGCGCAACGGGCTGGACGGGTTTGGACTGGAGGTGGGTTTCTACCTGCTGGGGGCACTGCTGCTGTCGGGCTACAACGCCCTGGCCCACGACTTCCCGCTGGAGAGTCACCTCAAGGTGCTGCTGGGGATGACCACCCTCGGCTTTCTGGTGGCGGCCGATCTGACTCTGGAGCGAGACTTGCATCGGGCCAGAGCACGGCAAGCCGAGCAGAGCCTGACACTGAGCCACCCGCTGGCCATGCCGATGCCACGCAAGTTCACCCTCTTTACCCTGGCGACCCTCACCCTGCTGGGAGGCGTCTTCTTCTTGCTGTTCAACAAGGATCTGGAGTGGCTGGTGACGGTGGAGCGCAGCCTGCCGAGGGTCGATGCCCAGCACTACATCCTGTGGGAGATCGCCTTCGTAATGACGGTGACCTTCTGTTATCTCGCCCTCATTATTCACGGTTATGGTCGCAATCTCGGCCTATCCCTGCGCCAGCAGACCAGCACCATGGCCAGAGTACAGTGCGGTGACTTCGACGCCCGGGTGCCGGTCACCCGGGATGACGAGTTCGGTCTTATCGCCGCCAGCACCAATCAGATGATCGGCGAGCTGAAATCCCGCAGTGACGAGCTCAACCTGACCCGCGATGTGGCCATCCTCGGCCTCGCCTCGCTGGCAGAGACCCGTGACAACGAGACCGGCGCCCATATCATCCGCACCCAGCACTATGTGAAGGCGCTGGCGCAATACCTCAGTCGCAGCGATTGGGATCGCTATCCGCTCGATGACGCCACCATCGACCTGCTGTTCAAGTCGGCCCCGCTGCACGATGTGGGCAAGGTGGGCATTCCCGATGCAATCCTGCTCAAACCGGGCAAGCTGACCGACGAAGAGTTCGCCATCATGAAGCGCCACCCGCAGATCGGCGCCGATGCGCTGGCGAGTGCCGAGGCGCAGCTGGGCTCCAACTCCTTCTTGCGGCTGGCCCGGGAGATCTCCCTCACCCACCACGAAAAGTGGGATGGCAGCGGCTATCCGGCTGGGCTGGCGGGTGAGGACATTCCCCTCTCCGGGCGTTTGATGGCGGTAGCGGATGTCTACGATGCCCTCATCTCGAAACGGGTCTACAAACCTGCTTTCAGCCATGAAGAAGCGAAGGAGATCATCGTGAAGGGGAGCGGCAGCCATTTTGATCCCGGCATTGTCGCGGCGTTTCTCGCCTGCGAAGCGCAGTTCAGGGAGATTGCCGCGCAGTTTCAGGATCACCACTGAGCAAGTACATCCCGCCCAGCTTGCCCTGATGGCTGACAGGGCAACCGGCGTCATAAATTGTACACAAACAGGTCCAGCCATTGCCGGTTCAGCGCCATGCTGACGGCATTTGCCACGCCGCGCCTATATTGATATTTCCCTTTATTTACAGCTGTTTTTTGTCATTTTGTGATCCGGATTCGTGCCAATGACGCAACCGGGATCACAAGATGGCAGGAAAAGGCCGCAATTTACCCTTCGGCGCCAATGATGGCTTCCAATGAAAGCGAGGTTTGCTATCATCCGGAGACATTTTTCATCTGTCGCCGGCTACAAAAGAATACCCTCATGTACACACAGTTCTTCGGCCTCTCGGAACACCCGTTTTCCATCTCGCCCAATCCCAAGTACCTCTATATGAGCGAGCGCCACGGCGAAGCCCTTGCTCATCTCAACTATGGATTGCAGGATGGCGGCGGCTTTGTGCTGCTGACCGGCGAAGTGGGCACTGGCAAAACCACCGTCTCCCGCTGCCTGCTGCAACAGCTGCCCGCCGAGACCGAGATCGCCTACATCCTCAACCCCTCCCTGACCGAACGGGATCTGCTGGCCGCCATCTGCGACGAGTTTAAACTCCCCTATCCCGAAGATGCCGGGATCAAGCGGCTGTTCGACCTTATTCGCGATCACCTGCTGGCCAACCTGGCGGCAGGCAAGCGCAGCGTGGTACTGGTGGATGAGGCGCAGCACCTGCTGCCCGGCGTACTGGAGCAACTGCGTCTGCTCACCAACCTCGAAACCGACGAACGAAAACTGCTGCAGGTGGTACTGATCGGTCAGCCCGAGCTGCAACAGATGCTGCGCCAACCCCTGCTACGCCAGCTGGCCCAGCGCATTACCGCCCGCTATCACCTGCTGCCGCTCTCCCACAGCGATGTGGATGCCTACGTCCGCTTCCGGCTGCAAGTTGCAGGCTGCGTACAACCCATCTTCACCCCGCGCGCCATCAAGACGCTTCATCGCCTGAGTGGCGGCATCCCCCGTTTCATCAACCTCATCTGCGACCGCGCTCTGATCGCCGCTTTCGCCCGTGGCAGCTACAAGATTGTCCACAGCGATATCAGCCAGGCCGCCTTCGAGGTCAATGGCGTTCGGGACGAAGGAAGCTGGGCCTCCGGTCTGATGGTGACGCTGGCGGGCGCCCTGCTGGTGGCCGCAGGCTGGTGGGGTTGGCAATTTTTCGGTGTGTTCCCCACCCGTCCGGTAGTCAAGGTTGAGGTGCCGGTCACCATCGACGAGACCGCCGAGCAGCAGGAGCAGCTGACCGAAGCGATCAATCAGGCCATCGACCCCGACAGCGCCATGCAGAATCTCTATCGGGTCTGGGGTTATGAACCGGAACCGTTCGAGGCAATCTGTGACAACGCGCCCCGTGCCGGTCTGCGCTGTCAGGAGGGAGAGGCAAGCCTTGACGAGCTGCGCGCCCTGCAGTATCCCGCCATGATCACGCTCACTGACCAGACTGGCGGCCTCTACTACGCGACCCTGGTCAATCTGGGGCCGAACAAGGCCAGCCTGATGATAGGTGACCAGAGCTGGCAGGTGGATCGCCAGTGGCTCAGCGACAACTGGGGCGGCAGCTACACCCTGCTCTGGCGCATGCCGAAAGGGGGCGTCAGCCTGATCGCCAGCAATGCCGGTCAGACCCAGATCCAGTGGCTCGACAACGCCCTGAGCCGTGCGCTGCAACAACCCGAGCGCAAGGTGCGCCGTTTCGATGGCGAGCTCAAGAACAAGCTGCAACAGTTCCAACGGGATCAGGGGCTCACCCCTGATGGCATCGCTGGCAGCAACACCCTGCTGCGTCTCAACGCCCTCTCCGGTGAACCCATGCCCAGACTGGAGGAGGCCTCCTGATGTCTACCCTGCTCAAGGCGCTGCGCCGTGCGCAGCAACCGCAACTCTCCGCCCATATTCCGGCCATGGGCTTGCCCATGCCCCGGGAAGAGGAGCGCAGCCCACGCCGCATCGGCTGGCTGCTGGCTCCCCTGGCCTTGCTGCTGGGGGCGGGCGCCAACTATGGCTGGCATCTGCTCCACCTGCGCCCCATCGAGGAAAAGGTAGAGGTGAAAGAGGTGATCACCCCGCCCTTCGTGCGGGTCGAACCCAAGGCAATGGTGACCCGACCGCTGCCCCCGCCCCTGCCGGAGCCGGTGGCCCAACCCAGAGCAGTGGCCAAAAACGAAGGGACCAGTCAGGGGAATACCCCCGCGCTGAGTCTGGCCGAGCAGCTGATGAAAGCCCTCAATGAAACCCCATTGCAGGAGACGTCACACGCCGCCAGCAAGAACGTGCAACCAGCCCAGTTGATGGCGCTGGGCTCGGCACCCCAGTCGGTGCGCCAGCAGGTGCCGCAGCTGAGCTATGGCTCTCATGTGTTCTCCTCCAACCCCGCCAAGCGGGCCGTGGTGCTCAATGGCCGGGAATACCGGGAGGGGAGCGAACTCGCCCCGGGGGTCGTGCTCGCTACCATCGACCAGCAATACATAGTGCTGCAGGTCGCCGGACAGAGCGTTACCCTCAAGGCGCTGCAGGATTGGCGAGGATGAGTACGCACCGTACCCTGATGTTTGCTGGCAAGCAGGATGCACCTCACCTGAGTGACACTTTTGTGAGCATTCAAAGGTTTACGGTGTGATGAAATATCCATTTTTACGGTTTGGCGCGCCCCGACCCGTTGTGTCACAGCCATCGGCCGTACACAATACGCAGCCGCCCCAGAGCCTGGAATTTGTTGATTAATATGACGCTACGATTCAGGGATGACATCTTGACCATGCTGCTGGCCCAGTGCCGGCGGCTTCCCATGACCAGAGTCACCCAGGTGGCCTTTCTGGCGCTGCTGATCATGCTGGCCCAGCAGAGCGCCGCCCTCACCTGGCGTCTGCTCACCCTGGCAAGCCCGCAAACCAGCCAACCGTGGCAACCCTCCGCCGTGGCGGTCAGCGGCCAGAGCAACCCGCGCCTTGAACTGGGCGAGGTAAGCCGACTGGCGCTGTTTGGCAAGGCGATCCCCAAGGCGCAAGCCAAAGCCGCCGTGGCCGCCAATGCGCCGCGTACCCAGCTCAATGCCCAGCTCAACGGGGTGCTGGCCAGCTCGGATCCCGCCAAATCCATCGCCATCATCGCCATGTCCGGCATCCAGAACTCCTATGGGGTCGGTGACATGATTGACGGCACACAGGCGCGGATCCGGCAGGTCTATCCGGATCGGGTGATCATCGAGCGGGATGGCCGCGACGAGACCCTGATGCTGGATGGCGAGGAGTATGGCAAGCCGCTGCCGCAGACCAACTCCGCCCCCCTTGGCTCCCTGCGCAGCGAGCTGATGGCCGATCCGGGCAAGATCACTGATTACCTCAATATTTCACCGGTTCAGGTGGATGGCCGCATGACCGGTTATCGCCTCAACCCGGGCAGCAATCCTGAATTTTTCAACCAGAGCGGGCTGCAGGCCAATGACCTGGCCATCAGCATCAACGGGCTGGATTTACGGGACAACATGCAAGCCATGCAGGCGATGCAGCAGATGGCTGGCGCAACGGAAATGACAGTGACCGTCGAGCGACAGGGCGAACAGTTCGACATCTATGTGCGCTTGTCAGAATAATGATTTGGAGTCGTACCAATAATGACCACTAAAGGGAAAAGCTGGCGTCTGGCCACTATCGCAGCGGCACTGATGATGGCGGGCTCAGCCTGGGCCACCGAATACTCTGCCAGTTTCAAGAACGCCGACATTGAAGAGTTCATCAATACGGTAGGCAAGAACCTCAATAAAACCATCATCATAGAGCCATCGGTGCGCGGCAAGATCAACGTGCGCAGCTACGACCTGCTCAATGAGGAGCAGTACTACCAGTTCTTCCTGAGCGTGCTCGACGTCTACGGCTTTGCCGTGGTGCCTATGGACAACGGGGTACTCAAGGTGCTGCGCTCGCGGGATGCCAAGACCTCCGCCATTCCGGTGGTGGATGGCAGCAACCCGGGCATGGGCGACGAGATGGTGACTAGGGTAGTGCCGGTGCGCAACGTCTCGGTCCGTGAACTGGCGCCACTGCTGCGCCAGCTCAACGACAACGCCGGTGGTGGCAACGTGGTGCACTACGAGCCCTCCAATGTGCTGCTGATCACCGGCCGCGCCGCCGTGGTCAACCGCTTGGTGGAGGTGGTGAACCGGGTCGACCGCGCAGGCGATCAGGATGTGGACATCATCAAGCTCAAATTCGCCTCGGCGGGGGAAATGGTGCGGCTGGTGACCAACCTCAACAAGGATGGCAACCCCCAGGGCGGCACCGCCTCCCTGCTGCTCTCCCCCAAGGTGGTGGCCGACGAGCGCACCAACTCGGTGGTGGTGAGTGGTGAGCCGAAAGCGCGCGCCCGCATCATCCAGATGGTGCGCCAGCTCGACCGCGACCTGCAGAGCCAGGGCAACACCCGGGTCTTCTACCTCAAATATGGCAAGGCCAAAGACATGGTCGAGGTGCTCAAGGGGGTCAGCTCCAGCATCGAGGCCGACAAGAAGGGCGGCGGCGCAACCACAGGTGGCGCCAGCATCGGCGGTGGCAAGCTGGCCATCTCAGCCGACGAGACCACCAATGCGCTGGTCATCACCGCACAGCCGGACGTGATGTCCGAACTGGAGCAGGTGGTGGCCAAGCTCGATATCCGCCGCGCCCAGGTGCTGGTGGAGGCGATCATCGTCGAGATGCAGGATGGCGACGGCCTCAGCCTTGGCGTCCAGTGGGGCAATGCCAACGGCGGTGGCACCCAGTTCACCAACTCCGGTCTGCCCCTCGGCAGCGCCATTGCGGCGGGCAAGGATTACCAGAATGGCAAGACCGACACCGCTGCCGGTCTGCTGAAAGAGTTCAACGGCATGGCCGCCGGTTTCTATCACGGCGACTGGGCCATGCTGGCCACGGCGCTGGCCTCCAATACCAAGAACGATATTCTCTCCACCCCGAGTATCGTCACCATGGACAACAAGGAGGCCTCCTTCAACGTCGGTCAGGAGGTCCCGGTCCAGAGCGGTTCGCAAAGCTCCACCACCAGCGATCAGGTGTTCAACACCATTGAGCGCAAGACGGTGGGCACCAAGCTGGTGGTGACCCCGCAGATCAACGAAGGGGATTCGGTGCTGCTCAATATCGAGCAGGAGGTCTCCAGTGTCGCCCAGACCCAGGCGACCGGTACCGCCAACCTTGGCCCCACCTTCGACACCCGTACCGTCAAAAACGCGGTGCTGGTCAAAAGCGGCGAAACCGTGGTGCTGGGCGGTTTGATGAATGAGGAGACCAAGGAGCAGGTCTCCAAGGTGCCCTTGCTGGGCGATATCCCGGTGCTGGGCTATCTGTTCCGCTCCACCTCCAACACCACCTCCAAGCGCAACCTGATGGTCTTTATCCGGCCGACCATCTTGCGCGATGCGGACGTCTATACCGGTGTCTCCAGCAACAAATACTCCCTGTTCCGCGCCGAACAGCTTGATGCGGCTGCCCAGGAGGGCTATCTCACCTCGCCCAAACGTCAGGTATTGCCTGCCTATGGCCAGGATGTGATGGTGTCGCCCGAGCTGCAAAAAGAGATCCAGAAGCAGATCAACGAGATGCGGAGCAGACAGCAGAACACTGTCGAGACCACCACCCCGTTTGTGCAGAGTAAGCCCTGATGAGTGCCTACCATCTGGATGGAAGCGTCGGGCCTGCGCCACTGCCCGAGCTCCCCTTTGTCTTTGCCCGCAACTTCGGGGTGATCCTGATTGAGCGGGACGGCGCCCCCGTGCTGCAGTGCCGCCTCGGCGTCACCCCGCAGGCCCTGCTGGAAGTGCGGCGGGTCGCGGGTTGCAGCTTCGCGGTGGAGCAGCTCGACAACGAGGCCTTCGAAGAGCTGCTGATGGCTCACTACCAGCGCGACTCCTCCGAAGCGCGCCAGCTGATGGAAGATCTCGGCAACGAGATGGACTTCTTCGCCCTGGCCGAAGAGCTGCCGCAAAGCGAAGATCTGCTGGATGCCGATGATGACGCCCCCATCATTCGCCTCATCAACGCCATGTTGAGCGAGGCGATCAAGGAGGAGGCCTCCGATATCCATATCGAGACCTTCGAGCGGGCACTGGTTATCCGCTTTCGCATCGATGGGGTACTGCGGGAGATACTTCGCCCCCATCGCAAGCTGGCATCACTCCTGGTCTCCCGGATCAAGGTGATGTCGCGAATGGATATCGCCGAGAAGCGGGTACCGCAGGATGGCCGTATCTCGTTGCGTATCGGCGGTCGCGCCGTCGACGTGCGGGTCTCCACCATGCCGTCCAGCTACGGCGAGCGGGTGGTACTGCGTCTGCTCGACAAGAACAACGTGCGCCTCGAGCTCAAGCAGCTGGGGATGACCGCGGCCAACCGCACCATCATCAGCGAACTCATTCGCAAGCCCCACGGCATTATTCTGGTGACCGGCCCGACCGGTTCCGGTAAATCCACCACCCTCTATGCGGCGCTGTCTGAAATCAACTCGCGGGATCGCAACATCCTGACGGTGGAAGACCCCATCGAATATGACCTCGAAGGGGTAGGCCAGACCCAGGTCAACACCAAGGTGGACATGACCTTCGCCCGCGGCCTGCGCGCCATTCTGCGCCAAGATCCGGACGTAGTGATGGTGGGGGAAATTCGAGATCTGGAAACCGCCCAGATTGCGGTGCAGGCGTCGCTGACCGGTCACCTGGTGATGTCGACCCTGCACACCAACACCGCCATCGGCGCCATCACCCGGATGCGGGACATGGGGATCGAGCCCTTCCTGCTCTCCTCGTCGCTCTTGGCGGTACTGGCCCAGCGGCTGGTGCGCACCCTCTGCCCCGATTGCCGCGCCCCGCGCCCCATCACCGAGCAGGAGCGCCTCGCCATGGGGATCGAGCTGGCCCCCGATCAGCAGGTGTGGCGCCCGGTAGGCTGCGAGCTGTGCAACCACACCGGCTACCGTGGCCGGACTGGTATCCACGAGCTGGTGGTGATCGACGAAGCGGTGCGTGAAGCCATTCACAGTGCCAGCGGCGAGCTCGCCATCGAGCGACTGATCCGCGGCCACACCCCCAGCATCCGCCGTGACGGCATCGACAAGGTCCTCAAGGGGCAGACCAGCCTCGAAGAGGTACTGCGCGTGACCCGGGAAGATTGAGATGGCGGCATTCGAATACAAGGCCCTCGACAACAAGGGGCGCAGCAAGAGCGGCGTGATGGAGGGTGACTCGGCCCGTCAGGTACGCCAGCTGCTGCGCGAGCAGGGGCTCACTCCCCTCGAGGTGAACGAGACCACCGAGAAGGCGAAACGGGAAGCGACCCGCTTCGCCCTGTTTCGGCGTGGTGCCAGCACTGCCGAGCTGGCCCTGATCACTCGCCAGCTGGCGACCCTGGTGGGGGCCGGTCTCACCATCGAAGAGGCGCTCAAGGCGGTGGCCGAGCAGTGTGAAAAGGCCCACTTGCGCTCTCTGGTGGCAACCGTGCGCAGCAAGGTAGTGGAAGGTTATTCGCTGGCCGACTCGCTGGGGGCTTTTCCCCATGTGTTCGACCAGCTGTTCCGCTCCATGGTGGCGGCCGGTGAAAAGTCGGGTCATCTGGAGAAAGTGCTCAACCGTCTCGCTGACTACACAGAGCAGCGCCAGCATATGCGCACCAAGCTGCTGCAGGCGATGATCTACCCCATCGTGCTCACCTGTGTCGCCATCGGGGTTATCTCGATCCTGCTCACCGCCGTGGTACCCAAGGTGGTGGCCCAGTTTGAACACATGGGCCAGCAGTTGCCGGGCACCACACGTTTTCTCATCGGTACCAGCGAGCTGATGCAGGCCTACGGCCTCTGGTTCCTGCTGCTGATCTTCCTTGGCAGCTTTGTCTGGCGCTGGTGGCTCACCGATGAAAAGCGTCGCCGACGCTGGCATCAGGTACTGCTCGGTCTGCCGGTGATTGGCCGGGTCAGTCGCGGTCTCAACACCGCCCGCTTCGCCCGTACTTTAAGCATCCTCAACGCCAGCGCGGTGCCGCTGCTGGAGGGGATGAAGATCTCCGGCGAAGTGCTCTCCAACGACTTTGCCAGAATGCGCATTCTCGAGGCCGCCGAACGGGTGCGCGAGGGGACCAGTCTGCGCAAATCGCTGACCGAGACCAAGATTTTCCCGCCCATGATGCTGCACATGATCGCCTCCGGCGAGCAGAGCGGCGAGCTCGACAGCATGCTGGAGCGGGCGGCAGACAACCAGGATCGGGAGTTTGAATCCCAGGTCAATATCGCCCTCGGGGTGTTCGAACCCATGCTGGTGGTCTCCATGGCCGGGGTGGTGCTGTTTATCGTGATGTCGATCCTGCAGCCGATCCTCGAGCTCAACAATAT
The DNA here is from genome assembly GCF_054052385.1 of Aeromonas sp. 25-AL00135. Lineage (NCBI taxonomy): Bacteria > Pseudomonadati > Pseudomonadota > Gammaproteobacteria > Aeromonadales > Aeromonadaceae > Aeromonas > Aeromonas sp. 25-AL00135. The sequence goes on along the minus strand of NZ_JBSTYQ010000002.1, from coordinate 218,538 downwards.
GGTGAATATGTAAGTTTCCGGCGTTCGATAGCCCCGCTGGCGGCCCGTCGAACCCACCCAGTGATCACTCTCTGATGGGCTATCCCATCTCATTCGTTACGGAGCAACTCATGAACAAACGTCGTCAATCCGGTTTTACCCTGCTGGAAGTCATGGTGGTCATCGTGATCCTCGGCATTCTGGCCAGTCTGGTGGTGCCCAACCTGATGGGCAACAAGGAGAAAGCTGACCAGCAGAAAGCGGTCTCCGATATCGTGGCGTTGGAAAATGCCCTCGACATGTACAAGCTGGACAACAACCGCTACCCGACCACAGAACAGGGTCTGGACGCTCTGGTGACCAAGCCCTCCATCGATCCGGCGCCGCGCAGCTACCGCGATGGCGGCTACATCAAGCGCCTGCCGCAAGATCCCTGGGGCAACCCGTACCAGCTGCTGAGCCCGGGCCAGTTCGGCAAGATCGACATCTTCTCCATGGGTCTGGATGGTGAAGCCGGTACCGATGACGACATCGGCAACTGGAACCTGAAGGATTTCCAATAAGTGATATGTCGCCACCGCACTCCTTGTGAGCTGACTGCATGAAGCGATCTCTCTCCTTTCATCGCCAATCCGGCTTTACTCTGCTGGAAGTGTTGCTGGTCGCCATGCTGATGGGACTAGTGGCCACCGCCGTCACTCTCAGCATGGGAGGCGCCAGAGGGGATAGGGAGCTGGACAAGCAGGCGCGTCGCCTGATGGCGACGCTGCAGCTGGCGCAGGAGTATGCGGTGATGGATGGTCGACTGGTAGGCATTCGCATCGAGGATAACGGCTGGCAGTTTATGCAGCGTCAGGCCAAGGATCGCAAGTGGCTGGCCCTGACTGGCGACAAGCAACTGGGGCCGGTGCAACTGGCCGAGAACATGACGCTGGCGCTGGAGCTGGAAGGCTTTGGCTGGCAGCCGGACTCCGACGAGAAAACCGAACAGAAGCACGACGAGAAGGAGCGCACGCCTCAGTTGCTTATCTTCCCGGGCGGCGAGCTGAGCCCGTTCGTGCTCACCTTCACCCAGCAGGATGAGGATGCCCGCTACACCCGCATCGTCAAGGGGGACGAGTTTGGCCGCCTCACCCTGCTCACCGGCGATGAAGATGAAGAGGTGAGCGAATGAACGCGCGGGGCATGACCTTACTCGAAGTCATGGTAGCGCTGGCAGTCTTTGCCATCGCGGGTCTCGCGGTAATGAAAACCGCCAGCGAACACCTCTCGGCCCTCAACTATCTGGAGCAGAAGACACTCGCCACCTGGGTGGTGGAGAACCAGCTGGTGCAACAAAAGCTCGAGAACAAGTGGCCCGGCGACAGCTGGGTGGAAGGGGATGAGCAGATGGCGGGCAGCACCTGGTACTGGCGCTATCGCGGTGTCGCCACCGCCGACAACAACTTCCGGGCGCTCGATATGGAAGTGCGCACCGAGGCCAAGGCCGAGAACCCGGTCGCCATGATGCGGACTTATATCAGCCGATGACCCAGCTCTCCGCCCGCACGCCTCGCCCCGTCCGTCACGCCGGTTTCACCCTGCTCGAAATGCTGGTGGCGATCGCCATCTTCGCCACTCTCAGCATGGGCGCCTATCAGGTGCTGCAGGGGGTACTCACCAGCGACGAGGTAGCCAAGCGCAAGGAGGCCCGCCTCAACGAACTGCAGCTCGCCTTCACCCTGCTGGAGCGAGATATCACCCAGATGGTGCCGCGCAGCGGTCGCATCGAGGGGGAGAACAACAAGGTGCTGCTGGCGGCCTCCCGGTTCGGCCAGCAGAGCGATGACTGGGGCATGGCCTTTATGCGCAGCGGCTGGCTCAACCCGGACGGCATGCTGCCCCGCTCCCATCTGCAACGGGTCGGCTGGCGACTCAAGGATCAGAAGCTGGAGCGCCTGAGCTACCTCTATCCGGATCCGGTGATCGGCACCGAGCCGCGCATCCAACCGGTGCTGGCGGGAGTCACGGCGTTTCGCCTCTACTTCTTCGACAAGGGCAACTGGAAAGAGGAGTGGACCCAGCGCAGCGTGCTCCCTTACGGGCTCGCGGTCGAGCTGGATCTGGAGGATTACGGCACCATTCGCCGTCAATTCCTGATTGGCGCTGGCGGCCAGCGCGCCGAAGAGAACAGCCAGAGCAGCAACCCCGACCAGGGGGGCGGCAACAACAACGGGAACAACGGCGGCAACGGCAATACCAATGGCGGTAATGGTGACAGCCAGAACGGAGGGGGCGCCAATGCGGGCTAATCTCGCCGCACCCGATCGCCAGCGCGGCATGGCGCTGCTGGTGGTGCTGCTGATCCTCTCGGTAATGGTGATCATCGCCAGCAATATGAGCGGCCGCCTGCAGCTTGAGCTGCGCCGCACCGCCAACATCACCACAGGCAAACAGGCGTGGTGGTATGCCCTCTCGGCGGAAGCGCTGGTGAGCAAGGTGCTGACGCAGGATTTCAAGGACAATCCCGAGGTGGTCAACCTCAGCCAGAACTGGGCCCGCAAGAATACTGTGTTTCCGGTGGACGATGGCCAGCTCAAGGGCGAGGTGACAGACCTGCAATCCTGCTTCAACCTCAACAGCCTCAGCGTGGCCTCCAAGGCGGGAAGCGGCGAGGAGCTGGCGCAGCAGCCCTATCCGGTGCAGGTGTTTCGCGAACTGCTCAAGCAGCTGGCGATGGATGATTACGAGGCGGCCCAGCTCACCGATGCCATCCGTGACTGGACTGACAAGGATACTGTGCTGGTCTCCAGCCTTGGCGCAGAGGACGCCTATTACGAGGGGCTCAAGCCACCCTACCTCACCGCCAACCAGTGGATGTTGGGCAAGGATGAGCTGCGGGCGGTGCGCGGGGTGACGGCCAGGGTCTATGCCAAACTGGCCCCCTATGTCTGCACCCTGCCCAGCGACAAGTTGAAGATCAATATCAATACCCTTGCCCCCCAGCGCCCCGAGCTGCTGGTCGCCCTCTATCTGGGCACTATCGGGCTGGATGACGCCAAGCGGGTGCTGAACGAGCGGCCACAGAAGGGGTGGAAAGAGAGCAAGCTGATGACAGACATGCTCGCTCCGGTCGATGCGGTGAAAGGGCTGAAAGAGGCGCTGGTGGTCAAGAGCGACTTCTTCGAAGCCCGAGTCGTGGCCGAGGTCGGCGACAACCGGGCCTGGCTCGAAACCCTGTTCCAGCGGGGCAAGGACAATAAACTGGTGATGCTGCGCCGCCTCAGTAGCGGCGCCGAATAAACAGCGCACCTGCAGGCCCTCGCCCGCGGGTACGAGAGATGTTGGATGCAGCCTGCGGGCTGCGCACCGGTTGCCAGGGCGCACAACGCCCTTTGCAAAACGGTATCGCAGGAGAGAGATGCGTGAGCGAAAGTCTGGTCATCCGACTGGGGACCAATAAACAACAACCCGTGGCCTGGCTGGTCTGGTCCGGTCAGGAGCAGGAGATCATCGCCTCCGGCACCCTGCCCTCGGCCGATGCCCTGGGCGAGCTGCAGGAGCGGGCCGGTGGCCGCCCCGTAGTCACCCTGGTGCCGGGCAGCAATCTGATCTTCCGGCGCGTCACCCTGCCGGGTCGCTACAACCGCCAGTCGGCGGCGGCCCTCCCCTACCTGCTGGAGGAGCAGATCGCCTCCGACGTGGACGAGCTCCATCTGGTGGTGCTGGCCCACGAAGGGCAACAGGTCGACCTGATGGCGGTGGATCGGCAGAAGATGACCGAGTGGCTCGGCTGGCTCGATGCCGCTGGCCTCAAGAGCGTGCAACTGCTGCCCGATGTGCTGGCGCTGCCACAGGCCGCTGATGGCTGGTCTGCCCTGCAGCTCGGCAGCGAGTGGCTGGTACGCCAGGGCCCCTGTCAGGGGATCGTCGCCGACGAACCGCTGCTGGCCATCTTGCTGGCAACCGAAGTCGAGCCGGTCACCATCCACAGCCACACCCCGGTGCCCGCCATTGCCGCCGCCAACTGGCAGGCGGCGGAGCCCGAACTCCCCATGCTGCTGCTGGCCAAAGGGGCACTCACCTGCCGCGCCAACCTGCTGACCGGCCCCTATCGACCCCAGACCGAATATGCCCGCTACTGGTTGCAGTGGCGCAAGGTGGCCATCACCGCAGGCTTGTTGCTGCTGGTGGCCCTCGGCCAGCGCGGGGTGCAGCTCTATCAGCTCACCGAGCAGGACAAGGCACTGAAAGCGGAGATCCGCGCCGTCTATACCCGCATCTTCCCGGGTGAGAGCCGCATCGTGAACGTGCGCAGCCAGATGAACCAGCATCTGCAACAGATGGGACAGGCCCCGCAAAACGGCGTGCTGCTGATGCTCACCGAGCTGGCCCCCACCTTTGCCGAAGTCCCCGGCCTGAAACCACAGGTGATGCGCTTTGATGCCAGTCGCCGCGAGCTGCGGCTGCAGGTGACCGCCCCCGGCTTTGCCGAGATCGAGCGGTTCCGCGAGCTGGCTGGCAAACAATTCGAGGTACAGCAAGGCGAGGTGCGCAGCACCGAGGGCAAGGTAGAGGGCGCACTGGTGCTCAAGGGTAAATCATCATGATGGAAAAATTGCAGAGCTGGTGGCACGGCATCACCGCACGGGAACAGCGGCTGGTGGTCACGGGTGGCGCCTTGTTGCTGGTCGGTCTCTTCTACTGGAGCGTCTGGCAGCCCATCGCCAACCGCATCGCGGAGCGGGAGCGGCAGGTGCAGAACCAGCAGCAGACCCTCGCATGGCTCAAGGAGAAAGGTGAAGAGGTGCTGGCCATGCAGGGTGGCTCGGGTCGCCCGATCGATACCAGCGGCACCCTGGAAGGGGTGGTCAACCGCACCGCCTTCAACCACAAGATCAAGATTGCCCGGCTGCAACCCCAGGCGCAGGAGCTGCAAGTGTGGATCGACACTGTCCAGTTCGATGACTTGCTGCTCTGGCTCTCCACGCTGGTGGAGCAGCACGGCATTCAGGTTCAAATCATCGAGATCGCCCGCGAGGATCTGGCCCCGGGTCTGGTCAAGGTCAGACGTTTGCAGTTGAGTCGTCCACAATGAAAAAACGCATCCTGATTGCCAGCCTGTTTCTGGCCGCCTATCTGGTATTCCTGCTGGCCACCCTGCCCGCGGCACTGGTGGCTCGCCATCTGCCGCTGCCTGCCAATGTTGCCAACCTGCTGAAACTGGAAGGGGTGAGCGGCACCCTCTGGAGTGGCCAGATTGCCCGACTGCAATATGCCAGCGAATCGGTGAACCAACTGCGCTGGGATCTCAACGGCTGGTCGCTGCTGCGCTTCGCCCCCGAAGTGGCCATTCGCTTTGGCGATCGCAACGGACTCAATGGTCAGGGCGTTGTCGGCTGGAATGGCGCCGCTTTCGGCCGGGATCTGACCCTCAACGCCCCCGCCCCCTGGTTGCTGAGCCGGGTGCCGATGCGCCTGCCGATCCCGCTCACCGTCAGCGGCCAGCTGCAGCTCAAAGTGGAGCAATTTGCCCAGGGCAACCCCTGGTGTGACAACCTCTACGGCAACCTCGACTGGTACAACGCCAGCGCCGATACCCCGGCGGGCAAGCTGGATCTGGCTGACCCCGAGCTGAAGCTCACCTGCCTCGACTCCAAACTGGTGGCCGAACTCAAGCAGGGCTCGGATGCGGTGCAGACCATGGGGCACCTCGAGCTGCAACCCAATGGCCAATACCTGTTCCAGGGCACCCTGAAGCCAGGCCCAGAACTGCCGCCACAGATGCAGCAAGGGCTCCCCTTCCTCGGCCAGCCCGACAGTCAGGGCCGCTTCCCCCTGCGCTATCAGGGGCGGATCTAAGCCATCATTCAAGGTGAAAATGGCTCAGGGACAACCCGAGCCATTTTTATCGTCCATGTGACATGTCAGTTGAAATGCCAGATACGACAGATACAAAAAAGCCCAAGCGATTGGATCGCTTGGGCTTTCTCTTTGAATATGGCGGAGGAGGTGGGATTTGAACCCACGGATGGTCGCCCATCGCCGGTTTTCAAGACCGGTGCATTCAGCCGCTCTGCCACCCCTCCGAACGGCGTGCATACTACGCTAAGCCCTTGTTCATATGCAATACATATTTCCTGTGGGATAGTGTGCGGGAGCAAAATGGCAGGTGGCTTGAAATTGTTCCTCGTCATCCCTATTTGTTCTACATACAATGCGTAAACATGCAGTAACAAACAGCGATCACGAGGCGGCTGCTCGCCGTCTCACCCGGACATCAAGAGGACACCCAAGATGGATACCCGTTCTATCTACACTGGCACCCAAAGTGCCGTACGCGATACCAACAAGGTACTGCGTAACACCTATATGCTGCTCTCCCTCACTCTGGGCTTCTCTGCCGTGGTGGCGGGGGTCGCTACCGTGATGAACATGCCGCCGCTGCACTGGGCCGTGTTCCTGATCGGCGTCTACGGTCTGATGTTCCTGACAGAGAAGAATCGCAACAACGGCATGGGGCTGGTCTTCACCTTCGCCCTGACCGGTTTGCTGGGCTATAGCCTGGGCCCCATCATCAACATGTATATGAACAATGGTGGTGGCGAGATCGTGATGACCGCCCTTGGCGGCACCGCGCTCACCTTCTTCGGTCTGTCGGCCTATGCCCTGACCACCAAGCGTGACCTCTCTTTCATCGGCGGCATGCTGTTCGTCGGTTTCTGGGTACTGCTGGTGGCCATGATTGCCAACATCTTCCTGCAGATGAGCGCCCTGAGCCTGGCTCTGTCCGCCATGTTCATGCTCTTCTCCTCCGGTGCCATCCTGCTGACTACCCAGCAGATCGTGCGCGGCGGCGAGACCAACTACATCTCTGCCACCGTCACCCTGTATGTCTCCATCTACAACATCTTCCTGAGCTTGCTGAGCCTGCTTGGCGGCAACCGCAACTAATCAGAAACCCCGCTTCGGCGGGGTTTTTATTGGCGCCGATTTTTGTCAGGATAAGTTGTAAATCAAGGATATGAAGCGAAGTGTCCCTGATTTGGATCAGGGCCACTTCGCGCTTGGCGGGTTACTATCTCGCTCTCGTTTCGATCAAGGGTTTCACCTGTCTCATGCCGATGGATCTCTCTGGCCTGCTGCGCCGACTGCTGACCGATAGTCACATCTACTTCGCACTCAAGGTGCTGCTGGCCATTCTCGGTCTGCTCGCCTTCACCCTGGCCACCGGCAATATCCAGCTCACCGTGCTGCTCTCCCTAGGGGTCGTGGCGGGCGCCATCGCCGAAACCGACGACAGCCTGTGGGGACGGCTCAAAAACCTCGCCATGACGCTCATCTGCTTCATGTTCGCGTCCCTCTGTGTGCAGTATCTCTACCCCACACCCTGGCTGTTTGCCATCGGGCTCGCCAGCTCCACCTTTATCTTCGTGATGGTGGGGGCGCTCGGTGCCCGCTACGCCACCATCAGCTTCGGCTCGCTGCTGATCGCCATCTACACCATGCTGGGGGCCGCCAAGGCGCCGGATCTCTTCTACCAGCCGCTGGCGCTCGGCGCTGGCGCCCTCTGGTACGGGCTGGTCTCGTTTATCTGGCTCTGGTTGCTGCCCTACAAGACCCTGCACGAGCAACTGGCCCAGAGCTACTTCGCCCTTGGTCGCTACCTGCTGGAAAAATCCCGCTTCTTCCCGGCGGACGAGCACGGCGCCCAGGCCATTCGCCACAATCTGGCCCAGCTCAACATCAATCTGGTGAGCGCGCTGACCCTCACCAAGTCGGCCCTCAATGCCCGTCTGAGCCGCCGCCATCCGGCGAGCCCCGAGCTTGCCAGCCTGCTGCGCCTCTATCTGCTAGCGCTGGAAATTCACGAGCGCGCCACCTCCAGCCACTATCCCTACAGCCGGCTGGAAGCGGAGCTCAAGCAAGGCATCGTACTGGAAGGATTTCAGGAGGTGTTCCTGCAACTCTCCGAGGCGTGCCAGCGGCTCGGTTACGCCATTCTGGTGCACAAGCCCTACGCCCATAACAAGCGCATTCACTGGACGCTGGAGGCCCTTGGCGATCAGCTGGAGTTCACCAATCTCAAGCAGCACTACCCGAAAACCCTGCTGACGCCGATGAAGTTCCTGCGCCGCAATCTAGCCAGCATCAACCAGCTGCTGGGCAGCGCCGAAGTGCTGCAAAACCCCGAGCAGCCGGAGCAGGAGCTGCCCGCGCTGGCGCGCCCGCCCCGCCTGCCGCTGCTGGCCCAGTTCAAGCAGCACCTCACCTTGCACTCCATGGTGTTTCGCCACGCGCTGCGTTTGTCACTCGGGCTGGTGATCGGCTACGGCATACTGCAAGCCTTTGATCTGGAAAAGGGCTACTGGATTTTGCTGACCGTGCTGTTTGTCTGCCAGCCCAGCTACAGCGCCACCCGCCGCCGACTGGTGCAGCGGATGCTCGGCACCTTCGCCGGCATACTGGTGGGTATTCCGGTGCTCTGGCTCTTCCCCGAGCTGCACGTCCAGCTGGTGGTGATGGGGCTGGCCGCTTTCCTGTTTTTCACCCAGGTGCGCAACAACTACAGCGCCGCGGTCTGCTTTATCACCCTCTACGTGCTGATGGCGTTCAACCTGCTCGATGGCATCGGCTTTGCCATTCTGGGGCCGCGGCTGCTCGATACCCTGCTCGGCTGCCTGATCTCCTACGGGCTGGTAGCCTGGCTCTGGCCGGACTGGCAGTACAAGCGGCTGCCGACGCTTATCGCCAATTCGCTGTCTGCAAACGCCCGCTACCTCTCGGCGGTGCTGGCAAGCCTCAAGCAGCAGCGCGACGAGTCCATCGATTATCGGGTGGCGCGCAAGAGCGCCCATCTGGCGGACAGCGAGCTGGCCACCGCCTGGCAGAGCATGCTGGTAGAGCCGCAAAAGCGCCGCCGCTTCCTCGATCTCTGCTTTACCCTCACCTGGCGCAACCACGCCCTGCTCTCCTACATCTCGGCTCTGGGGGCCCATCGCGACAAGCTGGAGGCCATCAGCGGGCTGGATGAGGTGCGCCACCACATCTGCCACACCCTGGAGCAGGCCGCTGGCCATCTGGCGGGCAATCCCTCCAGCTCCATCGGAGGTCAGTGCCCGGTGATAAGTCCGGACAGCAGCGAGGAGCAGCTGATGCTGACCCAGCAGCTCAACCTGATCAGCGAGCTGGCGGATCAGCTGCTGCATCTGGCCAACGAGAGCCGGTTGCTCACCGGGGATCAAGGCGCTACCATGCCCGCCCAATCCTGATAGCCCCATTAGCGAGGAGCCCTCATGTCTGCGTCCGAAAAACATCAGCTGGAATTCAACGGCCAACTCATCGAGACCGATGCCAAGGGCTACCTGCTCAACAGCAACGACTGGAGCGAGGAGCTGGCGCTGGTGCTGGCCGCGCAGGAGGGGATCGAGCTTGAGGAGCCGCACTGGGAAGTGGTGCGCTTTGTGCGCGCCTTCTATCTGGAGTTCAACACCTCCCCCGCCATCCGCGCGCTGGTCAAGGCGATGGAGAAGCAGTACGGCCCCGAGAAGGGCAACAGCCGCTACCTCTACAAGCTGTTCCCGGAAGGGCCAGCCAAGCAGGCGACCAAGATTGGCGGCCTGCCCAAACCGGTGAAGTGCATCTGATCCCATGCATCTCATCCCATAACAACGGGGGCCGCAACTGCGGCCCCCGTTGTTTTTGGTGCGCTACCTTCGCGCACCTCCCATTCATATATCTCAGGCTTCCAGCCAGCCTTATTCCCGCTGGTCAGCCAGCGCCACCAGCTGCTCCGCCAGCCGGTGCCCGTGCAGGTAGGAGGTAATCAGCTCGCTATCTGCCTTGCCGACTGCAATCTGCTGATACCAGTGCCCCAGCATGGCGGCAAAGCCGCGCTGGGCCAGCACCGGCTGCCAATCATTGGGGGCGATCGCCTGCGCTGTCTTATCGCGGGCGATAATGCCGCGAGTGCAGTTCTCAAGGTGCAGGGAGAGGTTGTCGCCATAGGCATCGATGCGCTCCTCGGTGATACCGGCGCTGCGATTCATGCTGCCGCTGATGGCGCGATCGCCGATCTGCCAGCTGACGCTCACCCCAGCCAACAGGCTGTTGTCCTTCGCATCGGGGCGCAATACCGCATGAAAGTCACCGCCCGGCACGCCGCCATAGAAGCAGAGGCTGTCGAGCACATGGATAAAGTCGTCGAACATAAAATCCCGCGCCTTGCCGGGCAGGGCAAAGCGATGTTTCTGCCAGTTCAGCTCGGTGAGCGGCTGGGCCCGCGCCTCGGCCATGGCGGGCAGATAACGGCGGTTAAAGCCGGTAAAGAGGGCGCAATCTTGCGCGATGGCAAGGTTGGCCAGCGCTTCTGCCTCGGCCAGATTGTCGCACAGGGGCTTGTCGACAAAGGTGGGGATCCCTGCGCGCAGGCACTGCTCGGCCAGCTCGCGGTGAACGGCGGTGGCGGCGTGGATCATCACGGCGTCGGGACGGCTGGCCAGCAGGGCCGCCACATCGGTAAAGCTCTCGGCGACCCGATACTGGCGGGCGAGCTTCTCCAGCACCGCTGGATTGCGGGTGCAGAGCAACGGGGTGACCCGCTCATCGCTCGCCAGCAGCGGCAGATAGGCTTTCTGGGCGATATCCCCCAGACCAATCATGGCAATGCGCATCTCAACTCCTTTTCACTCGATAACGGGACAAGCGGATAACTGCCCGCACCATCGCAGGATTTCTCCCGCAGATCCAGCCTGCCGTTAGCGCACTGGCTGGCGTGCGCAGCTCTGTGCAAACGGCGATGTTATCTCGGCATGGCAAGATCGCAGACCGACTTGATCACCTCGGCCAGCCACTCGATGGCGAGATTGCCCTGACTTTTGCGGTGTCTGCCGACCACCACCTCGAACTGCTGCGGCGCCCCGGCCAGCTCCACGGTGCGAAAATCGCCGAGGGCGGCGATGGCCGATGGAATGCAGGCCGCCACGTCATTGACCGACATAAAGGCTTGCAGCGAGGTGTAACAGGGGAGCGTCGCCACCGCCGCGCTGGCAACCTGCTGCGGGCTCATCTGCCCTTCGAAATTGCCGACGCTGTTAGCAAACTGCACAAATGGGATGGCCGCCAGATCCTGCGGGGCGTTGTCCGAAAGATATCGGGAGTCCTGGCGCAGCACACAGCAGTAGTGATCCCGGCGCAGGGTGGCGCGCAGCAACCCCGGGTCGAGATAGGCATCAAAACCAATCACCAGATCGACCTCGCCGCTGGCCAGCGCCTCCAGATGCAGCTCGGCCTGAAAGTCCACCACATCGAGCCGGATGGAGGGCGCCTGACTGCGCAGGGCGCTCGCCAACCTTGGGATAATGGCGAGCTGTGCATATTCGTTCGCCATCACCCTGAAGGTGCGCTGGCTGTTGGCGGGATCGAAGGGGGCTGCCACAAAGACCCTGTCGATATCGGCCAGGATCTGCTCGAACCTGGCAGCCAGCTCGCAGGCGTAGTCGGTCGGCTGCAACCCGGTGCTTTGGCGGATAAAGAGCTCGGCGGGAAAGAGGTCGCGCAGCTTTTTCAGATGGCTGCTCACCCCCTGCTGGGAGATCTCCAGCAGCTCGGCCACCCGCGACACGCTCTTGTATCTGACCAGCAGCACCAGCACCCGCATCTGCCTGATATCGATCCTCTCCACCCCTACCTCACCAATTTCAGTTGTATCACATACAAATTACCCATGATTTACATTGTATCAGTGGCTCTCTAACCTTGCAGCTCTTCCAGCAAAGCGAGGTTAACGATGAAAACTGTCATTCTGATTGGTGCTCAGGGGAAAATGGGGCAAGCCGCCCTCAGTGGTCTGGGCAAGCACAAGGTCATTACCGCCAGCCGCTCCGGCGAGGGATGTGATTTTCAGGTGGATATCACCAGCAGAGAGTCCATTGAGCGGCTCTACCAAAACGTGGGCTCCTTCGATGCGGTGGTCAATACCGCAGGATTTTGCGAATACGCCCCATTTGGCGAGATGAGCGACGAGCAGTGGCAAACCACCATCCAGAGCAAGCTGATGGGGCAGATCAATCTGGTCAATGTCGGCCTCAACTACATCAATCAGGGGGGCTCCTTCACCCTGATCTCCGGCATCCTCAATATCAAGCCGATCCCGCTGGCCATTGCCGATGCCACCACCAGCGGCGCCATCGATACCTTTGTCCAGTGCGTGGCCCACGAGCTGCCCCGTGGCATTCGTATCAATGTGGTCAACCCGACCGTACTGGAAGAGGCGTGGGACGTATATGGCGAGATGATGCCGGGCTTCCAGCCGGTGCCGGGTGCCCTGGTCGGCAAGGCGTTTGAGCGCTCCGTCGATGGCTTTATTAGCGGTCAGGTGCTCTATGTCGATGCCTGATCCGGTTCAGGTGTGACCCCAATGCCTTTGTAACTCCTTGTCGATGTTTTTCCTCTTCCCCGAAAGCGCCCTGCTCTCGGGGCTTTTTGCATAGAGGAACCGGAGTAGCGACAGAATATGATTTCATTTCGACGACAACCCACAGATTTATGTCATCCGGGTCACTGTCAGAGTGGCCTCGTTTGGCTTACTATGGCGCTCTTGTCCCTACTGCCGTGCAAAAGGACTATTTCAGGCCATTTGCCGGAATGAATTACCGCTGACCAACGCCCTGTTTGGCTGCAGCTTATTGGCGCGGCCACTATTGCCTCTGCGCTATCGGCACTTATAAAACGCGTTATTTATGGATGTATAACGATGAAATCATCAATTGCACTCAAAGCCTTGTCGCCCTATATATTCGCAATATTGTCAGTTGGGCTGATATCCAGCGGATATCATGCGCTGCCGATCTATTGCGGCCTGGCCATTGTCGTCTATCCGGTGCTGGTTGCCATGCTGGCGGACGAGTGGGAAAAACAGGGGCTGGTCTATCGCGAATCGACTCAGGTCGAGGTTGATGTCAATGTGCGCGGGATCCTTATCAAGGAGCAGAGACGGCATCTGGAGAATCTCTATTTTGTCTCGCCGGACGTGATGCAGACCAAACTCACCAGCCTCGCCCGCCTCAAACTGCTGCTCTGCGGCGCCATGTTTGCCGTGTCACTCTATGAACTCGCGCAGCAAGCCGAGGCACAATTTGCCCTGTACGCCGTCAATCTGATGGATATCAATCTGCTGGATATATCCGGCCTGTTGATCGGCCTTGGCGCAGTGCTGTTTCTCGGCCACTGTGCGAGAAAAAGCCTTTCTCTCTATGGAACCTGTCGCCATAAAAACTATCTGGTGCAGAGTCATAACGAACCCGGCGTCCAGCTCTATAGCGCAGCCATTTCTACCAAGGCGGCAAACCTGCAAGTGACCCATACCCGCATGTTCGATGCCTTATTGGCGTGGTATTGAGCAACCCTTAATTGGCAATCTTCAATTGACCTCTCCCTTTGGATCAAGATGACGGGACAGGAGGTAAGACAATAAGCCCCCATCCCAAACGCGCTCACTGACCACTCTGCCGTGACCGGCGCAGTGGTTGGTTGAGCCTCTATTGCCCTCCCTGTAGCCATCCTCTCTCCCCTCCCCTTGCTTACTGCTTTATCAGAAGTCATCAGCCTGTCATCTGGCTGACATCCCGCGGTCATTTTCAAGCCATAGAGTTTTTCACTTATTTTTCATATGGATAGATAAGGAACATCATGACTTTCCCGCGCTCTTCTTATGTGGCTTTGGCCGTCTCGCTGGTCTTGCTTGGCGGCTGCCAGTCAGAGAACGAATCGTCTGCCGACAGCCAGGGCAAAACCGCCTACCAATACAGCACCAAAGCGGTCTACAGCCCGCAACAGCAGGCGGAGAGCTACGAGCCAGCGCCTCAGGGGTTCAGCCCGGTCTTTACCGAGATGGTGGCGCGCCACGGCTCGCGCTCCCTCTCCAGCCCGAAATATGACGTGCTGACCAAGCTGGTCTGGGAAGAGGCGCAGCGTCAGGGGGCGCTTACCACCCTCGGGCAGGGGCTGGGAGGCAAGGTCGATCTGGTGACGGCCGCCAACCAGAAACTGGGCTATGGCCTGCTCTCGGCGCTGGGCAAGGAGGAGCACGCCAATCTCGCCACCCGGCTGGCGGCGCGGCTGCCGACCCTGCTCAACAGCAGCGAGCCCCACTGCATCAAGGTGGTCACCTCGGGCAAAGACAGGGCCAACGAAAGCGCCTTCTACTTTATGGAGAGCCTCAAGCGCGACGTGAACTATGTCAGCGACTCGGCGCAGTGCTACCTCACGCAGGATGACCCCTCGAAGATCGACAAAAAGCTGGTCAACAAGTTCGAGCTCTACTTCCACAAGACCACGCCCGAGGGGGATTACGCCAACTACCTGCCCGCCTATGAGAGCTACCAGCGCTTTATCGGCGACGAAGATGCCGGAATTGCCCCGGCCCCCGAGCTGGCCAGAGCGCTGGATCAGCTTAAAAACCTGAGCAAGACCAAAGAGATGGCCCGCAGCATGCTGGAGCGTATCTACAGCAAGGGCTTTGTCGACTATCTGGCGGGCGGCGTCGAGTTTGTCGCCGTCAACCCGGAGGATGGCGGCATGACCTATGTGCGCGACGAAGTGGATGCGGCCCTGATGCTCTACAACCTCTTTATCATCGGCCCCGGCATGATCCGCGAAGCGCAGGCACAGGGCAGCGAGCCCTGGGCGCTGGAGCAGTTCCTCACTCCACAGGAGTCAGCCTGGTTCTCCTACCTCTCCGATGCGGAAGATTTCTACGAGAAGGGGCCGAGCTTTGCCAACCAGAGCGCCCCCTATGCCATTGCCCAGCCGCTGCTCGACGGCCTGTTTGGCGAGGTGCAACGTCAGGTGGTGGAAGGCGAGCAGAGCCGACGGGCCACCCTGCGCTTTGCCCACGCCGAAGCCATTATCCCCCTCGCCGCCCTGATGAAGCTGGAAGGGAGCCGTCAGGGGGCCAGCCCGGATCAGCTGTTCAGCCAGCAGAACAACGAGTGGCGCGGCGGCTGGGTCTCCCCCTATACCGCCAATATTCAGTGGGATATCTACCAGAACGGGCAGCGGCAGGTGCTGGTCAAGATGCTCTACAACGAAAAGGAGATCGCCTTTAAGACGGGCTGCCAGCCCTACCAGAGCGGCAGCCACTACTACGACTTCGAGGAGCTCAAGCGCTGCTACGGCTATAACGGCTAACCCTTCGCACGCCGGATATGGCAATCACCAGGGGCGACCAGCAGGTCGCCCCTATTCACTCCCCTTCCCTGCTTGCCAGAGATCAATATGGCTATAAAGCCGCCTTCCGGCTCCATTTGCTGATCAAGCGCAAAAAATGATTAATTTCTGACAATTTAATCATTTAAAGGCTCGCGTCGTAAACCTTGCTTGGCTTAACATCCCCATACGGTGCTTATTAATCAGCAATTGGTACCTGCACTGCTGGTTAATTGAGCATTGTGAAATGCTGTAATCCACGGGCATTAGCGTGGGACTCGCTAGCATTATTCCTGCTCAGAAGGGTGGGTGTCTCAGGTTTTATCTTTTCATATGACAATAGGTTACAGAAACAAGTGGTAAGGAGGATGGTTTGGCAAGGCGGGGTAGTCTTTTAAGTTTATCTATCAAAGTTGCTAAGGCAATTGACAGAGCCGGTAAGCAGGCTGCTAGGGAATCAGCGCGTAGACAAAAGTCTGCCGAACGCGAAAATGCCAGAGCAGAAAGAGAATATCAAAAATTTTTAAGAGAACAGGAACGAGATGCAATTCGTGCTGAAAAGGAAAAATTTGCACTGGCTAAAAAAGCTGAAAAATTGAGTATTGCTCAGGCAAAGGAAAGATTAAAAGATGAACTTTCTGATGCCCAAGACGAATATGAAGACAGATGCTTAGAGCGTGCGACTCTGCGCCAACAATTTATCAGTTTACAACTAAGGTAGAAAAATGGAACACATGCTTTTAGCCATTATCATTGGTGCAATTGCAGCCATATTGATTGGCTATTTCATTCTCAAATTAAAACATAACAAGGAGCTGGCTAAATATAAGGCTGATGTTGATGCTAAGCTTGGCGAGCATACAAGTCTTGAGACAGAGTTGTCGCAATTAAAAGAGAGCCTTACATCGCTAAAAAGTGATTTGTATAACGATACAAAAGAACTAGAGCAGGTCAGAATTGAGACGGAAGAGCTGAGGGCACTTAAAGCAGATGAAGCCCAGCTTTTAGAAAGAATCAGAGAAGCAACTGAACAAAATAACAAACAGAGTGAGGAAAAGGATCGGCTTTCATTAGAAATAGCAAAGCTCAATGTTGATGTGAAAAATCTGATGGGAATGCTTGACCTATACTCTCGATTGGACGAATTCACGTCTGTTGGGCATTTTGAAAATCCAGAGTATCTCTATGAAACATCAGCTAGATTTTCAGAAGAAATAAAATACATCCGAAGCCAACAAAAAGATCTAATTAGAGATAAAAATGCGATAACGTATCCTGTCACTCTGATCATTGCGAATGACAAATCATTAAACAAAAAGATTCTCGATGGTCAAATAAAGCTAATGCTAGCGGCATTTAATATTGAGTGTGATTTCTTGATTGGGAAGGTGAGTCCTAGTAACTTCGCCCGAACCTTGCAGAGAATAGAAAGTCTTGCCAACACAATAGAAAAGTCAGCAGCAACATTGAAGTGTGGCTTTAATATTAGTTATGTAGAATTGAAATTTGAAGAGTGCAAGCTTCAGTATCAATACACCTTGAAAAAACAAGAAGAGGCTGATGAGCAAAGAATCATAAAAGAACAGATCCGCGAAGAACAGCGCGCAATTAAAGAGTATGAGCGAGCTATTGCTGAGGCTGAAAAGGAAGAGCGTATCTATAGGGATCTATTGAGCAAGGCTCGAGAAGAATTGTTGAAAACCTCTGAAAGCGAAAGGGCATTTGCAGAGCAGAGAATAGCTGAGCTTGAACAACAGCTACTTGAGGCAGAGATGAAAGAGGCTCGAGCAAAAAGCATGGCTGAACAAACTCGTAAAGGCCATGTATACGTCATCAGTAATATTGGTTCATTTGGTGAGGATATCTATAAAATTGGCTTAACTAGGAGACTAGATCCGATGGATAGAGTTAAAGAGTTAGGTGATGCTAGTGTGCCATTTTCTTTTGATGTTCATGCTATGATTTATTCCGATGATGCTCCGGCGTTGGAGGCAGCTTTACATCGTGAATTTAGAGCTCATCGAGTGAATGCAGTAAATCTTAGGAAAGAATTCTTCCAAGTAGACTTGTTGTCGATAAAGGATGCTGTGGATACTATTGTTGATATTGATAGTGAGTTTAAATTAACAGCATTGGCAGAGGAGTATTATGAGAGCTTGCGCCTTCAAACTGTTGAACTGGTTGCTTAATGCAGTAGTTTAATAATTAACTTACATTACATGTTAATAATTAAAAATCATTCTTTTTAATATATAAAAATAATAATGACATTAATTTTTAAACTAAAAAAGGCGACCATCCGGTCGCCTTTTTATTTCTATCGCTTTCCAATCAGGAAATATTACCGAGCCGGTCGCTTGGCACCATTTCCTTTGGCCGCAGGCTTGCCGCCCTGAGCAGCGGGTTTGGCACCCGGCTTGGCAGAACCCGCGCGGGTCGGCGCCTTGCCCTTATGGGCGGGTTTACCAGCCGGTTTGCCGTTAGCCGCGCCTTTGTGCAGCTGGGAACCCACCGGCTTGCCGCCCGTCGGCTTGTTGCCTGTGCCATTACCACGCTGGTGGGCAATGTTACTGTGGCGAGTCAGGGCCGGTTTCATCCCCTTGCCGCTGGCGGCGCGCTCGTTGCGACCTTCCGGCGGCACCAGACAGCCGGGGCCATTGCCAATCAGGTGGCCTTTGCCCATGGCGAGCAGGGCTTCGCGGATCATCGGCCAGCCAGCGGGGTCGTGGTAGCGCAGCAGCGCCTTGTGCAGGCGGCGACGGCGCTCGCCCTTGGCAACAAACACATCGCCACCGGTGCGGCTCACCTTGTTTAACGGGTTTTTCTCCGTGTAATACATGGTGGTGGCGTTGGCGAGCGGCGACGGGTAGAAGTTCTGCACCTGATCGAGCTTGAAGCGGTTCTCTTTGACCCAGAGCGCCAGATTGATCATGTCTTCATCGGTGGTGCCCGGGTGGGCAGAGATAAAGTAGGGGATCAGGTACTGCTGCTTGCCCGCCTCTTTGGAGTATTTGTCGAACAGCTCCTTGAACTGGTAGTAGCTGCCCATGCCCGGCTTCATCATCTTGGAGAGCGGGCCCTCCTCGGTGTGTTCCGGCGCAATCTTGAGGTAGCCGCCGACGTGGTACTTGGCCAGCTCCTTGATATAGCGGGGATCTTCCACCGCGATGTCGTAACGCACGCCGGAGGCGATGAGGATCTTCTTGATCCCCTTGAGGTCGCGCGCCTTGCGATAGAGGTTGATGGTCGGACTGTGGTCGGTGTCCATGTGCGGGCAGATGGTGGGCCAGACACAGGAGGCGCGACGGCAGGTCTGCTCGGCCTTGGGGCTCTTGCAGCGCAGTTTGTACATGTTGGCGGTGGGGCCGCCGAGATCCGAGATGACGCCGGTAAAGCCCGGCACCTTGTCGCGGATATCTTCGATTTCTTTGAGGATCGACTCTTCCGAGCGGCTCTGGATGATGCGCCCTTCGTGCTCGGTGATGGAGCAGAAGGAGCAGCCGCCAAAGCAGCCGCGCATGATGTTGACCGAGGTCTTGATCATCTCGAAGGCGGGGATCTTCTCGTTGCCATAGGCCGGGTGCGGCACCCGCTGGTAGGGCAGGCCGAATACGCCGTCCATCTCCTCGGTTTCAAGCGGGAAGGCGGGCGGGTTGACCCAGACGATGCGATCGCCGTGAGCCTGCGACAGGGCGCGGGCACAGCCGGGGTTGGTCTCGTGGTGCAGAATGCGCGAGGCGTGGGCGTAGAGCACCTTGTCCTCTTTCACCCGCTCGAACGCCGGCAGCTTCACATAGGTTTTTTCCCACGGCTTGGGTTTGGGCGGCTGCACCAGCACGGGTTGGGCTTCCTGCACGGCAGGGGCCGCGTCGGTGGCATCATCCGAGCAGGGGGCCCCTTCCATATAAGGGTTCATGATGGGATCGATGCGGCCAATCTGGTCGAGCTTGCTCGAATCCACCCCTTTCCAGCCCGGCAGCGGCTCCTTGCGGATAACGGCGGTGCCGCGAATATCCTGCATGGTGTCGATGCTCTCCCCCGCCGCGATGCGGTGGGCCACTTCCACCAGCGGCCGCTCGGCGTTGCCGTAGATGAGGATATCGGCCTTGGCATCGAGCAGGATGGAGCGGCGGATGGTCTCGGACCAGTAGTCGTAGTGGGCGATACGGCGTAAGGATGCCTCGATGCCGCCGATAACCACCGGCACCTCCTTGAAGGCCTCCTTGCAGCGCTGGGTATAGACCAGGGTGGCGCGATCCGGCCGCTTGCCGCCCACATCCCCCGGGGTGTAGGCGTCGTCGTGGCGTAGCTTCTTGTCGGAGGTGTAGCGGTTGATCATGGAGTCCATGTTGCCCGCGGTCACCCCGAAGAAGAGGTTCGGTTTGCCCAGACGCATAAAGTCATCCTTCGATGACCAGTCCGGCTGAGCGATGATGCCGACCCGAAAGCCCTGCGCCTCCAGCATGCGGCCGATGACCGCCATGCCGAAGCTCGGGTGATCCACGTAGGCATCACCCGTCACCAGAATGACGTCGCAGCTGTCCCAACCCAGCTTGTCCATCTCTTTGCGGGACATGGGCAGGAAGGGCGCCGTGCCGTAGCACTCGGCCCAATAGCGGGGATAGGAGAAAAGGTTGGGTACCGGCTGCATTTTGAACACCTGGAAAAATTCGGGTCGCGCATTATACCGGTTGCGGCCAAGGGGAGCGATGGCTTTTTGTCCCTATAGATCCCGCGGAATAGGTCGCCGCCCGCAATAGCAAGGGCGCCCGCAGGCGCCCTTGTGATGATGGAGGCTGATAACTGGCCCCGCTTGAGCGCGCAGGTCAGGGTTCAGGCCAGGATTCAGGCCAAGGTGCTGATCAGGGCGCCGGAGGGTGCGACTCCCCTGCCCCCTTGGCGGCCAGTGCTTCGTCTACCTGCTGATCCCGCGCACCAGTCATTCCGGCGTGACGGGCGATCAGATGGTAGATGGCAGGCACCACCAGCAGGGTGACCAGGGTGGCCAGCGACAGTCCGAAGAAGACCACTGTCCCCACCGCCATCCGGCTCTCGTAGCCAGCCCCCATGGAGAGCATCAGCGGCACCGCGCCGATAATGGCGGTGAGCGAGGTCATCAGGATGGGGCGCAAGCGGCGCACCGAGCCTGCGATGATCGCCTCCTCGAACCCTTCACCGCGCTGGCGCAGCTGGTTGATGAACTCGACGATGAGGATGCCGTTCTTGGTCACCATGCCAATCAGCATGATCATGCCGATCTGGCTGTAGATGCTCATCTCCTGCCCCGTCAGCCAGAGGCCAAGCAGACCACCGAAGATGCCGAGCGGCACCGTCACCATCACCACCGCCGGGGTCAGGGTGCTCTCGAACTGGGCCACCAGCACCAGATAGACCACCAGCAGGGCGAGGCCAAAGACCAGCACCATCTCCCCCTGATTGTCGCGGTAATCCTTGGAATCACCGGCGTAATCCACAGTCATGCCGGTAGGCAGGTTGGCGTTGGCCCAGCCATCGAGGAAATCGAGGGCCTCCCCCAGGGTGTGGTCGGGATGCACATCGGCGGTCAGGGTAATCGCTTTTTGCCGCTGGTAGTGGTTGAGGCGGTTGGCTGTCGCCACCTGCTTGACGGTGGCCAGGGTCGAGAGACTGACCATCTCGCCGTTGGCGGCCTTTAGATAGATTCGACCGAGATCCGAGATGCCGTTGAACTCGGTCTGGTTGCCGCGCAGGTAGACGTCATACTCCTCGCCTCTGTCCACATAGGTGGTCTTGCTCGCCCCACCCAGCAAGGTCTGCAAGCTGTTGGCCACGGTGGAGACCGGAATGCCAAGCTGGCTGGCGCTGTCGCGATTGATGGTCACCTGCAGCTCCGGGGTCTTCTCGGCGTAGTCGAGATCCGGGCTCAGCATCAGGCCGCTGCCCTGCGCCGCCTGTTGCAGCGCCAACCCTTGCTGGTAGAGCTCGGCATAGTCGTTACCCTGCAGCACGAACTGCACCGGTGCGGTGGAGCCACCGCGGAAACCGGGCTGGAAGGTGCGGATCATCACATCGGGAATGCCGGAGAGCTTGGCACCCAGCGAGCGGGAGAACTCGGTGGCGGTGACGTCGCGCTCCGCCCAGTCGGTGAGCTGGATGATTACCATACCGGTCTGATCGCCGCCACGGCCAAAGGCGGGGGTACTGAAGCTCAGCGCCTGCACCACCCCTTTGCCCAGCATCGGCATGATGGCGGACTCCACCTGCTGCATATTGCGCTTCATCCGCTCAATGCTGGTCCCCTCTGCCCCCTTGACGAAGACATAGATGACGCCGCGATCCTCGGTCGGGGTAAGGCTGGTCGGCAGTTGGGTAAAGAGGGCACCGATACCGCCCAGACAGAGCAGCAGCACCAGCGGCGTCCAGCGGGAGCGACGCAGCACCCACGCCAGCAGGTGGCGATAGTGCCCCTCCAGCCAGCCGAGCCCGCGATCGAGCCCAGCGGTGAGTCGATTCGGTTTATCGAGCGGGCGCATCAACCAGGAGCCCATGGCCGGAGTCAGGGTCAGCGCCACCAGCGAGGAGCAGAGCACAGCGAGCGAAAGCAATATCGCAAACTCGGTAAAGAGCCGCCCCACCATGCCATCCATAAAGGCAATGGGGACAAACACCATCACCAGCACGGCGGTGGTGGCGATAACCGCAAAGCCCACTTCGCGGGTGCCGTGCCAAGCAGCCAGCAGCGGCGGTTCACCCCGCTGCAGATGGTGGTGGATGTTCTCCACCACCACGATGGCGTCATCCACCACCAAGCCGATGGCGAGAATAAGGGCCAGCAAGGTGATGAGGTTGATGGAAAAGCCGAAATACCAGGCGCCGATAAAGGCGGAGATGAGCGATACCGGCACCGTAATGGCCGGAATGAGCGTGGTGCGCCCCTGTCCGAGGAACAGATAGAGCACCGCCACCACCAGCACGGCGCAGATGGCCAGGGTCTCGTACACCTCGTCGATGGCCTGCTTGATAAAGATGGTGGAGTCGTAATCCACCTCGAGCTTGGCCCCCTCCGGCAGGAAGCGCTGCATCTCGCCGAGTTTCTTCTCGATCCCCTGCGCCACTGCCAGCGGGTTGGCGGTGGACTGGGCGACGATGCCGATACCCAGACTCTCTTTGCCGTTGCGCTGATAGGCGCTGTCTTCGTTCTTGGCTCCTACCTCCACGTCGGCGATATCGGCCAGATAGACGCTCTGGCCGTTGGCGGCTGTGGTGACTTGCAGTTGCTGGAAGTCTTCCGCTGTGTGATAGAGACGGGCGATCTGCACCGCCATGGTCATGGAGTTGTTGCGGATCTCGCCACCCGGCAGCTCGATGTTCTCGCGCTTGAGGGCCTCTTCCACATCGCTCACCGTGATGCCACGGGCCGCCATGTCGGCCGGGCGCAGCCGTACATACATCACCTGGGTGAGATCGCCGGAGAGCGCCACTTCGCTCACCCCATCCACCAGACTCAAGGGGTCGACCAGCACCCGGTTGGCGTAGTCGGTCATGGCGGTGCGATCCATCTGGCTGCTGCTGAAGTTGAGCCAGATCGCCACATCGCCGTTGCCGCTGTCCTTGGTCACCAGCGGCTCGTCCACATCATCGGGCAGCCGGGGCCGCGCGCGGGAGAGGGCATCGCGCACATCGGAGATCCCCTCCACCATGTTCCAGCCGAGCTTGAACTCGACGGTGATCATCGAGCGCCCCTTGCGGGTCATGGAGTTGATGTTCTTGATGCCGCTGATGCCGGAGAGCTGATCCTCGATGGGCTTGGTGACCTGGCTCTCCATCACCGAGGGGGCGGCCCCCTCATAGGTGGTGGTGATGGAGACCGACGGGATCTGCACGTCCGGCATCTCCCGCACCGTCAATTTGCTGAACGCGACCAGACCAAACACGGTGAGCAGGGCGCTGAGCACCACCGCCACCAGCGGACGGCGAACTGAAATATCGGAGAGCCACATCAGCCGTTCACCTCGGCCAGATCACGCACCTGCACCCCATCACGCAGATTGACCAGCCCCTCGACCACGATGCGATCGCCGACCTTCAGCCCCTCGGTGACCCAGACGGTCTCCCCTTCGGTCTCGCCAAGCACCACAGGCACCCGCTTGACACGGCCATCGGCCTCGAGACGGTAAACAAAGCGCTGCTCACCGGCGTACTCCACCGACTGGGCGGGGATCAGGGTGAGCTGCTGGGCGGGCAGCGCCAGCTCCACATTGAGCAGCATGCCCGGGCGCAACTGGCCGTTGCCATTGGGGATCATCACCCGCGCCTTGATGTTCTGGGTATCGTTGGAGACACGGCTATCGAGGGTGGTCAAAGTGCCGTTGAATTGTTGATCCGGCCAGGCAGTACTGGTGGCGGTGACCGCCATGCCCGGGCGCAGCAGGGAGAGGTAACGCTCCGGCACCGCCAGATCGAGGCGCAGTTTGTCCAGTTCATCGAGATGCAGCAGGGTATCGCCGCTGCCCACCAGCGCCCCTTCGCTCAAGTCAATCAGGCTCACGGTACCGGCAAAGGGCGCCTGCAGGGTACGCAGGGAGAGCTCGTAGCGGGCGGCATCGAGGCGTGCCTGCACCTGGGCCACGGTGGCCTCCTGCCCCTCCAGCTCGGATTGGGTCACGGCGCCACGGGCCACCAGCTTGCGCATATCACTCAGCTTGCGGTTCTCGTCGCGCAGACTGGCGCTCTGCTCGGCCAGCTCCGCCTGCTGTTTGCCCGCATCGAGCGCGATCAGGGTCTCCCCCTTCGCCACGCTCTGACCAGATTGCACCGCAATCTTGACGATGCGACCGGTCACTTCGGGGCTGATGATGACAGAACGATTGGCCGCCAGCTTGCCCACCAGCTTGAGGGTAGGCTCGGCCAGACTCTGTTTGACGGTTTGAGTGCGGATATTGACCTGTCTGGTCGGTGCTTTGGCGGCGGGTTCGCTGTGACGCAGCGCCCAGACGCCGGCAACCACGATTAGAAGAAGGCCCAAGCCGAGCCAGATACGCATTTTCATCGAACAGTCCATGAAGAGTGAGAGGGTAAATCCAGATTGGGGCCATTTTAGCCCCAGACTATGCCGTGACTATGTATAAATGTGACAAAACGTAACAAGAGCGGGATAAGCTCACTCTGTTTCAGGTCGCGCCGTTTGTTTTCACGCCACATCGCATACACTAACGACAATTTCCTTCGCAACCCGACTGACTGCCTATGCCCAAAATGTCTGACCACCGCTTTCTCACACGCCTGACCTGGCTCCTGTTTGCCGTGGTCATCCTGCTGATTGGTCTGACCTTGCGGCAAAGCCTGAAACAGATAGAACGCCTCTACCAGAGCGATACCCTCAACAGCGCCATCTACCTGCGAGATCGTTTCAAACAGACCGAAGTGTTTCTGGAGGCGATGCGCGGGCAGGCCGAAGAGCGACTGCGCAGCGACCCCCAGTCGGTGCTCACCCGCCAGCTCTATCGCCATATCGAGGCGCTGCCAGAGGGGCTGGCCCTCGACAAGCTCCCCAGTGATTTACCGGCCGGACTGGCGGGCAACCTCACCGGTGACGGCCCGCTGCCGCCCCCCGGCAGTGCGCGGGAGGCGCAACTTCATTTGGCCCTGAGCCTCTCCCCCTTGTTGTCCACCGCCAGCCAGCGCCTTGGCAGCGAGATCGCCTGGGCCTACTTCACCGGCGTGGACAATTTTATCTACCTCTATCCCTGGATCCCCTCCAGCCAGTTTCGCTTTGCCCGCAGCATCTATGACAAGCACTACTGGCAGGATGCGCTGATGTCACCCAACCCCAGCCGGGACACCATTCTCTCCCGCCCTTACGAAGATTTTGCCGGACTGGGCACCATGGTCACCATGTCCCAGCCTCTCTACAAGGACGGCTCGCTGGTAGGGATGATCAGCATGGACATCCTGCTCTCACGCTTGCAATCGCAGCTCAATCAGCTGGCGCCAGCGTTGGGTGAGTATCTGCTGCTCAATCAGTACCATCAGGTGCTGGCCAGCAGCGCACACCAGCCCGTGGTGCCGCAAGAGCCCGAGCCGACCGACGAGTACCAGTGGCAACAAGGGGCATTGCAGCTGACCATGGCAATCCCAGATACCCCGTTGCGACTGGTGCACAGCGTCACCCTGCTGCCGCTGGTGTGGGCCATGCTCTGCCAGTCCACGCCGACCCTGCTCGCCATTCTCTTTATGCTGCTGGCCGCCCTCTCCAACCTGAGATCCCATCGCCTCAACCAGCGGCTCAATTACCTCTCCTGCCACGATGCCCTCACCGGCGCCTTCAACCGCCACTATCTGGTGCTGCTGGAACAGGCGGGCGATCTGGCCCGGCTGCAAGCGGGGATCCTGATGTTCGATGCGGATCACTTCAAACGGGTCAATGACAACTTCGGCCATGCCGTCGGCGATATCGTGCTGATCCGGCTGGTGCAGATCTGCCAGCAGCAGCTTAGACCCACTGATCGCCTGATCCGCTGGGGGGGCGAAGAGTTTCTGCTGCTGATTGGCCGCGCTGATGCAACGCAGCTCGGCGAGCTGGCGGAGCGGCTGAGAAAGGCGGTAGCGGATCACGACTGGGCCGCCATCGAGCCCGGGCTGGAGGTCACCATCAGTCTCGGCTATCTGCCCCACCAGGAGAACCTTCCCCTGCACGAAGCGGTGCGCCGCGCCGATGTGGCGCTCTATCAGGCCAAGGCCAACGGTCGCAACCGCAGCGAAAGATGGCAGGGTGACGCCTCCTGACTCTCGGAGTAAGCTGAGCCCTCAACCCCTTTTTGGAGGACTGTCGTGCCACGTAAACCCCGCGTAGGGCTCGCTCTCGGGAGCGGCGCCGCCAGAGGATGGGCCCATATCGGCGTCATCCGAGCCCTTGAACGTCTCGGCATCAAACCGGATTTGATCGCTGGCTGCTCCATCGGCAGCTTTGTCGGTGCCGCCTATGCCGCCGGTGAACTGGATCGACTGGAAACCTGGGTGCGCGGCTTTACCCGCCTGCAGGTGGTCAGCCTGCTCGACCCGGCCCTCTCCGGTGGGCTGTTTCGCGGCGAAAAGGTATTTGGCCTTGCCGCCAGCCATCTGGGGGATCCCGATCTCGAGAATCTGCCCATCCCCTTCGCCTGCATCGCCACCGAACTCGATACCGGCCGCGAGATCTGGTTGCAACAGGGCCCGCTGCGCCAGTCGGTGCGCGCCTCCTGCGGCATGCCGGGGATCCTCACCCCGACCCGGATCAACGACCGCTGGCTGGTCGATGGCGCCGTGGTCAATCCGGTGCCCATCTCGCTGGCCCGCGCCATGGGGGCCGAGGTGGTGATTGCGGTCAACCTCAACACCGATATGCACCAGCCCTGGACCGATGAGCCAGATCAACCCGGCAGCGGCGGCCTGCTCAGCCAGTGGCTCAATCGCGGTGAATCCGCGCCAGCCACCCCGGGTCTGTGGAGCGTGATGAGTGGCTCCATCAACATCATGCAGGAGCGGATCACCCGCGCCAGGATGGCAGGTGACCCGCCGGAGATCCAGCTCTGCCCGCGCCTTGGCAGCTTCTCCATCATGGATTTTCATCGCGCCAGCGATGCCATCAACGAGGGGGAAGCCTGTGTCGAGCGCAATCTCGATCAGCTCAAGGATGAACTGGGCCGCCTCGGGTTGCTGGGCAGTTAGTTGTCGACATGCTGTGGTTTAAAAATGAAAAAAAGCGCCATTCGGCGCTTTTTTATTCAACTCACTTACCCGGTTACTCCTTACGGTAGAAGAGCAACCCGAGCAGAATCACCCCCACAGAGACCAGCAGATAGAGTCCCAGACTGGGATTGGTGATACCACCATACAGAATGATGAGCGCGCCCAAAGTGGCGCAGGTCGGGATCACAAACCGCTTTATCCAGCCCAACTCGGTAAAGGTGCGCATGTACCAGACATAGAGGAACAGATAGAGGCCATAAATCAGCACGATCGGCATCTCGTCCAGAGCGATGTAACGACCGAATGTCTCGTTGATGCTGCAGTACCACAACACTGAGTAGATCACCGACAACAGCGCTGCCGCGAGGGCCGAGTTGATTGGCATGTGGTGATGCGGTTCGATACGGCTCATCCACTTGGGGGCTGGCCCCTGATTGCGGATCGCCAGCGAGTAGGGAATGCGCATGGTCGCCAACACCAGACCATTGAGGGTGCCGAGGCAGGAGATAATCACGAACACGGTCAAAATGGTCGAGGCAGTCCCGCCAAACAGGCTGGTTGTCGCGAGATTTACCGCGTTATCCCCTTGCGCCACTATCTCGTCCGTCGGCAAGACGCTGGCGATCCCCAGAAAATAGGTGACATAGACCACAAAGACTATCAGGGTGCCAATCACCAGCGCTCTGGGCAGATTCTTCTTGGAATCGCGAATTTCGCTGTTGATGGTCACAGCGGCAATCCACCCCTCATAAGCGAAGGCGGTGGCAACCACGGCCGTGGCCAGAGTGCCTCCGGTGCTTCCTATACCATCCATTGCCTGCACAAAGTTGGTCACGGTGACACCATTGAGCAAGCCTGAAATGGTGCCCACAATGGCAACAAGGATCAGCGGGATCAACTTGATCAGGGTAGAACCCACTTGCAGCTTGCCCGCCAGGACCGGGGTGTAGAAGTTGATCAGATAGGTGACCGTCATATAGACAGCCGCCAGTATCCAGGTCGCACCAGAGTTGGTCGGATTATCACTGCCGAGCAAGATCATGGTGTACAGAGCGGCGACCCAGGCAAGGATGGCGGAAAGAGGGGCGTAATAGAGTACGCCTTTGAACCACCCCACCAGATAACCAAACATTTTGCCGTATGCCGCTTCGGCATAATCGACGATACCGTTGGACTTTTCGATCCGCTGGGCAAACTCGGCAAACACCAGCGCGCCGAAGATCATCGAAAATGCCCCCAGCGCCCATGCCAGCAGCGCAATGGCCAGATTACCGCCAGTCAGACGCAGTACATCATCGGCCTTGAAGAAGACACCGGAGCCGATCACCACGCCGACCACCATCGCAATGGCAGTCATCAGGCCATAACGTTTATCCAACTCATTACTGCTCATACCCATACTCCATACGATTGCTCATATCATCCTGAATGTAATAGTGTTCAGGTGGCCAGATACCACCAGGGGCCCACTTTTCGGGGCCGCTTATTCTCGTTGGCCTGCATGGATAATTCAAAGCGTGTTAGATCAAAATATCGATCGGCAACCCAAAAAAATACCGCCCGAAGGCGGCATTTCTATTCACATCGATGATCACGCCTTGGCGAGGTCATCCGGGCCAATCTGGCCGATTTCGGCGACTTTCTTGTCTGCCAGCAGCCAGAGGGTGAACTTGTGCAGATCCGGGTGGTGCGCCAGGGCAACCAGGAAGGCGCCCCCAACTTCACGGTAACCCAGCTCGTAGTTTTTCAGCGTGGTGGGAGGAACACCCAGCAAATCTGCAAACTTCGGACGGCTCAAACCGACCGCTTCACGGATCTGACGGATCTTCTTGCCAACAGTGACGATATTTGAATTCATAATGTTCCATACTCCGTTTGGCGGATTTACTCCGCCTTTTATTTTTCGCGACGACTCGTAGTCAAGTGTATCAGTTTTGTTCGGACTCGTTATGGTCGAGCCTCTATCTTATGAGCGCCTTTCGGCGACAACCCTTGCCTTCAAGGGGGGATGGTAATCGCTCAGCCGCCTCAGGTAAACAGTCTCGAAAAGAAACCTTTATTGTGGCCCCCCCAATAACTCGTATAATCCGCCGGATACCCATTAAGAGGAATAAGTATGGCGTTTCCCGGCATTATCTCTCGCCTGCACCCCGTATCCAGCACAGAAGAACTGGCACAACAGCGCCTGCAAGGTGAACAATATCGCGCCGAAGCATTCTGGCTTCCGGCCTTGATGTCCAGCCACGCCAGCGAACTGCTGGCAGCCCTGCCGGAGAGCTGCAGCCTGTTTCTTGAACAGGCATGCCCGGACCTGGCCTTGCGCAGCCATGACGGCACCCTGCATAACAATGAGCAGCTAGTCACGGTAAATGGTCAGGCAATTGCTCTGGCAACCACCCCGGGTGATGGTGGTCTGGTACCCGAATCGGGCATGTGCGAGATGGCCGACTGGCTGGAGGCGGGACATCGCCACTTCATCTGTTCAGCTGCGGTTCAGCCTGTGGCTCGCGCCATCCTCAACATCTGGCCCCTTGACCCCTATCTGGCCCGACATTTCTTGATGACATTTACCCCCCTGCTGCAGAGCGCAACCCAGGCAGATTACCTTGCGGTCTTTGCCGCCAGAGCGAATCCTGCCAGCCCGCATAGCGACTGGGTTCAGGCTTATATGAAGCTGGAGAAGAAACTGCACAGGGCCTATCTGGATCACTAATTAATCAAAATAAACAGCCAGTTAAGGGCACGACACAATTTGCCACAAGGCTCATTTGTGAGCTTGATCATGTTTTAAAATCGGCATAGAGTGCGCCTCGTCATCGGAATGACATCAGTTGCCTGGCAGTGGTTTCTCACGCATTGCGTGCCATGCCAGCGCACTCGACACACCAGGAGAGTGTGCAACCCGGTTATACCGGGTCATCTGCCAGACTCGACGCCAGCCGTACGGCGGAGCCTGCAGCTTACATAAATTACAAAGTGTGAAGCACGTGAATAACGTGCGATCTCAACGAGGATTTTTTTATGATGAAAATGGCTCCTTCCATGATCGCCATCGCCATGGCTGCTCTGGGTGCTACCGCTGCTCACGCCGCTGACGACATCTACTTCGGTGCCGGTGTCGGTGCTACTCACTTCAACGGCCTGAACAAGCTGGAAAGCACCAATGTAGGCCAGGAAGACGCGGCTGCTGCCAACGCCTTCATGGGTTACAACTTCACCGAGAACTTCGGTACCGAACTGGGCTACCAGTACACCGGTCGTGGCAACACCGACGGCAACCGTTACGAGAGCCAGGGTGCCACCCTGTCCGGTATCGCCCGTATGCCGGTTGGCAACGACTTCTCCCTGTTCGCTGAAGGCGGCGCCTACTGGGGTCACACCGATGGTCTGGGCACCAGCGACACTAAAGTTTCCCCGCTGGCCGGTGCTGGTGTGACTTACAAGGTAAATGACGCGCTGGATCTGCAAGCTCGCTACCGCTACATGTGGGACGTGGCTGACCTGCACGCCAACGGTGAGCGTTACAAAGCCAACCAGAGCATCGCTACTCTGGAAGCGGTATACCACCCGTTCCGTACTTCCTACGTAGCTCCGGTAGCTGCTCCGGTAGTTGAAGAAGCTCCGGCTCCTGCTCCGCAAGTGGTAGAGAAGAACTTCGCCCTGAACTCAGACGTGCTGTTTTCCTTCGGCAAAGACACCCTGAAGCCGGAAGGCGTTGCAGCCCTGAACGGTCTGTATCAGCAAATCGTTGAGTTCCAGCCGAAAGATGGCAACGCTGTTGTTGTTGGTTACACCGACCGTATCGGTTCCGACGCTTACAACCAGAAGCTGTCTGAAGCCCGTGCCCGCACCGTTGCCAACTTCCTGGTAAGCAAAGGTATGGCTGCCAGCAAAGTTGCCATTGAAGGTCGTGGCGAAGCCAACCCGGTTACCGGCACCAAGTGCAACGGCGTAACTGCTAAAGCTCAACTGATCTCCTGCCTGGCTCCGGATCGTCGCGTAGAAGTTCGCGTATCTGGCGTACAAGAAGTTCAGCAATAATCTGACCTCGTTCAGATAGTGCGAAAAAAAGGGATGCTGCGGCATCCCTTTTTGTTTGTCTCGTTCTCGCTTGCATCCCTCACTCCCGCCTCCCTGCCCTTGCCTGCCTCGTCTCGAAAGCATAAAGTAGTTGCGCCTGTAAGGTATTGGATAAGCACTAAAAAGCGCTTCTTGTCCGGTCTGTTGTCCATGACGCCAATGCATCATGAGAGTCCAAAGCCTTCGCTATCCACTTTGCTGGCGATTTTTCGCAGCAATAAAAACAAGTGCATTGCCCGACATGGGCTAACACAACGAGGATAAACCGATGAAACTCAAAATGGCTCCTACCCTGATTGCACTGGCGCTCGCCGCCGCAGGCACCACAGCTCAGGCTGCCGATGACTGGTACACCGGTGTTGGTGCAGGTTGGGCATATGCCCACGGTCTGGATGATTTTGGCAAAGACACTGACAAAGACGCCACTGCACTGAGCCTGTTCGGCGGTTACAACTTCAACGACTACTACGCAGCGGAACTGGGCTACCTCTACGCCGGTAAAGCGGGCGTGGACGGTGCCGATTTCAAAACCCAGGGTGCCACCCTCTCCGGTATCGCCCGCCTGCCGCTGGGCGACATCTTCTCGGTGTTTGCTGAAGGTGGTGCCTACTTCAACCACGTCAACGGCAATGGCAACAGCGACAACGGCACTGCGCCGCTGGCGGGTCTGGGTCTGACTGCCAAGCTCTCCGACCTTATCGATGTGCAAGCACGCTACCGCTATCTGTGGAATCTGGGTGACGAGCAGAAAACCTGGGAGAGCGACATGAGCGTCGCGACCCTGGAGCTGGTGATGCACCCGAATCGCACCTCTTATGTTGCCCCGGTTGCCGCCCCTGCGCCTGAGCCGGTTCCCGAGCCGGTACTGGTCGACAAGAACTTCGCCCTGAGCTCTGACGTGCTGTTTGCCTTTGGCAAATCCACCCTCAAGCCAGAAGGTGTCGCAGCGCTGAATACGCTGTATCAGCAGATCGTTGATGTTCAGCCGAAAGATGGCAGCGCCGTGGTCGTCGGTTACACCGACCGTATCGGCTCTGACGCCTACAACCTGAAACTCTCCGAAGCGCGTGCCCGTACCGTAGCCGACTTCCTGGTTGGCAAAGGTCTGCCGGCTGGCAAAGTTGCCATCGAAGGTCGCGGTGAAGCCAATCCGGTCACCGGTACCCAGTGCAACAGCGTCAAGGGCAAGGCTCAGCTGATCTCCTGCCTGGCACCGGATCGCCGTGTAGAAGTACGCGTCACCGGCGTGCAGCAAGTACAACAGTAATCCTGCAGTCCGACATAACAAGGAGGCCACCTGGCCTCCTTTTTCTTGCCGCTTATTCGCCCACCTTGTAACCCTCTTTTGCTCTTCCACTTCCCGTCTCGCATCCATGGTTCACGGCGTGTCGCCCCCCATACCTCTTTGGTGGTTAAAAACAGCCCGTCACCTATACATAAGTGTGGGGTTTGACCAGCAGGCAACCTCACTACACCAAACATCGACGAGGATACGCGATGAACATAAGAGTAAAACCTGTGTGGATTGCACTGGCATTGGCGAGCACAGGCGCACAAGCGGAACCGGTTCACGACTGGTATGCCGGGGTTGGCGGTGGCTGGGCCATTGCCCACAATCTGAATGATTTCAGTCAGGATGTCGGCAAGGATGCGACTGCGCTCTCCCTGTTTGGCGGCTACAACTTCACGGAAAATCTGGGGACAGAGATTGGCTATCTCTCCACCGGTGACTGGGATATCAGCGGCCATGACTTCAACAGCAAGGGAGCCACGCTGTCAGTCATTGGCCGCCTGCCTCTCAGCGAGATGTTCTCGCTCTTTGCCGAGGGTGGTGGCTATATCTACCACGTCGAGTCGGTCAATGGCGGGGACGACAACCTAGCGCCGCTGGCGGGTCTGGGAGTGACGGCCCGGCTCCATGACTGGGTCGATCTGCAGGCACGCTACCGTTACATAGTGCGCGTTGGCGATGATCCGGATAACGGCAAAGCCAACAGCGGCACCCAGCGCTGGGTCAGCGACATCAGCACCGCCACGCTGGAGCTGGTGATCCACCCGAACCGCAGCCAACCCAAAGAAGCAGCCCCCACGCCCGCCCCGGTCGTGGTTCCCCCGCCACCGGCCGAACCGGAAGTGGTGGATCAGACCTTCAACCTCAGTTCCGATGTGCTGTTCGCCTTTGGCAAAGCGGACCTCAAACAGGAGGGGATGAGTGCGCTGGACGATCTCTACCAGCAGATCGTCGACGTGCAGCCCAAGGATGGCAGTGCGGTGGTGATGGGGTATACCGACCGCATCGGCTCGGATACCAACAATCAGAGGTTGTCAGAAGCTCGGGCCCAAACCGTTGCCGACTTTCTGATCAGCAAGGGATTGCCTGCCGACAAGGTGAGCATCCAGGGCAATGGCGCGAGTAATCCGGTCACCGGCAACCAGTGTGATGCCATCAAGGCGAAGGCGGCGCTCATCGACTGCCTTGGGCCGGATCGCCGGGTAGAGGTACGTGTCACCGGCGTACAGGGCGGCAGCGAGTAGTTGATCTTGAGGCGATAACCATGTCAGACGTGCAGTAAAAAGGGATGCCGAGGCATCCCTTTTGCTTTGCGTCTTTGCGCAGAAATCAGAACGAAGTGCGACGGTAGCGGCGATACTCCGGATGCCAGAAGTTGGCGTCGATGGCCTGATCGATCACCTCGTCCGGGGTCTGCACCGCCTTGCCCTGCAGCATGGCGGTCTTGGCCACCATCTTGGCGATGTAGCGGGAGACCTGATGGATATCCGCCAGATCCGGCAGCAGAGAACCCTCCTCCCCTTTCACCAGCGGCGAACACTCCGCCAGCGCGCGGCTGGCCGACATCAGCATGGCGTCGGTCACCCGGGTGGCGCCGGAGGCGATGACGCCAAGGCCGATCCCCGGGAAGATGAAGGAGTTGTTGCACTGGGCGATGACGTAGCGCTTGCCCTTGTGCTCCACCGGTGCGAACGGGCTGCCGGTGGCCACCAGCGCCTGACCGTCGGTCCAGCGGATAAGGTCTGCCGGCGTCGCCTCGACCCGGGAGGTGGGGTTGGAGAGCGGGAAGATGATGGGACGGGCACAGTGCTTGTGCATGGTCTTGACCACCTCTTCGGTGAACAGCCCCGGCTGACCGGAGACCCCGATCAGGATATCCGGGCGACCGTGCTCCATCACCTCCAGCAGGGAGATATTGTCCCCCACCGGCCAGTCGGCGATGCGCTCCACCGGTTGGGAGAGACGGCGCTGGAAGTCGAGCTGGTTGGGGATCTTGTCGGTGATAAGACCGAAGCGGTCCACCATAAAGACCCGGCTGCGGGCCTGGGCATCGGTCAGCCCCTCGGCCTTCATCTGCGCCACGATCTGCTCGGCGATGCCGCAACCGGCGCTGCCCGCACCGAGGAAGGCAACCCGCTTCTCGGAGAGCTTGGCGCCGGAGGCCTTGCAGGCGGCGATCAGGCTGCCCAAGGTCACGGCAGCCGTACCCTGAATATCGTCGTTGAAGCAGCAGAGCTCGTTCTTGTAGCGGTTGAGCAGCGGCATGGCGTTGTTCTGGGCGAAATCCTCGAACTGCAGCAGGATGTCGGGCCAGCGGCGCTTGACCGCCTGAATGAAGGCATCGACAAACTCGGCGTACTCATCCCCCGAGATACGCGGATTGCGCCACCCCATATAGAAGGGGTCATTCAGCAGTTGCTGGTTGTTGGTGCCGACATCCAGCACCACAGGCAGGCAGTAGGCAGGCGAGATGCCACCACAGGCGGTGTAGAGGGAGAGCTTGCCGATGGGAATGCCCATGCCGCCGATACCCTGGTCACCCAGACCCAGGATCCGCTCGCCATCGGTCACCACGATCACCTTGACGTTCTGCTTGGTGGCATTTTGCAGCATGTCATCGATCCTGTCCTTGTCCGGATAGGAGATAAACAGGCCACGGGCGCGGCGATAGATGTTGGAAAACTCTTCGCATGCCTTACCGACGGTCGGGGTGTAGATGATGGGCAGCATCTCGGTCAGGTGGTTGTGCAG
This sequence comes from Aeromonas sp. 25-AL00135, assembly GCF_054052385.1. NCBI lineage: Bacteria > Pseudomonadati > Pseudomonadota > Gammaproteobacteria > Aeromonadales > Aeromonadaceae > Aeromonas > Aeromonas sp. 25-AL00135. The sequence continues at coordinate 183,545 of NZ_JBSTYQ010000002.1, read as the reverse complement.
CAGACGGTAGAACAGTGTCTCGTTGGTATCCTGGATGTTACGCAGGTAGATGTGCTTGTCCATGTCGTTGCCAAACGCCATGAACTGGCGATAGGCACGCTCGGCCTGCTCTTCGATGGTCTCGATATTCTGGGGCAACAGACCTTCGAGGTTGAAGTTGCTGCGCTCTTCGCTGGTGAAGGCGCTGCCCTTGTTGAGCAAAGGGGTCTCCAGCAGGGCGGGACCGGCGTAGGGAATGTAGAGAGGACGTTTCTGGTTATTATCTTCAAACATGGATCTTGGTACCTAAACGGTTAGCTAGACGCAGGGACCCGCCGATCCTAGGGGCTTGTCTCATTAATTTCAAAGAGTTTGCACATCCGTTGCAAAAGGTTTGCGACCCAGTCGACGAAAGGCGCCGGGGGTCTGACCAGTCAGACGACGAAAGCGGTTGGCAAAGTTGGCCCCATCGCTATAACCGACCCGGGCCGCCAGCTCGCCAAGTGGCCAGTTGGTATAGAGCAGCAGCTGGCGCGCCTTGTTCATTCTGAGCTCGGTCACCCTTGCCATCGGCCCCATACCGAACGCTTGCTGGCAGAGGCGATGCAGATGGGGCACCGAGCAGGCCATCTGTCGGGCCAGCAGGGCGACACTCCAGGGTTCGTCCAGGCGCGCCTCCACCCGGCGAAACAGTGCCTGCAATCTAAGTTCAGGGGTACCGCGTACCTCCCCTTGCAGGGTCCGCTCCAGCAGCGCCAGCAACAGGCTGAGCAGTTGAGGTTGAAGCGGGGAGCGAACCCCCTCCCCCTGCATCAGGCTGAGCAGATGGTAGAGCTGATCGCCGCCATCCCCTTGCCAGATACGGTGCCCAAGGCGGTGCAGATACTGCCAGCGCGGCACGTCATCGAGCAAAATCCAGCTGATCTGCCAGCTTTCGCCAATCAGCTTGAGCCCACCGGGCACGGCGGCCGGCAGGAAAATCAGCGATCCGGCCGGAATGGCTTGCTCACCCTCGTCGGTGAGCAGCGCGCCACCCTCATCGTGACTCACCATCAGGATGTGAAACTCGGGGCGATTGCGACGGATGAGGTAGTGATCTCGCACCCGGGAGAGGCCGGTCAGGAAGATCCCCGCCTCGCCGAGCAGGGGCAGCCCTTCACGTCCCAGCATCTGCTCTTCACAGGCTGGCGCTATCTCCAGACACTCGCTGGCAAATGGCATAACACCTCAACAGGATAGTTTTACACAAGAAAATCGAGAGCTACTCACAGTGAGAAGAGCCTCGTCAGCCCCTATCATACCCATGACAAACCTTGCTTTTCTCATACCCGGTTAACAACTATGAATTATTGGCAAGCGATTTTAAAACAAACCACCGATCGCGAGTTCATGACCCGATTGTGGCGGCTGGCTCTGCCTGTCTCGCTGCAATCCATGATGTTCTCCCTGCTCGGCCTCATCGATATCATGATGGTGAGTCAGCTTGGCACCACGGCTGTGGCGGCGGTCGGCTTGGGTAACCGGGTCTTCTTTTTCAATCTGCTGGTGATAGCGGGCCTCGCGGGCGGGGTCTCGGTATTGGCAGCACAATACTTCGGGCGCGGGGAGATGGCCGGGGTGCGCCGCTCCCTAGCGCTGGCCATAGTGGGCGCCCTGCTGGTCACCCTGCCCTTTGCCTTCATCTATGTGTTATCACCGGGCAGCGTGCTGGGTTTTGCCAGTCAGGATCCGGCACTGCGGGCACTGGCGGATCAATTCTTGATGATCACCGGCGCCACCATCCTCTGTACCGCCATCGTGGTGCCGCTGGAGTCAGCCCTGCGCTCGGTCGGCAATGCCGCCGCGCCGACTCGCATCGGCATTATCGCCATCATCGCCAACGTCATCCTCAACTACGCCCTCATCTTCGGTCACTTCGGCTTCGAGGCGATGGGGGTCGCCGGTTCGGCCTGGGGCACCACCATTTCCCGGCTGCTGCAGACAGCCCTGCTGCTGCTCTACGTAAAGCGTTATGAGGCGCGCCTGATCCCGCGCGCACCAGACTGGCTGGCCGCCTTCAAGCGTAAGGAGGTGGTGCGCTTTACCCTGATCGCCCTGCCGCTGCTGTTCCATGACGGCCTCTGGGCCTTCGGCATGCTGATTTACGGCTTTCTCTATGCCCATCTTGGCACCGATTCGCTGGCCATCATGACCACACTCGGCACCCTAGAGAGCATCCTTATCTCCCTCTTCTTCGGACTGGCGGTGGCCTGCTCCACCCTGCTCGGTCATCGGCTCGGGGCCGAGGAGTACGAGGTCGCCTGGCAGCACTCCCAGCTATTCCTGCTACTGGCACCGATTGGCGCGCTACTGGTGGGGATCATCGTCTGGCTGCTGCAAGCCAACCTGCTGCAGTGGGTCGGCAACCTGCCCCCCGAGCTGATGATGGAAGCGGGACAGGTGCTCGGCATCATGTGCCTCGGGATGCTGCTCAAGGTGTTCAACATGGTGGGGATCATCGGGGTACTGCGCTCTGGCGGCGATGTGAACTACAGCATCTTCATCGACATCGTCGGCATGTGGTGCATCGGCATCCCGCTCGCCTGGGTGGCGGTCACTTTGCTCGGCTGGCCCCTCTCCTTGGTGGTAGCGGTGGTACTGCTGGAGGAGCTCAGCAAGGTGCTGCTGGTGCAACGCCGTATTCGCCAGCGCTGCTGGTTGAAGAATCTGGTGATCGGATAAACAGCCACAAATCGGGGTCATATCAATGACAGAAAAACCCTGTTTGCAGTATGCTGGGCGCCTCTTCAATCAGAGGCAGGGATCCACGGTTTCCCTGTCCAGTAGTCGTTTAAGGAGACGAGCATGCAACCACAGAAAGAGCTGATCACCGAGACGGCCCTGCTTGAGATGGCCAACAAGATCATCAAAGAGCATGAAGACTTCATCCACGGTATGCGCGCCGATTCGGTGGAGCAGAAGGGGGATATTCTGGTGTTCAAGGGGGAGTATTTCCTGGCCGAAGATGGCACCCCGACCGGCAAGACCATGGCGGTCTTCAACATGTTCAAGCTGCTGGCCCAGCAGCTCTCCGGCAAGTACAAGCTGGCCTGATCTCGCCAGCTCATTGCCAACAGGATGCCGCCCTCAGGCGGCATCTGTTTTTGCGCGGTTCTGCCCCTCGACCACCACGCAGTTGCGTCCCGCCATCTTGGCCTGATAGAGACACTCGTCGGCACGGTTGATCAGAATGTCGATGGTGTCATCGGAACGAGCCATGGCAATCCCGATACTCACCGTCACCTCCAGCAATTCGTCCGAGGTGGGGCTCTTCACCAGACGCGCCTCGACGGCAATGCGCAGCCGCTCGGCCATTTTGCTCGCCAGTGCCGGATCGGCGCAGTTGTGCATCAGGATGGCAAACTCTTCACCACCATAACGCCCCAGCACCATGTCAGGCTCCAGCTGCTCCCCCAGGGTGGTAGCCACCTCCTTGAGCACCGCATCCCCCGCCAGATGGCCGTAGATATCGTTGATCCGCTTGAAGCGATCGAGATCCAGCAGCATCACCGCAAAGGGCTTCTTCTTGAGTTGCAGCCGGATTCTGGCCTGCTCCAACTGCTTCATCAGCAGGCGGCGGTTCATCATGCCGGTCAGCTCATCGGTGGTCGATTCCCGATAGAGCCGCAGCAGCATGTTGAGTTGGCCACACTGCACCCAGCAACTGGCCATGGTAAACATGCCGAGCACCCACACCTGATTCAGAGTGGCCTGACTCCAGATGCTCTGTCCCACCAGCAGCCAGTGGCCCAGCAGCATGGTCACCAGTACCACGCCTGCCAGTTGCAAGCCGAGGGAGAGGGGGATGGGGAAGATGGCAAACAGGGTGATCAGCAGATAGGGAAAGGCCGCATAACCCGCCTGCAACTCCTGTCCGGCGCCAAAGCTGTTCAGGCAAAAGAGGGAGAAGAGCATCATCACGGCCATCAGGTAGCCAAGGGCCAGCTTCATCCGTTCCCGCTTGAAGTGGATGAGGTACGAGAGCGGAATAAGTGGCGAGAGCGCCAGGGTGCAGAAGATCCTGGCCTGAAACAGCTGCTCGAAATGAACGGCGGGCAAGGTCAACCAATCCACCACGGCCCAGGCGGGCAATCCGAGCATCAGCAAGCAGGTCAGCAGGCGCAAACGCACCGTCATAAACCCCATGCGAGTACGAGTAAAGTCTTCGGAGTGAACCCTCGCACTCCAGAACTCTGACAACTTGAGCATCCAGAGTCTCCACGATGAATACTGAGGGCTCATTCTACACCTACAAAGTGGTAAAAATGTCATTAGCGGGGAGAATAAAAAGGAGAGGTCGGTCACACAAACCGACAGATGATAATCGCAGCGCGCAAACGTTTCAACCCATCAAAAAATAAACCTTTTTTTGCATAATTAGCGCTGGTCAGCCTCATTTCAATCACTACAATAGCGCCCAATTTTCTCCCCCTCCCCACACAATTCGAGGTACTTATGGAACAGGCTGCTGTCACACGCGCCAATCGAGAGGCACATCCACCCAGGCGAGCCCATAGCGAACTGGTCTATGGCATAGAGGATGTCCCGCCTCTGCCCCAGACGCTGTTCGCCGCCCTGCAGCATATGCTCGCCATGTTTGTCGCCATCATTACCCCGCCCCTGATTATCGCTAATGCCCTCGGCCTCCCTGCCGCCGACACCCGTTATATCGTCTCCATGTCGCTGGTCATGTCCGGCATCGCCTCCTTCATTCAAACCCGTCGCTTCGGCCCCATCGGTTCCGGCCTGCTCTCGGTACAGGGCACCAGCTTCAACTTCCTCGGCCCCATCATCGCCTCAGGTCTCGCCCTCAAGCAGGCCGCCATGCCCACCGAGGATCTGTTGGGCACATTGTTTGGCACCATGATGGTTGCCGCACTCACTATCGTGGTGATGAGCCGCTTCCTCCATCTGGTGAAACGGATCATCACCCCGCTGGTCACCGGCATAGTGGTGCTGCTGATCGGCCTGACCCTGATCAAAGTGGGCCTGATCAGCATGGGCGGCGGCTATGCAGCCCTCTCTGATGGCAGCTTCGCCAGTCACACCAACCTCTTCCTCTCACTGCTGGTGCTCGGCCTGATCGTGTTGCTGCAACGCAGTCGCAACCCCTGGCTGCGTCTCTCCGCCATCATGATCGCCATGCTGGCGGGCTATGCCGTGGCCCTGCTGTTGGGCAAAGTGAGCGCCCCCACCTTCGACGGCCCGCTGGTGATGGTGCCCATTCCGCTCCACTACGGTCTCGGCTTTGACTGGCAGCTGTTCGTGCCGCTCGCCATCATCTTCGTGGTGACGGCGCTCGAAGCGATCGGCGACATGACCGCCACCTCGGATATCTCCGGCGAGCCACTGGAAGGGCCTGTCTATATGGAGCGGATCAAAGGCGGCGTGCTGGCCGATGGTGCCAACTCCATGCTGGCGGCAGTTTTCTCCACCTTCCCCATGTCCACCTTCGCCCAGAATAACGGCGTCATTCAGCTGACCGGCGTCGCCAGCCGCCATGTCGGGCTCTTTATCGCCGCCATGCTGGCCCTGCTCGGCCTGTTCCCGGCGGTCGCCAGTCTGGTACAGCAGATCCCCGAGCCCGTGCTGGGGGGTGCCACCATCGTGATGTTCGGCACCATCGCCGCCGCTGGCGTGCGCATCATTGCCCGCGAGGAGCTGGATCGCCGCGCCCTGATGATCCTGGCGGTGTCGCTGGCCATGGGGCTGGGGGTCGCGCAGGTGCCGGAAGTGCTGCAACACCTGCCGGAGCTGGCCAAGAGCGTGCTCTCCTACGGCGTCGCCACCGGTGGCATTACCGCCATCGTGCTCAACCTGCTGCTGCCCAAGCGCGAAGCGCGTCACTCCTGAGACATCGTCCACCGATAGCCAACCCAAGCCCCGCACTGCGGGGCTTTACCTTGCCAGTCGCCACGGGTAGTGTGCTGGGCAGCCTTTTTTGAGGATGCCGCCATGCCCTATCGCCTGCTCTCTCCCCTCCCCGATACCGCTTCACCCGCACAAATACTGGCGCAAGAGCAGCGCTGGCTGCGCGACTGTGCCCATGACGGCCAGCCCCGCGCTCACCTCTGGCAGGCGCCCCAATGCCTGATTGTCACTCGCAAGGATACCCGCCTCCCCCATTACGAAGCCGCCTGCAAACAGCTGGCAGACGAAGGCTGGCCGGTGCATGTGCGCGACAGTGGCGGTACCGCCGTGCCCCACGGGGCGGGGATCCTCAACCTATCCCTGCTGCTGCCCCGCACCACCACAGATCTCGCCCACTACTACCGGCTGCTGGGGGCGCCGCTGCTGACCCTGTTGGCGGAGTACGGCCTTGAGGGAAGCTATGACTTCGTGCCCGGATCCTTTTGCGATGGTCAGTACAATCTGGTGATCGGGGGACGCAAGATCACCGGTACCGCCCAGCGCTGGCTGGCGCCAGGGCAGGATCACCAGGGCGCCGTGCTGGCGCAAGCCATGCTGCTGGTGGCGGGTGATGTGGATGAGGGAACCAGGATGGCAAGCCGCTTCTACGAGCTGGCGGGCGGGGAACTGCGTTTTATGACGGGAACCTCCACCACGCTGGCAAGCTGCATCGGCTGGCACGGTAGCGATCAGGCGCTGGTAGAGAAAGTGCGAGCACGTCTGGATAGCCTGCTGAGCGAGGGGCTATCCCCCTCATCCTGACCTTATCCCGAAGGGAGAGGGAAAGTACCTATCCTTAGACACAGCGCACAAAAAAGCCACGACCGAAGTCGTGACTTGTTCTTTTCAAGGGAAGCGTGAAACGAGCTGAGGCGCTCAAGCCGTCTGCGGCTCCGGTTCAGCTTCGCTATCCAGATCGCGGCTAAAATAGGCGCGGGTCTCGGCGATCACCACATGGCGCAGGCCAATCAGGCCGATGAGGTTGGGCACCGCCATCAGGCCGTTAACGATATCGGCCAGCAGCCAAATCATGTCCAGATGGAGGAAAGCACCGCTCGCCACCAGCGCCAGATAGACCAGACGATAGGGCTTGATTGCCTTAACCCCGAACAGATACTCGGTGCAGCGCTCGCCGTAGTAGTTCCAGCCAAGGATGGTGGTAAAGGCGAAGAACAGCAGGCCAATGCTCACCAGATACTGGCCGACATGAGCATCGAGCCCCTGGGCAAAGGCCAGACTGGTCATGGCCGCGCCGCTTGCATCGCCGCTCCACACGCCGGTCACCACCAGGGTCAGGCCGGTCATGGTGCAGATGATGATGGTGTCGATGAAGGTACCTGTCATGGAGACCAGCCCCTGCTCCACGCACGAATCGGTTTTGGCCGCCGCCGCCGCGATGGGGGCCGACCCCAGCCCCGACTCGTTGGAGAAGACCCCGCGCGCCACCCCGGACTGAATGGCCAGCATGATGCTGGCACCGACGAAGCCGCCGGTCGCCGCATGGCCGGTGAAGGCACTCTCGATCACCAGCATGACGGCATCGGGCAAGGCGCTGGCGTTATTCACCAGCACGCCCAGACAGGCGACGATGTAGAAGATGGCCATGAAGGGCACCACCTTGCTCGACACGCTGGAGATGGACTTGATCCCTCCCAGGGTCACCAGCGCCACGATCAGGGTCAGCACCACGGCGGTCGCTTCACGGGGCACCGAGAAGGAGAGGCTCATGGCGTCGGAGATGGCATTGACCTGCGGGAAGGTACCGATGCCGAAGAAGGCGACGCCGATGCCAAACAGGGCAAACAGCTTGGCGAGCGGTTTGGAACCGAGCCCCTTCTCCAGATAGTACATGGGGCCGCCAGCCATCTGGCCGTTGGCATCCTGCTCGCGGTATTTGACCGCCAGCAGGCACTCGGCATACTTGGTGGCCATGCCGAACAGTGCCGCCATCCACATCCAGAACAGGGCACCGGGGCCGCCGAGCTTGATGGCGGTGGCCACCCCGACGATGTTGCCGGTACCTATGGTGGCAGAGAGGGCGGTACAGAGGGCGCCGAAGCTGGAGACATCCCCCTGCTTGCCCTGCCCCTGATCACGACCAAAAACCAGCCGCAGAGCGAGCGGCAAGCGCACCACCTGAAGCAGACCCAGACGCAGGGTGAGATAGATACCGGTCCCGACCAGCAGGATCAGCAGGGGCGGCCCCCAGATAAAGCTATCGATGGCGGTTAACGCCGATTGAATTGATGACATGCATCCTCCTTAAGAAACAAAAATTAAGGAGGAGAAGGATGATCTTCCCATAGGTGTCGCGATCGGCCAGAGGCGATCGGATGCGGGCCAAGCCCAGGTACAACCATCCCATCCCCTCTGTCCTTTTGCCTGAGAGTTTCCGGCGCCAGCCTGCCCTTGCGGGTAGTCATGGTGCCTTGCTCCTTCGGCGCCCGATTTAACGGGTCTCTCCAGAGTATCGTCCAGTAGCAGTCCACACCGGTTGCCCGGTACCTGAAAGATTCACTTCTTCGGTGGATGGTTGCCCATCGCTCTCCTGCTACCTTCATCCGAACTAGTTTGGATTAGGAAGTCGGCATGTTAATCCAAAAAATGTGAGCTGTCTCGCACTTGGCCGCCCCCATTTATATTTTTTTAGTGACCACAAGAATCGCAGCAAGAATGTTAAATGTTAGTTAACTATCAACAAGTTAGGCTCCCACGGATCAAATGTGGCCCAAACGGGAAAAATGGCGGATAGAGAACAGTGATCCCTCTCGTTTCGCCAAGAAAATCTTGCCGACATATCCAATCAAAATGCTTGCACACAGAATCAATAAGCCGATAATCCGCTGCATAACCAAGCACTTTGCCATCAATTTATGCACTGTGTTCGGTTGGTCCCACCGGACCGCTCGCCTGACCCGGCCGTCGCCGGTTCAATCGCATATGGCTTGGGCATATCACGCCCCCTAAGGATGACCAAAAGAGAATGAACGAGACCCTGGTTGCAAAAGATGTGGTCGCACAAGATTACCGTCAGCTGGTTGAACAATTCGGCTCCCCCCTGCTGCTGCTCGACAAGGCAGCCGTCCGCAAACAGTATCGGGCCCTGGCCGCCGCCCTGCCCGATGTACGATTGCACTATGCACTCAAACCCCTGCCCCATGAGGCGGTGGTCTCTGTCTTGAAGGAAGAGGGGGCCTGTTTCGATCTGGCCACCAACGGCGAAGTGGATCTGGTGCGCAGTCAGGGGGTTCGCCCGGGACGTTGCATTCATACCCATCCCATCAAGCGCGACAGCGATATCCGTTACGCGCTGGAGTTCGGCTGCACTGTGTTTGTCTACGACAACCCGCTGGAGCTGGAAAAGTTCATTCCCTACAAGGACGAAGTGAAACTGCTGCTGCGGGTCAGCTTCCCCAACCCCGAGACCAAGGTCGATCTCTCCAAGAAGTTTGGCTGCACCCCGGAGCAGGCGCTGCCGCTGCTGCAACTGGCACACGCCAAGGGGATCAAGGTGATGGGGCTGTCGTTCCACGTCGGCTCCCAAGTACCTCATGCCCGTCGCCATGTGCAGGCTATCGACGCCTGCCGCGAGATCATGGAGCAGGCCTGGGCGCTCGGGCTCAAGCCCTGGGTGCTGGATATCGGCGGCGGTTTCCCGGTCGATTATGAGGGGGGCGAGTTCGATATCGACGGCTTCTGCGCGCCGATCCGCGAATCGCTGGCCAAGCTGCCCGCTACCGTGCAGAAGATTGCCGAACCGGGCCGCTTTATCAGCGCACCGGCCATGACTTCGGTATCCAGCGTGATGGGCAAGGCGCACCGCGGCGACAAGATCTGGTATTACCTGGATGACGGTCTCTACGGCAGCTACAACGGCCAGCTCTATGACCACGTCACCTATCCGGTGAGCACGCCTTATGCCAGCGGCGAGCAGCACAACTCGGTGCTCTCCGGCCCGACCTGCGACAGCGTGGATGTGATCCGCGATGGCATCATGCTGCCGGATCTGGCTATCGGCGAGTTGGTGGTTGGCAAGGTGATGGGCGCCTACACCTGGGCCTCCGCCTCCACCTTCAACTTCTTTCCCAAAGCCAGCATCCTCATTCTGGACAGCAGCCAGAAAGGGCAGAAGCTGGTGGCAGTAGCCTGAGCACACCGCTCGCCAACAGGTTCACTGGGCAAAAACAAGAGGGGGAAGCTTGAGCTTCCCCCTCTCTCATTTCACCAACCTCTATCAGATAAACTGACTGGTCAGCAGCCAGCCGGTGTAGGCAACGAAGCAGGTGAGCAGCACGCCCCCCTCCAGCCGGTTGATGCGGCCCTGCCCCTTGCGGCCCAGACACATCACCAGCAGCAGCAGGGTCAACCCCATCATGATGCTCCAGTCGCGGGAGAGCACTTCCGGCGCCACATCCAACGGATGAATACCCGCCGCGATCCCCACCACCGCCAGGGTGTTGAACAGGTTGGAGCCCAGCACGTTGCCAAGGGCCAGATCATGCTCGTTCTTGCGAATGGCGATGAGAGACGAAGCCAGCTCCGGCAGGGAGGTTCCTATCGCGACTATGGTGAGACCAATCACCAGATCGCTGATACCAAGTGCCTGAGCGATGGTCACCGCCCCCCAGACCAACAGGCGGGAAGCGCCGATCAGCAGCACCAGCCCGACCACCAGCCAGAAAACGGCGCTCTTGAGGGACATCCCCTCACTCTCGATATCCTCGGCGGTCTCGGTATCCAGCGCATCTCCCTTGCCATTCATGCCAGCCCAGATAGACCAGCCCATCAGGGCAACGAAGACGGCCCCCAGAATGACCGCATCCATCCGGCCCAGATGACCATCGATCAGCAGGGCGCCGGAGAGCAGGGTAATACCGAGCAGAATGGGGATCTCCTTGCGCACCACCTGAGAGGCCACCGCGATAGGGCTGATCAGTGCCGTCAGACCCAGGATCAGCGCGATATTGGTGATGTTGGAGCCATAGGCATTACCAAGCGCCAACCCGGGATTGCCCTGTGACGCCGCCAGCGCCGAGACCACCATCTCAGGGGCCGATGTACCAAAACCGATGATCACCATGCCGATCAGCAGCGGTGGCATCCCCGCATAACGGGCGGTCGCCGCAGCACCATCCACAAACTTGTCAGCACTCCAGACCAGCAGCGCCAGTCCGGCAATCAGGGCAACAAAAGCCAGGGTCATAGGATCTTCATCTCTTGTTATCTGCAACGAAGCGCCAGCCCAAACGGGCAGGCACCATGGGAAAGTGGCGCCAGTGTAGCTGTGCCACCTCCCATTTCAAGGGGAAATCAAACCGTGATTAACATTTCACAGTGCAGCCAGCAGGCTCGCGGCATCGGAGACCTCGAACTTGCCCGGCGCCTCCACAAACAGCTGCTCGACCACACCATCGTTGGCGATCAACGCAAAGCGCTGGGCACGGATGCCGCCAAAGGCGCCGGTATCCTTGGCCAGACCCAGCGCTTGGGTCCAGCTGCCGTCGCCATCCGCCAGCATGGTGATCGCCTCTGCATTCTGGGCCGTCTGCCAGGCCCGCATCACGAAAGCGTCGTTGACCGACAGACAACAGATGGCATCCACCCCTTTGGCCATGAACTGATCGGCCAGCACCACGTAACCCGGCAGATGAGCATTGGAGCAGGTGGGAGTAAAGGCGCCGGGTACCGCAAACAGCACCACTTTTTTACCGGCGAACAGCGTCTGACTATCCCGCAACTGCTTGCCCTCGGCAGTGATAAAGGTAAATTCGCCCGCAGGCAGGGGGAGTCCTACAGCAATCATGATTTCTCGTCCTGAGTCGTGATGGGAAGTCGCCAGTTTATCCCAGAGTGACGATGCCGCCTAACAGCGGCTCTGATCCTGACCATGGATAGCGGCAGGCATTTTCCCCTTGGGCAGACTACTCTTGAGCTGGTTTCACGGCGCCAGGAGGCCCCATGCAACACTATTACGATGGTCTGGAAATTCGTCCCCCCGCCATGCGCGAACAGCAGCAACTGGACCAGATCAATCATCAGCTTACCCATGTCAGTCAATATTGCGCCGGTTACTCCAGCGCCTATCGCCAGTGCCGCCTCGAGGATCTGGCAGAGCTGGCCACCCTGCCGCTACTCGACAGCAAAGAACTCTTTGCCGCCCAGCAGGCTCATCCCCCCTTTGCCGGTCTCACCGGCCGTCCGGCCAGTCAGGCGCTGCGGGTATTCTCCTGTCCGGGCCAGCTGGCCATCCCCGAGTATGCGGGTGCAGACTGGTGGGGCGCCGCTCGGGCGCTGTTTGCCGCCGGTTTCAAGGCGGGGGAAGTGATGTTCAACGGCCACGACTATCACGCTGGCCCCACCGCCTTTATCTTCGATAACGGCGCCCGCCAGCTGGGGGCTCCCGTGGTACCCTGCGGCCCCCACGATACCCAGCGCCAGCTGGAGGCACTGCTGCGCTATCAACCCACCGGCTACGTCGGCCCGCTGGTGACCCTGCTCGACCTGCTGGAAGCGGCCGAAGCGGCGGAGATCCCGAGCGACTCGCTGCGCCGCGCCCTGCTGTGTGAAGCCACTCACCCGGAAACCGCGCCACTGCGCGCCATTCACGGCATTGCGGCCCTCAACTGTCTGGTGTGGCAGGATGTGGGGGTGGTGGCCTACGAGAGTCAGCCTGGTCAGGGCTTTATCGTCAACGAGAGCTGCATCGTCGAGATCATCGATCCCGCCAGCGGCAATCCCGTGAGTGGCGATGAAACAGGCCAGCTTGTGGTGACAAGGCTCGATCTGGAGTATCCGCTGCTGCGGCTAGCCACCGACTGGCAAGGTCACTGGCTCGCCAAACCGAGCGCTTGCGGGCGCACCAACCGGCGCCTCAAGCTGGTGTAGCAGGCCAAGTAAATGCACAAAGGCAGACGGGCAGCCATCAGGCTGCCCGTCTTGTCTCTGGAGAAGAGGATATATGAAGTTGGTCAGCGCCTTGCCTGCCAGGTGGCGATGGCGAGCAGGGAGTCGGGGGTAAATTCGCTGGCGCGCTCGGCAATCTCGGCCAAGCTCATCCAGTGCACCGCGCTCACCTCTTCGGCCTGCAACTGCAGCGGCCCCTGATAACGGCAACTGAAGAGGCCACCCCAGACCCGGTAGCCCTCCCCTTCCGCATAAAAGCTGCCAAAGCCCTGCAGAGGAACATCCATAATCCCCAGCTCTTCGGCCAGCTCGCGCCGGGCGGAGCGCTCCATCTCCTCACCGGTGGTGACCACGCCACCGGCGCAGGCATCCAGCATGCCGGGGCAGAAATCCTTGCTGAGGGTGCGCCGCTGCACCAGGATCCGATCCGCGTCGTCGAGCACCAGAATATAGCTGGCGCGATGGCAGAGATTCTCTCGCCGCACCTTGGCTCGCTCGGCCACGCCAATCACCCGGTTGTTCCCGTCCACCACATCAACCCATTCCACGCACAGGCCCTTTTATTTGTTCCATTCAAGCCCGCAGTATATCGGTGCGGTGGTTTGTCATGGCACAACTTTTTCGATGACGCCGTCAATTTGCCGAACTCACTGGCAAAATAAGGATTCATGCAAATCTTTATAAACCGTCATATCAGTGTCATCGACCGACACCATAGTGTGCCCTGTCCAGGCAATCAGGGAACCGTGTGATGAAGGTATTCAAGCAGTTATCCCCACGGCAGATCGCTCGCTACATCAAGAGCTTTCATCGAGGCTATTTTGCCATCGAGTCGCTGGGGACATTTGAATTCAACGCGGGCAGGATCAGCCTCCATGGCCTGACCTGCCGCCAGCGGCTAAGACTGGCTCGCCAGATCAATCTGGCTGTCAGACAACTTGGTCACCGCGACCCCTTGCCGGACATGTGAGTCAAAGGGTCTTGCCCTACTGTCTGTTGTGCATCCATGCTTTGCCCGCCGGCTACTGGCCGCGCGGGCCGTTTTCGATATCGGTAATGATGCCGCTGCGCACCGTCACAAAGCGCATGAACTCGTTCTTGCCGAAGTTGTAGGTCCAGCGTTCACCATATTTGACCTGCACCATGTTGCCAAACTGGTTCTCCTCGTTGCGGTTGAGCTCTTCACGCAACATCGGCTCACCGCACTTGAGCAGCATCTCGGCGGTGGTGTCTCCCTCAGTGATCAGGGCGTTCTTGCAGCGCATTGCATCGGCACTGGCCGGTATGCTCAGCAGCAACAGAGCAAGCCCCGCAACTTTCTTCATCTTATTGCTCATCGGGTTCTCCTTATCCTCTCTAATGAGTCGCAGTATGCCTGTTCCCGCTTCTGAAAAAACCAGTAAAAAGCGCAAAAGAGCTGCCCTTTTCTCCTTTCCAGCCCGCTGGTCGCGACAAATGCTGTCTATCACATAACCCAAAAACAAACGGCGACCCGAGGGTCGCCGTTTGCATCAAGCCAGCAGGATCACAGGATGTCCAGCAGCTCGACTTCAAATACCAGTGCAGAGTAAGGCGGGATGGAGCCCGCGCCACGGGCACCGTAAGCCAGATCGTGGGGGATGTAGAGCTTCCACTTGGAACCAACCGGCATCAGCTGCAGCGCTTCAACCCAGCCAGCGATCACGCCGGTCACCGGGAATTCAGCCGGCTGGCCGCGAGCAACGGAGCTGTCGAATACACCACCGTGGGTGAAGGTACCGTGGTAGTGCACACGCACGGACTGACCGGCTACCGGAACGGCACCGTTGCCTTCTACCAGCACTTCGTACTGCAGACCGGAGTCGGTCACCTTCACTTCAGCGCGCTTGGCGTTATCAGCCAGGAAGGCTTCGCCGTCAGCGGCGGCGGCCTTGGCGGCAGCTTCCTGCTCTTCTTGCATACGCGCAGTGATCACCTGGAAGGCATCATTGATATCGTCACGGCTGACCGCGAACTCCAGACCATTCAGGGCATCTGCCAGACCTTGTTGCAGGGCCGGGATATCCAGACCGGCGAAGGCTTGCTGCGCCAGCTGATCACCCATGTTGCGGCCGATGCCATAGCTGGCCTTCTGTTCGATAGAGTCGTATTGGGACATTAAGATGTTGCTCCAGATCCATGTAGTAAAGAGGCGGGATAATATCAGACTTTTGGCCGGGGTGCTGCCGGGGGCGCCCCTGATTTCCCCGTCAGTGGGAGGAACTTCACACAAGATGCGGATGAACGCCGCCCAACGGCGGCGATCTGCTTAACCGCGATCCAGCAAGGCTCTGACCGCAGCGACCTTGGCGCCATCGGTGATATTGACCCGACCATCATCCGAAGTGCCCATATTCACTCCGTGCGGCACCATGCCGCCGCGCCAGCCCATGCCGGACATATGCACTTCGCTCACCCCGGTGAACTCGATGATGGTACGCACGTTGTCGGCATTGACCCCGGCCCCCGGCATCAGGCTGGCACGTCCCGCCAGCGCTTGTTGCATCTCCTGCAGGGTTTCCAGCCCCGCCAACGCGGTCGGCGCATGGCCCGAGCTCAGAATGCGCTCGCAACCGGCAGCGACTATGGTCTCCAGATCCAGACGCCAATCGGAGGAGAGGTCGATGGCACGATGGAAGGTGACCCCCAACGGTCCTGCAGCATCCACCAGCTGTTTGAGTTTGGCGGCAGGCACCCGCCCTTCCTCATCCAGCAAACCGACCACCACCCCTTGCAGACCGGCAGCGCGGGCCGCCGCGATATCTTGCAGCATCATCTCGAACTCGCCGTCGTTGAAACAAAAATCCCCGGCGCGCGGGCGGATCATGGCGTAAACCGGCACTGTGGCGTGGCGGGCTGCCAGCTGCATAAAGCCATAGGAGGGGGTCAGGCCGCCCAGACCCAGCGCAGAGCAGAGCTCGATGCGATCCGCCCCGGATTGCTGGGCGGTGAAGAGGGATTCTAGGTTGTCGATACAGATTTCAAGACGGGTCATGAGGACTCCTTTTTCGGGGAGATCAGACCCCACATCTGATCTCATAGATTGAGCAAGGCTGCGCCGCGCACACCACCGGCACAGCCGAAGCGGGCCTGGCGGATCTCGGGCAGGGCGACCCCGGGCAGCAAGTGACCGGGCAGACGCAGCGGCAGCTGTTCATAGAGGGCGGGCAGGCCGCTCAGGCCGCCCCCCAACACCACCACCTCGGGATCAATCACCGAAATGGCGGTGGCAAGCCCAGCGGCCATGATCTCCAGCCAGCAGTCGACCGTCTCGACCGCATGGGGTTCATGGGCCTCGAAGCGCCCCACAATCTGGTGACCCGTGGCGCGCTGGCCATGGAAATGATGATAGAGACGCTCCAGACCGGTGCCGGAGGCATAGGTTTCAAAACAGACCAGACGGCCGCAGCCGCAACGGGGACGGGGCAACTCGGGGTACTTCATCAGCATGGTCGCGGGCAAGGGGTAGTGACCAATCTCGCCAGCCAGCCAGTTGCGCCCCTGAATAAGCTTGCCCGCCAGATAAACAGCGCCGCCGATGCCGGTACCGATGGTGACACCGAGCGCACTGCCGGCGCCGTCGGCGGCACCCTGATGCACTTCGGACCAGAGGAAGCAGTTGGCGTCGTTATCCACCTTGACCGGCCGCTCCAGCAGTTCGGCCAGATCTGAGCCCAGATGGCGACCATTGATGGAGGGCAGATTGGCCGCCACTATGCTGTGATCGTGGCTGTTGATGACACCGGGGAAACCGATGCCGACCGAGCCCCGTGCGCCGAAGCGGGCATCCGCCTGCTCGACCCGGGAGCGGATCAACTGCTGCAACCCCTCGTAATCGTTGCCCGGGGTGCTCATGCGCTCCTCATGGCAGAGGTTCAATGCACCGTCATAGACCGCGAAGGCGATCTTGGTGCCACCGATATCAAAGCCGTAATACATGCCAGCACTCCCTTGTCAGCCCGTGTTTATCCAACTCTGTTCCAAGGGGGACATTGTATTAATTCGCAAAAAAAATAAAGTGACCGAAGGCGAAAAACGGGAGAGTGATCAGAGCAAACGGCTCATTTGTCGCTGCAGGCAGGGCTGCCCGAGGCTTATCAGGGTGCGCTCCTCGCCATCAAAGACGAAGCCGCGGCGCAGGTAGAACCCCTCGCCGATGTGGTTGCCATCAAGCAGCCACAATTTGACGCTATGGCAACCGGCGCGGCGCATCTGCATCGCCACCGCCTGCCACAGCCGTTTACCATAACCTTGTCGCCAGTGGTCGGGATGGAGGTAAAAAGCGCGGATCAGGGCATGGCTCTGCCCCGCTTCCTGCTGTGGTTGCCAGTAGAGCAGGCCAATCACCACCTCATCGAGACAAAGCAGCATGGGCCTTGGGCCCGGCTCGGCCAGACGGCTCTGCCAGATCTGCAGATGGGCGGTGACGTCCAGCTGCTCCAGCAGGTCAGCACCGAGCACCTGGCCATAGGCAGCGAGCCAGCTGGCTCGCTGCATCACCGTCATGGCGGCGGCATCGTCGCTGCGCGCCATGCGCAGGCTTATGCCTTGCATTGGGGCATCAGACCGTTGGCGCGGGCCTGCTCATAGAGCGGCAGCACTTGCGCCTGTTGCGCCTGCAACTCGGCGATCCGGTTCTCGTTGCTCGGGTGGGTGGAGAGCAGTTGCGGCGGGGTGTTGCCACCGGCGGCGGCACTCATGTTTTGCCACAGGGGGATTGCCTCGGCCGGATTGAACCCGGCGCGCGCCATCAGCTCAAGCCCCAGCCGATCCGCTTCGCTCTCCTGAGTACGGCCATAGGGCAACATCACCCCCACCTCGACCCCGAGGCCAAGGGCGGCCATGGTGGCGCCGCGATACTCGCTGGTGCCCATGGCAATGTCGGCAGCCGCCAGACCGATCCCCGCCAACTGGCTGCGCGAGAGTCGTTCGTTGGAGTGTTGGGCCAGTACGTGAGTCAACTCGTGGCCGATGACGGTCGCCAGCTGATCCTGATTCTTGGCCACCTTGAGCAGACCACTGTAGACACCAATCTTGCCGCCAGGCAGGGCGAAGGCGTTGACCTGTTTGGAGTCAAACACCACCACTTCCCAGTTGGTGATGCCATAGCTGGCCGGCACCTGGGCGGTCACCGCCTTGGCGACACAGGAGACATAGGCGTTGAGTTTGGCATCCTTGCTCACCTTCTCCTGCTTCTTCATCTGCTCGAAGGAGTCGGCGCCCAACTGATTCATCTGCTGGGGAGAGTAGAGCAGCATCTGGCTGCGGCCGGTCGGTGACTGGGCGCAGGCGACCAGCAGGGAACTACAGAGGGCTACCATGCCAAACTTGGTGAGGGACGCAATCATGAAGGGATCCTTTGCCATAACGTTGCCCTATTCTCGGAAATGCCGCCCTGCTACGCAAGGGAGCCAGCCCCCGGCTGGCGGAAAAATATCCATCCTGCGCTATTAACAAAACTGACAGCCGCCAAAAACAAAACGAGCCCGCTTGGGGCTCGTTTTATCAGGGCATGCTGACTGCAGGCAGTTACATGATACCCAGCTTTTTCAGGTCAGCCTGTACCACCTTGGCCGGCACCGGCACGTAGCCATCTTTGGCAACGATGTTCTGGCCTGCTTTGGAGAGCATCATCTTGACGAACTCTTGCTCCATCGGGGAGAGCGGCTTGTTCGGATGCTTGTTCACGTAAACGTACAAGAAGCGTGACAGCGGATACTTGCCGGTGATGGCGTTATCGGAGGTCGCTTCTATGAAGGTCTTGCCATCTTTGGAGAGCGGTACTGCACGCACGCCGGAGGTGACATAACCGATACCGGAGTAGCCGATGCCATTCAGGGAGGCAGAAACAGACTGCACCACGGAGGCAGAACCCGGCTGCTCGTTCACGCCGCTCTTGAAGTCGCCGTTACACAGGGCGTGCTCCTTGAAGTAACCGTAGGTACCGGATACGGAGTTGCGACCGAACAGTTGCAGATCCTTAGAGGACCAGTTGCCGTCCAGACCCAGATCAGACCACTTGGTGGCAGCCTTGGCTTCGCCGCACTTGAGGGTGCTGGAGAAGATGGCGTCGATCTGCGGCATGGTCAGCCCCTTGATGGGGTTGTCCTTGTTGACGAACACCGCCAGGGCATCGACTGCAACGCGGATGGCAGTCGGCTTGTAGCCGTAACGCTTCTCGAATGCTTCCTCTTCACCGGCCTTCATGGCACGGCTCATCGGGCCGAACTGGGCAACACCTTCGGTCAGGGCAGTCGGGGCGGTAGAAGAACCGGCGGCCTGGATCTGCACGTTGACGTTGGGGTACAAGCGCTTAAATTCTTCGGCCCACAGGGTCATCATGTTGGCCAGGGTGTCCGAGCCGACAGAGGACAGGTTGCCCGAAATGCCGCTGGTCGGTGTGTAATCCGGCAGGTCTTTATCCACACCGGCAGCCAGGGCGCTGACAGAAAACAGGGTTGCTGCGGTAAATCCGATTACACCAGCCAGTTTGTTGAGTTTCATCCAATCTCTCCAAAGTTACAGAAGGTCCGTTCTTAAGACGGCGCCAGTATCTGACCTGGCAGTGACAAATTTATGGATTTAATGTGACACTTTAATGACATGGCGACAGATTTGAACAAATGAAAAGAGGGCCCGTTCAAAAGCCCTCTTTTTGCAGCTAACTCATTGCCATAAAAGACTATTTAATCACCACCATACGGCTCGGGATGAGAAAGCTGAAGCGGCTGCCAAGGCCGACCCGGCTCTCGATATCGAGCTGGCAGTCATGATGACTGAGGGCATGCTTGACGATGGCAAGGCCCAAGCCTGAGCCGCCGGTATGGCGCGAGCGTGCCTTGTCGACCCGATAGAACCGCTCGGTCAGCCGCGCCAGATGCTCGGGGGCAATCCCCTCCCCTTCATCGCTCACGGCAAACAGCGCCATCGCCCCCTGCTTGCGCCACTCCACGGTAATTTTGCGCCCCGCCGGGGTGTAGTGAATGGCGTTGTAGACCAGGTTGGAGACGGCACTGCGCAGCTGCTCCTGATCCCCGCGCACCAACAGATTGGGCTGCACCACAAATTCGAGCTGGTGGGCCCGTTCGCCCGAGAGCGCTCGCGCCTCCTGCTCCAGCAGCCCCAACATGGCAGGCATGTCCACCAGATGGGAGAGATCCACGGTCGGGGCCGCCTCGATACGGGAGAGGGTGAGCAGCTGATTGACCAGATTATCCATCCGGATGGTCTGCTCCATCATCACCCGATGCGCCTTGGCCCACATGGCGGGCGGGGGCGGCTCCTCGGTCATCTCCAGATAGCCCTTGAGCACGGTCAGCGGGGTACGCAGCTCGTGGGAGACGTTGGAAACGAAGTGCTTGCGAGTTTTCTCGAGACTGCGCAAGCGGGTGACATCCCGTACCACCAGCATCGCCTGATCGGAGGCGTAGGGCATGATGCGAAACTCGAGAAACTTCTCCTCATTGACCGGGGAGTGCATCTCGAGGGGCTCGTCATATGCCCCCTTGCCCAGGTAGGCGTTAAAGGCAGGATTGCGAATGAGGTTGCCGATATGCTGGCCAGCATCCTCCGGCCAGCGAAAACCGAGCAGTTGCTCCGCCAGCCGGTTGCACCAGAGGATGCTGCCATCGGTGCGAAATACCACGGCGGCATCGGGCAGCGCCTCGGCACCCTCCCGGAAGCGGCGGATCAGCCCCGCCAGCTCGCGGCGACGGGCGCGGTGACGCTGCTGCAGCTTGTAGATACCGTTGAAGATGTACTCCCAGCTGCCATTGCCGCTGGGGGGCACCAGGCTGCGGTCGTGCCACAGCCAGTCAGAGAGCCGCTTCTGGAAGCGATAGTGCCAGCCCAGATGCAACACGGCCGCCACCAACAGGCAGAGGGCAAGATGATCAATCAACCAGCCAACCAATGCGAAGGGGGCGTAAAAAAACGCCATTCGCCACAACTGTCGCCGCCAGGCGTAAGGTTGCAACATAACTGCCTCTAGAGACGGGTTGAGAAGCGGTATCCGGCTCCACGCACCGTCTGGATCAATCTGTCGTGCCCTGTCTCTTCAATCGCCTTGCGCAGGCGACGAATATGCACATCCACGGTTCTGTCCTCGACGTACACATTGGTACCCCAGACATTATTGAGCAGCTGTTCACGGCTGTAGACCCGCTCGGGGTGAGTCATGAAGAAGTGAAGCAGCTTGAATTCGGTCGGCCCCATGTCGAGCGCCTTCTCTTCGGCACTGACCCGGTGGGAGACAGGATCGAGTTTCAGCCCCTGCACCTCGATCACCTCATCCACCGAGGTGGGCGACACGCGGCGCATCACCGCATGGAGGCGAGCGGTCAGCTCCTTGGGCGAGAACGGCTTGGTGATGTAGTCGTCGGCACCGGCCTCCAGACCACGCACCTTGTCCTCCTCTTCACCGCGAGCGGTGAGCATCACCACCGGGATCTGGCGCGTCACCTCATCCTGCTTGAGCTGCTTGATAAACTGGATGCCACTGCCGCCCGGCATCATCCAGTCGAGCACGATGAGTTCGGGGTAGGGTTCGCGCACCTTCGCCAGTCCATCGGCGTAATCTTCCGCTTCAATCGTCTCATATCCCTTCTGCTCCAACACGAAGCAGAGCATTTCGCGGATCGGTGCTTCGTCCTCGACCACCAGAATTCGCTTAGCCATTCCCTTCTCTCTCCTCTGTGAAGATGGGTGCGCCAATTATTAGAATTTTCTGTGACACTTTTATGACTTTATGACAGGCGGGATGATAAACGTTTTCAGATTCAGTTGGCAGCAGTACGTTGCAACAAGTCCCACCGGTTGCCGCTGATATCCTCAAACACCACCACGGTGCCATAAGGCTCGTCACGGGGCTGTTCACAAAAATGAACACCGTACGCCTGCATGCGCTGGTAATCCCCCCAGAAATCAGTGGTCTCGAGGAACAGAAATACCCGGCCACCGCCCTGCTGGCCGATGGCGGCCTGCTGCTGCGCATTGGCCGCTTGTGCCAGCAGCAGTGCGGAACCGGAGGCGCCTTTGGGGGCAACCCGCACCCAGCGCTTGCCCGGTTTGCCCGGTTCATCGAGCCGAGTGTCCTCCAGGAGCACAAAGCCAAGTCCCTCGGTAAAAAAGCGAATGGCCTGATCGTAATCAGCCACCAGCAGGGTCAGCGCCCCTATGTGTTGTGTCATAACTGCTTGCTCATGTTGAAAGCGATATTGGAATAAAGCACACGGCATCTCGACGCATCGCAGTCAGTGGCTCGCAACCCGGTTGCGACCCTGCGTCTTGGCTTGATAGAGCGCCTCGTCGGCACGTTTGAGCACCTGCTCCGGCGACTCACCCGCCCGCTCAGCCACCCCGAACGAGGCTGTCACCCGCAACCCGGACGGCCAGTGGATATCAGCCTCTAGGGTAGCGCGCAACCGCTCGGCCAGCGCACAGGCCCGCAGCTCATCGTAGTGAAGGCAGACCAGCACGAACTCCTCACCGCCCCAGCGCACCAGATGGCAGAGCGCATCACAATGGCGCAGGATCTCGCTGACCAGATGCTTGAGCACCTCATCACCCACCGGGTGACCGTGGATGTCGTTGATCTGTTTGAAGTGGTCAACGTCGATATAGATGAAGGAAAACGACAGATCAGCTATATCGGCCAGCAGTCGCTCACCACCAAGCCGGTTGAAAGCACCGGTCAGTGGATCATAACAGGCCTCCTCACGGGTGCGGCGATTCTCTTCGCTCAGGGTACGGTTCAGCACCTCCACCTCAAGCTTAGCCTGATGGGCATGCAACAAACGCTGCTTCATGGCGAGGTGGTTAACCAGAAAGACTGCACAGCCATAGATAAACCAGACAAACAGGATCAACCGGTAGAAAAGGGTAGGCTCAAGCCAGTTGCCATGAAACTGCAGCTCCTCGATCACCACACCATACTCACCCGGCGACATATATGACCCCGCAGCAATTTCGATGGCGTAGACCCGGCTCAGATCAGGCCCCTGCAACTGTAACGGCACCTTGTAGCGCTTGATCCACCAGGTTGCCGGGGTAAACACGTCGAGAGGCACCTCGTGGTCCTTGCCGTAATCGGCAGGGCGAAAGATGATTTCGTTGAATTTGGACTGCAACGGGTCATCCATCTTGTCGAAAAGCGGATTGTAGTTGCGCAAGTAGAAACGCCAATCCTGCTCCTCGCCCCCCGTCACGCTCAAGCGAATATGGAGAGTGTTAAATCGGGCAAGATTGATACCCTTTTCGCGCGCGGTCAGGGTGAGAACCAGACCACAGCTGGGATAACTCTCGGGGCTCGCAGTCAGCACACACTTTACGCCGGGATTACCATCGGCCGAGGGACGGTAACTCACCGCTCCCGGTGCAGCATCCACCGCCTTCAACACGCTTACCGAGAGCGGCCACTCCTTGATATCAAGCACCCGCTCGGGGCCAAACTCGAACAGCAGGATGGAGCAGCCAGTCAGCGCCAGCAAATACCAGAACAGCAACTCGGCAAAACGGGAACTGGAAGCGATCATGCTGACCCCATCGTATCAATAGGAATACCCGTGCAACTGGAACAGGCGGTGGCCTCGGATAGCACGCGATAACAAGCCACTATGATAACCCCGTGAATTACAAGAAACATGCCACTTATCAAGGAGTTCACAGCTCTCTGTCACGTTTTTCAAGCGCAGTGCCAACCCGCACTGTCGACTGCTGGCGATAACGCTGGGGGGAGCAGCTCAGCTCCCGGTTGAACATGGCGATAAAGGCCGAGGTGGAGCCGTAACCGAGCCGCCAGCTGATCTCCTGAATGGGCATGTCGCCCTTGAGCCAGGCCAGCGCCTTGAGCAGCCGCAACCGCGCCCGCCACTGACCGAAGCTCATCCCCAGCTCCCGCAGGCAGCGCCGCGACAAGGTGCGCTCTGTGGTGTGCAGTTGTCCGGCCCACTGGGCCAGAGTACGGGGATCGGCAGGATCGCTGTGCAACACCGCCAGCATGGGAGCCAGCAGCTTGTCCTGACTCATCGGCAGGTAGCTCTCCTGACAACGGGTGCGCGCCAGCCGCTCCACCAGCAACTCGGCCTGACGCTGATCCCACTCATCCGCCATATGGCTCACCCGCCGTTCGCAAAAGTCGCTCAGCAGGGCGCGAATAAGTGGGGTTAGCAGCAGCAATCTGGGCTCTGGCGGCAGCTTGGCCGCCAGCTCGTGGCTGACGTAGATGGAGGTGTAGTCGAGGGTCTGCTCGTTGTAAGAGGTGTGGTCGAGATCCGCCGGTACCCAGATCAGGTAGTCGGCAGGGGCCACCAGTCGCTGATCCCCCAGCTCTATCTCCATGATCCCCAGGCTGATCATGTTGAGCTGGCCCCAGGGGTGGGAGTGCAGCACGGTCGCGCTGTCGGCCAACATCTGCTGGTAACTGAAAAAGAGCGGATTGGGAGCGGGCAGAACGACATCTACCGGCTGAAAGTGGTGAGTGGCCATCAGCGCCCCTTGTCAGCGAGAGAGAGGAGCAGGCGTGATGCAACGCCCTGTTGGCTCGGTCTCCGGCACAGGTCAAAAGCAGCCATCAGTTGCGGGCAGACGCAGCCCGTGTGGGCCGGAATAAGGTGCATCAGAAAGAGTTGTCTTTTCTGCTGGGTCATCTGTCTGTTTTACGCTACTTGATAATATAAAGACAAGGGTAGACTTGGCCCCCTGTTAATAAGGAGCCTCTGATGCGAATCTTTTCCCCTCTTCTCTTTCCGCTGATGGCGGTGCTGATCTGGGCTACCAATACCGTGGTGTCCAAGGCGGCCGCCAGTGTGCTCGACCCCGCGGCTATCTCCTTCTATCGCTGGGTGATCGCCGCTCTGGCGCTGACCCCCTTCTGCCTGCCGCAGCTGTGGCGCCGCCGTAGCGAGGTTCGCCCCTGGCTCGGCAAGCTGCTGGTGCTGGCGGCGCTCGGTATGGTGCTCTACCAGTGCCTCGCTTACTACGCTGCTCACAGCACTTCGGCCACCAATATGGGGGTGATCGGCTCCCTCATTCCACTGCTCACCCTGCTGCAAGGGGCGCTCTTCTTCGGCCAGCGTCCCGGCAAACAGGCACTGCTCGGCATGAGTATCTCCCTGTTCGGCGTGCTCTGGCTGCTTGGCAAGGGCGAACCACTGGCCCTGCTCCATAACGGCATCAACCCGGGGGATGGCATGATGTTGCTCGGCTCCGCCAGCTACGCCCTTTACGGCCTCTTGATCCGCCGCTGGCAACTGCCGTTTGGCCCCTGGCTCAACCTCTACATGCAGATCCTGCTGGCCGTACTGCTGCTGGTGCCGCTCGCTCTCAGTGCCGACTCGATGGCGGTGCCAGCCGAAGGGTGGGGGCTGGTGCTCTTCGCCGGGCTCGCCTCCTCCCTGCTGGCGGCTTACTGCTGGATGCGCGGCCTCGCCTGCATGGGGGCAGAGCGCACCTCGGTCTTTATGAACCTGATGCCGCTCTGTACGGCGCTGATCGCCGTCGTCGGCCTGGGCGAGCCAATCCACGGCTATCACCTGCTGGGTGGCGGGCTGATCCTGGGCGGGGTGATGGCCTCCCAGCTGAAGGGGCGTGCGCCGGTAGCCGAACGGGAAGCCGCCTGAGAACCAACATCGTCCGGAAACAACAAGGGAGCCCATGGCTCCCTTGTTGTTTCTGCAATGCACGCCAGTGCGCATCTCAACCGGCCCGGCGCCAGCGGTAGCGCCGCTCCGGCCGCCCCCGCTGACCATAGTTGAGATCCACATCCACCCGATCTTCCGACTCCAGATACTCCAGATAGCGGCGCGCCGTGGTGCGGCTGAGGGAGAGTCGCAGCGCCACCGTGTCGGTGGAGAAGACGTTCTCCGGCTCGCCCGCCAGCAGATCCAGCACCTGACGCAGGGTGATGCTGTCGATCCCCTTGGGAGTGACACGCATCTCCTTGATCTGGGAGCGCCCCCCCTTGCCCAGCAGCTTGTCGAGATCTTCCTGCTCCAGCCGACCCCGCTCGCAGAGGCGGCTGTGCAGTTGCAGGATCTCATCCAGACTCTGCTGGATGCGAAACAGCCGCAATGGTTTGATGACGTAGTCATGAACCCCCAGGTTGAGGGCCTGCTGTATGGTCTCCACATCCCGCGAGGCAGTCACCATGATGACATAGGCTTCGCGGTTGTGGCTGCGCAGGCGGCTCACCCACTCAAGGCCGGAGCCATCGGGCAGGGAGACATCCACCAGCAGCAGTTGGGGCACCACACCGGCCATCATGGCATCGGCCTGGGCCAGGGTGCCGGCCCGCCCCAGCAGGGAGAAACCGGGTGTCGCCGCCACCAGTTCTGACAAGATGGCACCGATCCGATCGTCATCTTCAATAACAAGCGTGATTATTGGGTCCATGGCTCACATTAATTGGTTTTTATTCAAGTAGATACCAAACAGGGTGGTCTGCTCGGCGGTTCGCCGCCATTCTATCACACCCTCGTGCCGACCCACGGTCTCCTTGACCAGGAACAGACCCACCCCGTGATCGCCGCTCTGGCGACTCACTCCGTAATCGAACAGATGATCGGCCAGCTCCTCGTCGACCCCCTCGCCGCTATCCTCCACCTCGATCACCAGTCGCCGCCCCACATCGCACAGGGAGAGCAGCACCCGCGGCGGCCGCTGCTGGCGGTTGCGCCAGGCCGCCTGCAGGCCGTTGTCCAGCAGGTTGCCAATGAGGGTAATGAGATCGGCCGAGACCGAGGCCGGATACTCCGCCAGCGCCGAATCGGGATCGAGCTCCAGGGTCACCCCCAGCTCGCGGGCCCGGCTGAACTTGCCGAGAATAAGCCCCGCCACCGGCTTGTTGTCGATCAGCCGCAGCAGCTCCTGCAGCATGGTCTGGCACGCTTCGTTCTCCTGCTGGATCAGCTCCACCGCCTGATCCACATGGCCCAGCTGCAACAGGCCGGAGAGGCTGCTCAGCTTGTTGGCGAACTCGTGGCTCTGCATCCGCAGCATCTCGGCATACTGGCGCAGGTGGGTCACCTGCACCCCCAGACTGGCGGCCACCTCCGGACGGCTGAAGATCAGCAACCGCCCCGGCGCCTTGCCCTGCACCGCCTGCCAGCGACCGACAAAGGACTCCCCCTGAATGGTGAAGCTCACTTCCCCACCCTCCTGCTCCAGACAGGGGGCAAGGGGCGGCACCAGCTCCGCCAGCGACTGCCCCTGCAGGGCGTGGCGCCCGGTGACCGGCAGCCGCAGCTGATAGCTGGCGGTGCTGTTGATCATGTTGATGTTGCCGCGGCCATCGAGGGCGATGACCCCTTCGGTGATGTGCTCAAGCACCAGATCCTGCAGGGTGAAGCGGCGCACGATCGCCTCCGGCTCCAGATCGAGCAGGGTCTTGCGCAGCAAATATTGCACCCAGAGTGCCAGCAGCAGGCCGCATCCCAGCACCGCCACGATGGCGCAGATGAGCAGGGCCACCCGCTCCATGTAGATGCCCTCCACCTGCTGCATCAGGTAGCCCACCACCACGGCCCCCATGACGCGCCCATCCCCGCCAACCACCGGGGAGAAGCAGCGGATCGCCGGCCCCATGGTGCCCCGATCCTTGGAGCAATAACTTCGCCGCTCCTGCAGCGCGGGCCAGATATCCTCGCCGCGGAACTTCTGCCCCACCAGATCGGGGTTGGGGTGGCTGAGGCGGCGACCATGCTCGTCGGTCACCACCATATAGGTGGCATCGGTGCGGTTGCAGACCGCCTCCACATAGTCGCGCAGGGTAGGATCACTCCCCTGACGCAGAGCCTCGACCACCCGGGTGTCCGCCGCCATCACCCGTGCCAGATCGCTCCCCTTATCCTGCAGATTGCTCTCCAGCAGATGACGGATAAAGAGGGCCAGCAGGCTGCCCAGAATGAGGATCAGCAGCAGGGAGAGCCCGAGAGAGAGGGTGACCAACTGGTGGCGAAGTTTCATGCACATACCTTAAAACGTCAGGACGCTGCCCAATAGTGCGGATGCCACCAGGTCTGGTCAATCAAAGGTGCCGGATCGCCGACAAAATCGGCCAATCCTTCCTCGCGGGCACAGAGCGCCACCGCTCTGGCGACGGCGCGGGCCACCTCTCCCACCTGCTCGATGGGGGGCAACAGCCGGCCCGCCACCAGCGGATAGGCGCCGACAGCCCGCACCGCGGCCAGCAACATGCCATCGCTGATGCGGCGCGCCTTGACCGCGCAGGCCCCGAGACCAATCCCCGGAAAGACATAGACATTGTTGCACTGGGAGACTACCCGCAGCTCCCCGGCCACCGTTACCGGCGCAAAGGGGCTGCCGGTGGCCAGCAGAGCGCGGCCATCTGTGGCGGCCCACACCTGCTCGGGGGTAGCCTCGGCACTGCGGGTCGGGTTGGAGAGCGGCAGGATCACCGGCTGATCGCACACCTCCCCCATCGCCTGCAGCACCTCGCCAGTAAAGAGGCCGCCCTGACCGCTCACGCCAATCAAGACCGCCGGGCGCACCTGCCGGATGGTCTCCAGCAGCGAACTGTTCCCCTCCTCCACGGCGCGGGCAAACGGCTGTTGGGCGCGAGTCAAGTTGGGACGATCGGCGCAGACCACCCCGTCCTGATCAAACAGCCAGACGCCGTCGTGACTCCCCGCCAGCTGGGCCAGCATGGCGGCGATGCCGCAGCCGGCAGAACCCGCCCCGACGATCAGCACCGGGGCATCACTGAGGGTGGTCCCCGCCTGTTGCAACCCGGCCAGCACGCAGGCGGAGGCGACCGCCGCCGTGCCCTGAATATCGTCGTTGAACATGCAGAGCTCGTCGCGATAACGGGTCAGCAAGTTGGCGGCGTGCTTGCCTGCAAAGTCTTCAAACTGCAGCACCACCTGCGGCCAGCGCTTGCGAATGGCGGCGACCACCTTGTCCATGAAGTGGTAGTAGCTCTCGCCGTCAATGCGCGGGGATTGCCAGCCGAGGTAGGAGTCATCCTCCAGCAGCTCGGGATTGTTGGTGCCCACATCGACGCAGAGCGGCAAGGTCCGTGCAGGGTTGATACCACCAGCGGCGGAGTAGAGCGCCAGCTTGCCGATACAGATCCCCATGCCGCCGATACCGAGATCGCCGAGCCCCAGCACCCGCTCGCCATCGGAGATGACGATCACATCCACCTCCTGTTCCACCGACTCGAGGATGTCGTCAAGATCGTCCCTGTCGTGCCAGGAGAGATAGAGCCCGCGGCTGCGCAAATAGAGGTCACTGTGGCGCTGGCACGCCTCCCCCACCACCGGGGTGTAGATGATTGGCAGCAGCTCCGGCAGGTGGTGGCGCACCAGATCGTAGAACAGCACCGGGTTGTCCTCCTGCAGCTGGCGCAGCAGCAGATGCTGGTCAAACGGACTCTGCATGGCGCTGACCAACCGGTAGATCCGGCGCCGCTGCTGGGAGAGGGACTCCTCCTTGTGGGGCATGCGACCCCGCACCCCCTGACGCTTGCGTTCTGCATAGGGCAGGCTGGTGCCCATCATGATGTCGTTCATCTTGTTTGTTCCTCAATCCGGTATCAGGCGAGCAGGGAGATAAGAGCGGTGGCCAAAATCAGCATCACGGCGCCGCCAAGGCGAGAGGAGATCTGGGCAAAGGGCATCAGCTTCATCCGCTGGGCCGCCGAGAGCACGGCTACGTCGCCGGTGCCCCCCATGTTGGCCATGCAGAGCCCGCCGGTGATGGCCGCCTCGATGGGATAGAAGCCGATCATCCGGCCCACCAGCGCCGCGCCGAGGGCGCCACCGATCACGGTGACCATGACCAGCACGAAGTAGCTGATGGAGAAGGCGCTGATCAGTTCCGGAATACTGGTGTAGGCGACACCGATCCCCACCAGCAGCGAGGGGGTCAGGTTGCTCACCACAAACTGATACCAGTCGGCCGCCGCCTGCTCATAACGGCGCGGCAGCAGGCCGCTCACCTTGATAAAGGCGACCGCCAAAATCATCAGGGCAAAGGGGTGCATCGGGATAAAGTTGCCAAGCAGGGAGCCCAGCACAAACATGCTGGAGCTGATGAAAAGGCCCATACCCAGACTCTGAAGGGTCGGCGCTTCGGCCTGCTCGTCAGCAATGCTCTGGCTACTTTCCTTGATCATCAGCTTGCCGTTACCGGTCAGGGAGGGGTAACGACGACCGAGCCGCGCCAGCAGGGAGCCCACCAGAATGGCCAGGGTATTGGCGATCACCACCGCCGGCACCATGCGCGACAAGAGATCCGCACTGGACATCTGCATCGGGCCGGAGAGGATCTCCACCAGAGGCACAGCCCCCGCCCCCATGCCACCACCCATGATGGGCAGGCCGATCAGAAGCACCGCATTCTTGAAGCCATACCCCATCAGGGAGCCGACCAGCCCCACGCTCAGCAGTGCCAGCGCGACGCCGCCAAGAATGACCGGCAGATAGCGCATGGCGGCATTTTTCAGCAAAGCGCCGCTCATACCGAACACCGAACCGGTCACCAGACTGGCGATAAAGAAGTTGAGAAAGCCCCCCTCCTTCATGAAGTTGGTGATGACCTGCCCCGCCTGCACCGGCAGCAGCTGATATTCGAACAGGGCGGCGCCGCCAAAGATGGCGAGGATGGTGCCGCCCCCAAGATATTCACGGATTGGCATGATCCGCTCACCCAACTCGGTCAGCAGGGTGCCCAGCACAAACATCAGTGCCAGCGCACCGACCATGCCCAGCGGCAGCGAGCCATTCCAGCCGGAAAAGAGAACACAGGTTGCCAACCCCAGAAATATAAAGAGCGGCATACCGGCAATTTGTTGGCCGCCCATAAAGGCGGCCTTTTCTTGTGTGGTTTGTAGGGAAGAGAGGTTTTTCATTGTTATGTACTCTGCGTGTGATTGTGACCGCTACTTTATTGATCCCCCTCACTCCTGTCGGTTAGCCAGACTGCAAAGCCATATAAAAACATTAAAAACTTAAACATCATGGTGCCGCTAACGTGCGCAGCACAATAGAACACCAGACCATCGATGCCCTGCTCGACCAGGAAATTGGGCGATAAAACGAGCGAGCCCAATGGCGGATATTGGAATGATCAGCAGTAATAACGATGCGATGATCTCTCCCCCTTCGGGGAAATAACAGAGCCAGATGACAAGCTCTGCGACCATTTATCGCCACAGCTCCTGTGAGTGATAATCAGCGGGCAATGTCATCACCATGACGCGAGTGCCACGGCGTGCCACATCAGGGTTTGAGTCGGCGTGCAGGAAGCACGCACGATGAAAAAGGGTGAGAAGAAAGATGCAAAAAGGGGAGATTGAAATAGTGATGAGTCAAGCCAGCGAATACCAGAGCACTGGCTTGAACTCACAAGGATCACACACGGTCAGGTCTATTCTGCCAACAGCAATGGAATATTGGCGGGGTCAAAATCATGACTGATATCGGTACTTCTGATAGCGCCTTCCCGATTCACGCCATGGTGTGACTCTGCACCATATTCCCCATCACTCAACAGCGTTTCAATTGCCAGATACACACATCCACTGTCATATCCATCCACAACCCGTTTCCCCCTTATTTTATAACCCCATCAATATTAGCGGATAAAAAAAGAGCTGCTCGCTGAAGCTGAAAATTTCATGAAAATAACTACCGAATATCCTCCATTCACGGTGCAATATCCGAAGCGCCAAGAGAGCCTCGAGTGGATTAGCCCCGAAAATAATATCAGGGGCTCGAATGCTGCTAACTCACACCAGCGAAAGATCCGACCAGAAACATGATCCGCATCACACTATTTACTTAGCCTGCTAAACAAGTATGATGCTTAGCAGGCTAAGTAGATTGAGGATGAGAAGATGACGGATCTGGAAAGGTTGCGCGAGCTGTCGCTCGCCGAGCAGATAGCGCGGATGCACCGGCTATGGCGTACTGCCGCCGATCTGGAGCTGGCCCCCCTTGGCCTCACCCATCCCCGCTGGACCGCGCTGTGGAAACTCTCCCGCATGGGGAACCATGTCAGCCAGAAGACCCTGGCCGAAGCCCTCGAAATAGAACTGCCATCCCTGATGCGCACCCTGGGCCAGTTGGAAGAGCAGGGACTGATTGAGCGCCACTGCTGCAGTCAGGACAAGCGGGCCCGCATCGTCTGTTTGACCCCGGCTGGCCAGACCCTGCTCGATCAGATCGCCGACCGCATCATGAATATCCGCCGCGAGCTGCTGGGGGGCATCGACGAGCAGACCCTGCAGCTGTTTGAAGCCACGGTGCAGCGGATCTCGGCCAACGCCCTCAGCAAAATTGAACAACACCACGACCGACAAGCCGGAGGCGATACAAGCCCTCCCGAGACCGACACAGAGAGAGAATAAGATGACCCCGGATCAACAATTTACCCGCTGGATCAAATGGTCCATGGCGGGCTTTGCCACCCTGTTTGCCTATTTTCTGATAGCCGACCTGCTGATGCCCCTCACCCCTCAGGCGATGGCGACCCGGGTGGTCACCAAGCTGGCCCCCCAGGTGAGCGGCAAGGTGATCGAGGTTGCCGTTCACAACAACCAGCAGGTCAAGAAAGGAGAGCTGCTGTTCAGGCTGGATCCGGCCCCTTTTGAACTGGCGGTGGAGCAGGTCCGCCTTGCGCTGGCGCAGGCAGAGCAGCAGAACCGTGAACTGGATGCCGCCCTGACCGCCGCCGTTGCCGAGATCAACGCCAAGGAGACCCTAGCCAGCCAGAAGTGGCGCGAGGCTGAGCGGATCGATGCGCTTTACCAACGTCACATGGTTTCGCTGCAACAAAAAGATGAGGCTGACAGCGCCCTGCGCAGCGCCCAGGCCAACCTGCGCGCCAGTCAGGCCAAACTGGCCCAGATCAAGGCCAGTCGTGGCGTGACCGGTGAGGATAATCTGTTGCTGCGCCAGGCCCGCAACCAGCTGGCGCAAGCGCAGCTGGCCCTCTCTTACAGCCAGGTCCACGCGGATCAGGATGGCACCATCACCAACTTGCAGCTCAAGCCGGGCAGTATCGCCAGCGCCGGCAGCCCGCTGCTGGCACTGGTGTCGGAACAGGTGGACGTCATTGCCGATTTTCGGGAGAAGAGCCTGCGCCATGTTGGCGAGCAAACCCGCGCACTGGTCGCCTTCGATGGCGAGCCGGGTCAGCTCTATCCTGCTCGGGTAAGCAGTCTGGATGCCGGAGTGAGCGCCGGTCAGTTTGATGCCAATGGTCGACTGGCCGCGCCGGTGGAGTCTGATCGCTGGGTACGGGATGCCCAGCGGATGCGGCTGCACCTCGAGCTGGACCAGATCCCCGATCATCTGCCAGCCGGGGCGCGGGCCACGGTACAACTGCTGCCGGACAATGCCCTGACCGCCATGCTGGCACGAGGCCAGATCCACCTGCTCAGCCTGCTCCATTATGTCTACTAACCACGCCACTCACCCGTCGGTCAATACTGCCCCAGCACACCCCGCCGGTGGTGCTGCCACTCACCTCTGGTATCGGCCCCTCACCGGCAACGAGCTGCGCCAGTGCCTGCGCATCGCCTTTGGCTGCACCACGGGCTTTCTGCTCTGCAAGCTGTTTGGCTGGAATTACGGGGTCTTCTATACGGTCACACCGGTGCTGCTGCTGGGGATGGTGCCGGTGATGAATGGCCATGCCGCGCGCCAGCTGATCGCGGCAGCGGTGGTCTGTGGAGTGGAGGTCGGGCTGCTGGGGGGGCTGTTTGGCAGCCATCCGGCGCTGATGACCCCTATCGCCTTTCTGCTGTTTCTCTACCGTTTCGCCGCCATGTCGCGGGGCAGCCTGTTTCTGTTCGGGGCCAACGGGATGCTGAGCCTCAGCATCATGCTGCACTTTGCCAGCTATCCGCAGACCGACCTCAACGACCTGATCCTCAACAATATCTGGGCGAGCGTGCTGTCGGTGCTGATCGCCTACCTGATGACCATGCTGATCCCGGATGTGGAGGCCAGACCCAAGCCCGCCTCGGCCCCCAAGGCGCCGCACCGGATGCGCCATGAAGCTCTGCTGGGTGCCACTGTGGCCACCCTGTCGTTTCTGGTATTTCAGGTGTTTGACCTGCGCGACTCCATGTCTGCCCAGGCCACAACCCTGCTGGTGCTGTTCCCCATGCACTGGAACGGTGCACTGAGTTATGCCCGCAAACGGGCGATGGGCACCTTGCTGGGTGTCACCTTCGGCTTGCTCGGCCAGCTGCTGCTCTATGACTGGTCAGGGCAACTGCTGCTTGTCGCCCCGTTACTGTGGCTCGGCGCCATGCTGTTCAGCCATGCCCACGTCAAGGAGGCAGGCGGCTCCGGGGTCGGCTTTGGCGCCCTCACCACCCTCGGCATCCTGTTTGGCCAGTACCTCACCCCGGGCAACGATCTGGTATTCAGCGCCCTCTACAGGGTGAGCAGCATACTGTTTGCCATCGTGGTCACCCTGCTGGCCTGCTACCTCGTCCATCGGCTGCTCAATCGCTTCGAGGCGACCCGCTTCGGTTATTGATTTCCTGTTGTAAGCACTGTTGTCAGCCCATGGATGAGCTCTCTTTCGCCCCGTCGCCTGCCGGGGCTTTTTTTCTCTCGCTCGTTGACTTCCCTCACCAATGCTCCTGCCACTACAAGTCAGCGCAGAAGTGTGGCTATGCTTGTAAGGCTGCTGTCGATGAGGTGCACACTTATGGTTCCGTTGTTAAAAAAATGGCTGGTTTGTCTGATGCTGTTGGCTACCAGCCCGCTCGGGGCCACCCCGCTTGTCATTGGTGCCGAAGATGACTGGGCCCCCTACTGCGAGCGCGACAAGGACAATGAGGATGACCAGCCCCGCGGACTGGCGCCTGAGCTGGTCAAGGCGGTGTTCGCCGCCGAAGGGATCGAGATTGTCTTTCGTACCCTCCCCTTCGCCCGCTGCATGCACGATGCGAAAAGCGGCAAACTTGCGGGGTGCTTCAACGCTACCATCACCGAAGAGAACCGCTACCAGTACCACTGGCACGATACCCCCATGTTCGAGGAGGATCTTGCCATCTTCGCCCTTGCCAGCGACCCGCAACGGGATCTCAAGCTCACCTCGCTAGAAGGCAAGCGGGTGGGCATCACCCTGGGTTACACCTACCCCACCGATTTTATGGAGAACCCCAGGATCACCCGCTTTCAGGCCAAATCCGATGCCCAGATCCTCGAGATGCTGGTACGCGGCCGGGTCGACTACATCCTGATGAACGGCATGCCGGGCTATCTCAAGATCCAGCAGAAGCAGCTGACCGGCAAGGTGGTCAAGGTTGGCAAACTCTCCACCGATGGCTTC
The DNA here is from genome assembly GCF_054052385.1 of Aeromonas sp. 25-AL00135. Lineage (NCBI taxonomy): Bacteria > Pseudomonadati > Pseudomonadota > Gammaproteobacteria > Aeromonadales > Aeromonadaceae > Aeromonas > Aeromonas sp. 25-AL00135. The sequence goes on along the minus strand of NZ_JBSTYQ010000002.1, from coordinate 148,382 downwards.
TGGCTCGCCTTCTCCCGCCACCACCCGCAAGGGGAAGCGCTGGCCAAACAGTTCGAGCAGGGGCTGCAGAAGATCAAAAACAACGGCATCTATGAGACGCTGATCCGCCAGTTTGAAACCAGACTTGGCCTCTACTGATTGGCGATACCTTCCTGATTGCGTCCCCCTCATACTCGCGCGGTATGCCGGACAGCCAGCGACGCACCGAATGGCCGTGCGGATTGCACAATAACGGCAACCTGTTAGGCTCACGCCCGTATGACACCAATGGAGCTGTAATCATGAATAAGGCACATATGATGGCCGCTGGTGCGCTGGCCCTCGGCCTGCTCGCTGGCTGCAATCAGGGCAATACCCTCTCAGTCACCGGTGGCGAACCGGTCAGTTACCAGTGCGAGCAGGGCAAGAAGGTGCAGGTGCGCTACTTCTCCCTCTCCGACGAGAGCCTCAACTTTATCAAGCTGTCACTGCCGGACGGCAAGGATTACACCCTGCCCCAAGCCATTTCGGCCTCCGGCGCCCGCTATACGGACGAACATGAGGCCGTTTGGTGGAACAAGGGGGATGAGGGCTTTGTCGAGCTTCGGGATCAGGATGGCGAGTGGCAGACCGCCTACAACGACTGCAAACAGCAATAAACGTGACCCCGGCCTGGCCGGGGTCTCTCTTTCTCTGGCATCCGAGTGATGAGGGATCAGTTGATCTCGATCTCGAAGCGGTTGGTCACCTCGACCGGTATGGCATCCGGGTTGCCCTCTGCCGGGCTGTAGCGGATCCGCGAGAGGGTCGCCAGCGCGCTCTGTTCCAGTTCGCCGGGGGGCTCGGCCGCCACCACTTCCGGCTTGACCGGCGTGCCGCTGGCGTCAATTTGATAGCGAACTTCCACATACCCCTTGACCGGTTTGGCCGGCAGGGCGGGCTCGTCATTGCCAAGCCATGACCACTGCTTCTCCTGAACCCAGTAGCTGGACAACTGCTCGAGAGGGATAGCGATCGGAGCGCGCTCTTGCGCTACCTCCTGACGGGATGAGCACCCCAGCAACAGTGTCACTGCCAGACCTGACCATACTGCGACTTTCCACTTCATGTAACGCTCCTTGTTCTCTGCCGGTGCTTGTTGCCGGACTGCAGGGCGCTCAACGCGGCCCGCTTGGTCAGTCACCCATCCTAACGAAAAAGTATTCGTATGAACATGAACAAAAGGGCCAACCCCGAGAGGTTGGCCCTTTTATCGTCAATAAGCTCACTAACCAGCCGAAGGTATCAGCCGCGCTTGTCGCTCACCACCAGCCAGAGCGCATGGACCATGCCCGGCAGACCGCCCATCAGGGTCAGCACTATGTTGATTAAAAAGTGCAGGCTAAAGCCCACCTGGATAAACGCGCACACCGGGGGCAGGAAAATGGCCAGCAGGATCTTGAGCAGATTGTTCATCTCGGCTCTCCTTTTCAAAAATGTCGTCAGGATTGGAATGGGCTAACCATAAACATCCCGGACTTCAACTGCAAACCAGACAGGGAATTCGCTCACCCGCATCACGCCAGGCATTGAGATCGTGGATCTGCTGATTGCTGCTGCCACGCCATAGCAGGCCCGGGTCTGCCAACGCCTTTTCAAACTTGCCATCCACCAGCACATCCAGCAAAGCCACCAGCTCGCGCTGGGCCTCTGACAGTTCGCCGAGCAGATAGCCGGTCCAGCACCAGATATCCTTGCCCGGACACTCGGCGCGTACCCGTTTCACCAGTGCCAGCACGTGGGGCACGTTGGCCGGGTGGAGCGGATCGCCGCCGGAGAGCGACAGACCTCGCCGTTTGATGCGGCTGTCGTTGAGATCCGCAATGATGCGATCGCTCATCGCCTCATCGAACGGCTGGCCGCCATCGAGCCGCCAGGTGCTCTGGTTGTAGCAACCCGGGCACTGGTGCTCACAACCGGAGACAAACAGGGTGGCACGGGTGCCGGGGCCGTTGATCACATCGACCGGGTAGTATTGGTGGTATTTCATAGATATATCCATTTATTGGGATATTCTTTTTATATTTATTTCTTTTTCAATTCTATCTCCAGCAGTTTTTATACTGTGGTCTATAGCATATTTATCGTTGATAAAATATGCGAACTGAATAATAGTAAACACTATAGCTGCAAATCCTAATATTTTAGCCGCTGTACTATCTAAAACAAAATTAATCCTACGTATAAACCTATTGTTTTTCGTATTCAACTTGTTAGCTAAGGAAAGTGCTAAGGCATGATTAAACCAATACACTTTCTGCATTGTTGAATTGTGTAACTTTATATACTCTTTGCTTTCAAAAGCAGCCACTTCCTCAGCACCAGTCAATAAATCTTTATGATTTCCGTCATTGAGTTCCATAAGTTTCTTCATTCTTGGATGCTCAACACACCTATCACCATAAAGCGCTGATATTAAGGAGGATAAGTTTATTTTCTTGGAATCTGGAATCTTTGAAGGGTTTATTCCAGATAAGACTTTATATCTATGATAGAGAGTTTCAAAACCATAGTTTATATTACTCATATTCCAATGGACCCAAATCGCATCAGGAATAGAAGATACAAACTTAAAAAAATAACAAAGCATCTTCTCCTCAAGGAGATCATAATGCTCATGAATATTTTCTCTTTTTATTTTTTCTATCTCTGCAATCAAATGTATAGAAAAGCTATGCATAGTCGAGCTGTCTCGGTGCAATACAGCTATTGATGTAATCCTTGGAGAATAATTCTCATTGTTATCTCCAAGGTTTTGGCAGGAGTAATGAATAATATGAACATTTTGTGAGTTTTCTTTTAAATACTTCACTTTGATTTGAGCGTTCAAATTTTACTCCTGCACACATCTATCAACTATGAACAATAGCGAACCTAGTCACATATGTTTGACGCGGCGCTTCACCTCTTCCTGCTTGCCCGCATTGAAGGGGCGCGCATCCGGGCTGCCGAGGTAGCCGCAGACACGGCGGGTCACCGACACCTTGGCCGGGTCGTGGTTGCCGCAGCGCGGGCAGGTAAAGCCCTTGGAGGTACACTCGAACTCGCCGGTAAAGCCGCAGTCGTAGCACTCGTCGATGGGGGTGTTGGTACCGTAGTAGGGCACCTTGTCATAGCTGTAGTCCCAGACGTTTTCGAGTGCTTCCAGATTGTGCTGGATGTTGGGGTACTCGCCGTAGCAGATGAAGCCACCGCTGGCGATGGGCGGATAGGGCGCCTCGAAGTCCAGTTTGTCGTACGGGTTGACCTGTTTCTCCACATCGAGGTGGAAGCTATTGGTGTAGTAACCCTTCTCCGTCACACCGGATACCACGCCAAACTCTTTGGCATCGATGCGGCAGAAACGGGTGCAGAGGTTCTCGCTCGGGGTGGAGTAGAGGCTGAAGCCGTAGCCAGTCTCCTCCTTCCACTCGTCGATGGCCGCCTTGAGGCGGGCAATGATGGCGATGGCCTTCTGTTGCAGCTCGGCGCTGTCAAACAGGTGAACCTTGTCACCAAACAGGGCGTTGATGGTCTCGTGAACCCCGATATAACCGAGGGAAATGGAGGCGCGGCCGTTCTTGAAGATCTCGCTGACGTTGTCGTCCGCCTTCAGCCGCACGCCGCAAGCCCCTTCCATATAGAGGATCGGTGCAACCCGTGCTTTCACCCCGTCCAGACGGGTGATGCGGTACATCAACGCCTTCTTGGCGACCCGCAGGGAGGCATCCAGACGCTCCCAGAAGTCCGCTTCGTCACGGGATTTCAGGGCGATGCGCGGCAGGTTGAGGCTCACCACCCCTAGGTTGTTGCGACCTTCGTGGATCAGCTCGCCATTCTCCTCGTAGGCACCGAGGAAGGATCGGCAACCCATGGGGGTCTTGAAGGAGCCGGTCACTTTCACGACCTGGTCGTAGTTGAGGATATCCGGATACATCCGCTTGGAGGCACACTCCAGCGCCAGCTGCTTGATGTCGTAGTTGGGATCGCCCTGCTTGTGGTTGAGGCCATCCTTGATGGCAAACACCAGTTTCGGGAACACGGCGGTCTTCTTGTTCTTGCCAAGGCCAGCGATGCGGTTGCTTAGGATGGCGCGCTGGATCATTCGCGACTCCCAGCTGTCCCCCAGACCAAAGCCGAAGGTGACAAACGGCGTCTGACCGTTGGCGGTGTGCAGGGTGTTGACTTCGTACTCCAGTGACTGGAAGGCGTCGTAGCACTCTTTCTCGGTGCGGGCCATGGCGTAGGCTTCCACATCGGCAATGCCCCACTCTTCAGCCACTTCACGGTGTTTCTGCCAGCTGATGGTCACATAGGGGGCCAGCACTTCGTCGATGCGGTTGATGGTGGTGCCGCCATAGATGTGGCTCGCCACCTGGGCGATGATCTGGGCGGTCACGGCCGTGGCGGTGCTGATGGATTTCGGGGTATCGATCTCCGCATTGCCCATCTTGAAGCCGTGGGTCAGCATCCCTTTCAGATCGATCAACATGCAGTTGAACATCGGGAAGAAAGGTGAGTAATCGAGATCGTGGAAGTGCAGATCACCGCTCTCGTGGGCCTGAACCACGTCACGGGGCAGCATGTGGCTGGTGGCATAGTGCTTGGCGACGATACCGGCCAGCAGGTCACGCTGGGTCGGGATCACCTTGGAGTCTTTGTTGGCGTTCTCGTTGAGCAGGGCGGCGTTGGTCTGCTCGACCAGACCGCGGATCTCCTGCGCCAGACGGCCGCGCGCCTCGCGGGCCTGATCCCTGTCGTGGCGATATTCGATATAGGCACGGGCGATGGCCTTGTCGTCGGAAGCCATCAGGTGGTTTTCGACCCGGTTCTGGATCTCGTGGATATCCACTTCACCACGCCCTTCCAGCTCCTGACTCACTGCATTGGCAATGCGGGAGGCGAGTGCCGGATTGGCCTGATTGACCGCTTCCGCCGCTCGGCTGACCGCCTCTGCAATCAGCTGGGCATTGAATGGTGCGCGACATCCGTCACGTTTGATCACAACCGGTTTCATGAATTTTCCCCGTTAAAAGGCCAGGCATTTGCCTCTGGCTCACCCTTGTTGGGCCCCCCTCCCGGCATCTCGTCCTGGACGCAAATAAATTCAGCCGAGGCTTGACAAGCCTGGGCTGAAGATAGGAGAGGAACAGCTTATACACAGCTTAATAACACAACATATAGGGATTAAAAACGAATGCGTCCCTATATGTGGTGTCTATTAGGCACCAAAGCGAAGCCTCATTTCTTGATCCAGAACAGGTTTTTCAGCGAGCGGGACAGTTCACGACCAACCCAAAAGAGCCCCATTCAAATCCAACCTCAAGCTGGGTGCGGGCTGGCGTCCGATCTATCAACCCGAAAAAAATCGCCCCCCCGCAGCACCGGTTTCGAGATGACAGCACCAACCAAAACCGCCCATACTGAACAAGAACTCTCTCCCCTCGACAAGGGACAACCCATGCGCACCTCCCTGCTGTTGCTACTGCTATCCACCCTCTCTCTGCCGCTCTGGGCCGCCAACATTCTGGTGATCAGCAGCTACCATCCCGAATACCTGTGGGACCAAAGCTACAACAAAGGGCTGCTCGATGGCTTGCAGGGGGAGCACAAGATCACCCACTTCTATATGGACACCAAACGCCATCCACGGGAGAAGTTCGACGAAATAGCCCAGCAAGCCATCGCCTTTTATCTGAAGAGCAAACCGGATCTGGTAGTACTGGGGGATGACAACGCCATCAACTATCTGGCCAACGAGATAGCCTCGCTGGGTACCCCGGTGGTATTTCTTGGCATGAACGAGAATCCGCGCCTCAAGGGCTTTGTCGGCCACCCCAAGATCACCGGCGTGCTGGAGCGCCCCCTGCTCAAGCGCAACATCAGCGAAATAAGCCAGATGATGGGGGGGCTCGACAAGGCGCTGGTGCTGTTTGATTCCAGCAATGTGGCCCTCACTGCCATTGAGGATGAATTCAAGACCCAGACCGAGCTGCGGGTCGGCCAGACCAGGATCAACAGCCAGCTGATGGGGGATTACAGCCTCTGGCAGGAGGCAGTGCTCAACGCCAAGAAGAACGGCTATCAGGCGATCTTCCTCGGCCTCTACCACACGCTGGTCGATGACAATGGCAAGCATGTGAGCGAAAAGACGGTGCTGGAGTGGACCAGCGCCAACACGCCGGTGCCGCTCTTCTGTTTCTGGGAGTTTACCGTCGGCAAGGGGATGGCCATCGGCGGGCTGGTGCTGGACGGCCACGATCAGGGGATACAGGCAGCCAGCCTCATCAATACCATTCTAGCGGGCACCCTGCCCCGTACCATCTCCCCGCGAGCGGCCTTACGCGGCGAATATGTCTTCAGCAAGAGCGAGCTGGCCCGCTGGCAGCTCACAGTGCCCGACAAATGGCGTCACAAGATCCTCTGGCGTGAGTAACCGCCGAGACAAAAAAGAGAACCCGGCCATGCCGGGTTCTCTTTTATCAGGAGCTGCGGTTAGGATTGGTGAGGGCTATCAGCCCTGCAACGCCTGTTGCAGCTCCTCTTCGGTCCAGATGGTGATACCCAGCTCTTGTGCTTTGGTCAGCTTGGAACCGGCCGCTTCCCCCGCGACCAGCACATCGGTCTTGGCAGATACCGAACCTGCCACCTTGGCCCCCAGCGCCTGCAATGCCGCCTTGGCGTCGTTGCGCGACAAGGTGGTCAGGGTGCCGGTCAGCACGAAGGTCTTGCCGGCAAAGGGTTGCTCCGCGGCCTCTTTCTTCTCGATGGCCGGCCAGTGGATGCCGGCAGCCAGCAGAGCCTCCAACACCTCCACGTTGTGGGGCTGACGCAAGAAGTAGTAGACATGCTTGGCCACCACATCGCCCACATCTGCCACTTCGAGCAGCTGCTCCACCGAGGCAGCGCGCAGGGCATCCAGGGTGAGGAAGTGGTTGGCAAGATTGAGCGCAGTCGCCTCCCCCACTTCGCGGATCCCCAAGGCAAACAGGAAACGCGGCAAGGTGGTACTGCGCGCAGCATCGATGGCGGCTACCAGATTGAGGGCGGATTTTTGCCCCATCCGCTCAAGACCTGCCAGCTGGATGGCATTGAGGCTGAACAGATCAGCGGGAGTCTTCACCAGCCCCTTGTCTACCAACTGCTCGACAATCTTGTCGCCAAGGCCGTCCACATCCATGGCGCGACGGGCGGCGAAGTGCTTGATCGCCTCCTTGCGCTGCGCCTCGCAGAACAGGCCACCGGAGCAGCGGGCAACCGCTTCCCCTTCCAACCGCTCCACCGCAGAGCCACAGACCGGACACTCGGTCGGGAAGAGAATTTCGCGCGCATCAACAGGGCGCTGCGCCTCCACCACGGCGACGATCTGCGGGATCACATCCCCTGCCCGGCGCACGATCACGGTATCGCCAATCATCACGCCGAGGCGCTCGATCTCGTCAGCATTGTGCAAGGTGGCGTTGGAAACGGTGACGCCGCCGACAAACACAGGTTTAAGCTTGGCCACCGGGGTCACGGCGCCGGTGCGGCCGACCTGAAACTCGACGTTCTCAAGCTCTGTCATCTCTTCTTGCGCCGGGAACTTGTGGGCGGTCGCCCAGCGCGGGGCGCGGGCCACAAAGCCGAGCTCCTCTTGCAGAGCGATAGCATCCACCTTGTAGACCACGCCGTCGATCTCGTAAGGGAGCTCGCCACGGCGAGCCAGAATGTCGTCGTGGAACGCCTGACAGCCGGCTGCCCCCTCTTTGAGCTTCACCTCGGGACTAAGCGGCAAGCCCCACTCCTTGAGCTGGGTGAGACGGCCAAAGTGGGAGTCGCCCAGTTGCTCACCCCCCACCCCCACACCATAGGCGTAAAAGCTCAGGGGACGGCAGGCGGTGATGCGTGAATCAAGCTGACGCAGGCTGCCGGCGGCGGCGTTGCGCGGGTTGACGAACACCTTCTCGCCCGCTGCCAGCGCCTTGGCGTTCATCGCCTCAAAACCGGCCTTGGGCATAAAGACTTCGCCACGCACCTCGAGCCGCTCTGGCCAGCCAGTGCCGCGCAGCGCGAGCGGAATGGCCTTGATGGTGCGCACGTTCTCGGTGATCTCCTCACCAGTGGCGCCATCGCCCCGGGTGGCCGCCTGCACCAGCTGACCATTAACATAGAGCAGGCTCACCGCCAGACCGTCGAGCTTGGGCTCGCAGCAGAAGGTGAAACGCACGTCACGCTTGAGGCGATCGCTCATGCGCTGTTCGAACGCCTGCAACTCTTCGCTGCTAAAGACGTTATCCAGACTGAGCATGGGGATCTCGTGACGTACCTGTTTGAAGGCGGTCAGCGGCTGACCGCCGACCCGCACGCTGGGTGACGCCGGTGTTTTCAGCTCGGGATTCTCGGCCTCCAGCGCAATCAGCTCGCGCATCAGACGGTCGTATTCAGCGTCGGGTACGGTCGGATTATCCAGCACATAGTACTGGTGACCATATTCGGTAAGCAGTTCACACAATTGACGGTGGCGGGAGAGGGTGTCGCTCATGAAAAAGTCTCGAAGTGTGATTGAACATCCGGCCGGGGTAGAAACAAAAATGCGGTACCAGGGTACCGCACTTTTTCTTCACTCGACCCGCATGGCGTATTAGTCGCGACTGGCCTCGTAGGCAGCCAGCTCGTGACGGTAACGGGCAATTGTCTCGTCGCTCAGCGGGCTGCGATCCATATCTGTCAGCATGGCATCGAGATCGCTGGCCAACTGATCGGCAGCCTGCAGCATATCCTCGAAGGCAAACGCGGCATTGCTGCGCAGCGGCAGTTGCATGAACAGGGAGACACCCGGTGTGGTGAACTGCTCCATCCGGTACGGGTTAAAGGTACCCGGCTTGACCATGTTGATCATGGAGAAGAGCACTTCACCCTTACCGTTGGGATCTTCGTGACGGTGGAAAATATCCATCTCGCCAAACTTGAAGCCCAGCGCCATCAGGGATGAGAGCAGGGTCGCACCTTGCAAGTCGTGACCAGGACGGCCCATCAGGTTGATGACATAGACATCCTGCCAGATCTTCTCGACCGGCTGGGGCGCCATGCGCGGCTCTTCAACCACAGGTGCAGGTGCCACATAGGCCGGCTCTTCATAAACAGGCTCGGGAGCCACATGACGGGGCTGCGGCTGATATTCCGGCTCGGGAGCACGCACCGGTTCTGCACGCACGGTGTCGGCGGTACGGACTGTCTCTGCACGGGCACCAAAAGTCGGGGCGGTCGCATAGGCGGGCTCGACCAGCGGCTCGTCGTCCAGCGACTGCATCATGGGCTCGCGCTGGGGACGGGAACGGTAGACCGGGGTACGACGATTGACCTGAGCAGGTTTGCGCACCGGCGCGGCAGGCGCCTCGTCGATCTCCTCGGGCAGCGGTTCGTCGAATGTTTCCTCTTCATAGACAGGAGGCGGCGGAACCGGGCGGGCAGCAGGCTTGCGCACTACGGGCGGCGGCAGATCGTCCTCGTCATCTTCATCATCAAAGGCGGGGACGGCAGGGCGACGACCGAGTTCCGGCTGGCGGCTCTCTTCACTGCGCAGCTTGGGCTCGGCACGACGGCCACCACTGACCACACGTACCTGGCCGATGCCATCGCTGTCGAAGGCGTCGTTATCACGATCCCGCGACTTGGAGTCCATCCGTCCAATCGGTTTCTCTTTGATCGGTGCCTGACGATTCTTTTTGTTGCTCCACAACCCGTGAATGAGCAATGCCGCAATAGCAATACCGCCCAGGGCAACCAAGATGTAACGCAATTCCTGCATTAGCTGCTTCTCTTTCTAGTTTTGCTCAGCCAAAGCGACGGCTTCACCGATATCGACCGACACAATGCGAGAAACCCCGGGCTCTTGCATCGTGACGCCAACCAGCTGCTCAGCCATCTCCATGGAGACCTTATTATGACTGATGTAAACGAACTGTACTGTGCTCGACATCTCTTTGACAAGAGAACAGAAGCGACCGACGTTCACTTCATCGAGCGGTGCATCCACCTCATCCAGCAGACAAAAAGGTGCTGGGTTGAGTCTGAAGATGGCAAAAACCAGCGCAAGCGCGGTTAACGCCTTCTCCCCCCCGGAAAGCAGGGCAATGGTAGCATTCTTCTTACCCGGAGGTCTCGCCATGATGCTCACTCCGGCCTCCAAAAGATCATCGGAGGTAAGCTCAAGCCAGGCACTGCCCCCACCGAACACTTTTGGAAACAGGGATTTTAAATCTTCGTTGACCTTATCGAAAGTGTCCCGGAACCGTATTTGTGTCTCTTTATCAATTCTTTTAATGGCTTGGCTCAAGGTTTCCAGCGCTTGCTCGAGATCCTGACACTGATTTTCAAGATAGGTTGCCCGGGTTTTCGCCTCTTCATACTCCTCCAGCGCCGCCAGGTTGATGGCGCCAAGCGCTTCCACTTGCGCCTCCAGGGTCTGGATCTCCTGCCGCAGCTTGCTGCGATCAGCGGCGATCAACACCGCCTGATCGAGATCTACCAGTCGAACCCCCAACTCTTCGAACTGCTCGTGCAGCCCCTGTCGACGGGTGAGGTTACGTTCGCGCTCAAGGCGCAGGGTTGCCAGCTTCTCCTGCAACGTCACCAGCTGCTTGTGATCGGCACTTCTGGCCTGTTCCAGCTCACCGAGCTGGCGCTCCAGCTCCGCAAGCCGTTGATGGCAGGCAAGCTGCTGCGCCTCCAGATTGCGCTGCTCGGCCAACAGGGGCGCCAGATCCGGCACTGCCTCGCTATCCGGCCCTTTCAACCCGGCCAGCTCCAGTCCGAGCCTCGCCAACTCCTCTTCGCCCAAGGTAATGAGTTGGCGCAGATTGCCCAACTCCAGTTGCAAACGCTGGCAGGTCGCTTGTTGCTGTTCGCGGCGCGCACGGGCCTCGTCGACCGCCCGCTCGCAGCGGGTCAGCTGCTCCTGAGCAACCTGTAACCCTTGCGTCAGCGGCTCCCCCTGCTCCTGCAACTCGGCAAGGCGCGCCTCATCGAGTTCCAGTTGTTCACGGGCGCTGGCCAGTCGCTCTGCCTCTTCGGCCTGCTCCTGATCGAGCCGGATCAGCTCTTCGCCGAGCTGACCGAGCCGCTGCAACCGCTCCTGCCGCTGACCCTGTTGCAGGCTCCAGGCTTCGCGCAGTTGTTGCCATTTCAGCTCTTGCTCGCGCAAGGTTCGCTGCGACAACTCCTGCGCACTGGCAAGCTGGGCACGCCGGGCATCGGCTGAGACAAGTTGCTCGCTCAGCTGTGCCAGCCCCGCGGCAACCTTCTCCTGCTCGGTATGCAACCGCTCACGCTCACCGAGCAGCGCCATGGTGCCAAGCGCCGCGCCCTGTCCCAAATCTGCCCAGTTTGGCCCCAGCCAGTCGCCAGCAGGAGTCAGTACCGACTCACCGGCCGCAAGGCTTGGCTGGCGGGCCAATGCGGCCTCTCGGCTCTCCACCAGCCAGATGGCATTGAGGAAGGCAGGAATGTGCTCGCCGCCCAGTTGCGCAGCCAGCGTACCGGCAACCGCCGGTTGCGCCGGGCCAATCCAGAGCCCCTCTTGCATCAGATCGCACTCGTCCGCCGGCGTTGCGGTGAGCCAGCGACCCAGCACCTTGTCGAGCGCCGGTGCCCACTCGGGGGCAACCTGCAGTCGATCCGCCAGGGTCGCCCCCTCCATCTGCTCGCCGAGGATCTGATCCAGCGTCGCCAGCCGCGCCTCCAGCTCCCGCTGCAGGCTCAACTGCTGGCCATGCTGCTGCTTGAGTTGTTCATGGGCGTCGACCGCCTGCGCCAGCTGTTCGGTCAGCTCACCATTGGCCGCCCGCGTCAGCTCCAGCTCACCACTCAGGGCATCGAGGGCCGGTTGCAGATCGTCGGCCTCTGTGCCGAGGGGGCCAGCGCGTTCATCTTCCAGCTTGAGGCGGGCCAGCCGGGTCTTGGCTTGCAACTCCTGCAAACCACCCAACCGGGTACGGGTCTGGTTGAGCTGCCCCTGCAACCCGGCCAACTGTTGCTGCCACTGCTGCTGGCGCAAGCGAGCCTGTTCCAGCTGCTCGCTGGCGTGCTGGCGGGCCTCCTGCTGCTCGGTGAGCAACTGCTCACACTGCTCCAGCCGGGCGCTCTCCTGCTCGGCGCGCAATACCCCTTCGGTCAGTTGATCCTGCTGGCTGGCCAGCTGCGCCTTGCGGGTGGCGATTCGCTCGCCCAGCGCCTCTGCACGGGCCTGCCAGTCGCGCCCCAGTTCACTCTGGTGCAGTTGCTGTTGTTCGAGGCGGGCGATGGCCTGCCCGCCGAGAAAAATCTGTTGCTGACGGCTCGCCTGCTCGGCTTGCGCCTCTTGTCTGGCGACCGACAGGGTGACGTGGCGCCCCTCATCGGCGGTGCGCTTGGCATCGAGCGCCGCCAGCGCCTGCTCGGCCTGCGCCAGCTCTGTTTTAGCCTCGCCAAGACGCGTCTCCAGCGCCCACAACTCGGAGCCAATCAGCTCGGCGCGAGCGGCGCGCGAACGACTCTTGAGCTGTTTGTAGCGCTCGGCGGTCTCGGCCTGGGCTTTGAGGTGCTCAAGGCGAGAGCCCAGCTCGCCGCGAATATCGCCGAGGCGCTCCAGGTTCTCCTGGGTGTGGCGAATGCGCTGCTCGGTCTCGCGGCGCCGCTCCTTGTAGCGGGAAACCCCGGCGGCCTCTTCCATAAAGAGCTTGAGATCGGCCGGACGCGACTCCACCAGTCGGCTGACGGTGCCCTGCTCGATGATGGCGTAGCTGCGGGGGCCAAGACCGGTGCCGAGGAAGAGGTCTGTCACATCCTTGCGGCGGCACTTCTGGCCGTTGATCTGATAGTGGTTGGAGCCGTCGCGCAGCACTTCGCGGCGCACCGAGATCTCGGTAAAACGGCCGAACTCGCCGGGCACCCGGTTGTGGGGATTGTCGAACACCAGCTCGACCGAGGCGCGCCCATGCGCACTGCGATTGATAGAGCCGTTGAAGATGACATCGGTCATGTTCTCGCCGCGCAGATGGCGGGCGGAGCTCTCCCCCAGCACCCAGCGCACCGCGTCGATGACGTTGGATTTGCCACAACCGTTAGGGCCCACCACGGCGGTCATGTCTGCCGACAGTTCGATGCGGGTCGGCTCGACGAACGACTTGAAGCCGGCGAGTTTGATCAGTTTCAGACGCATGGCGACCTGTATCAGTGGCTAAATAAAGAGGAGGCGGGCAGGCGATTTTACCAAATCCAAACCCGGCTTTGTTTGTAATATGCAGGCATCATCCCCATCAATGCCCGGTTTTCAGCCACATCGGCAAGAAATAAGGAATAGTCGGCGACTTTACCAAATCAAAGGCTTGTTTGTAATATGCTGGCAGTTCTCCCATGCATAGATGGAGCTCACATGAGCCAATCACCCCATATGGTCAAAGATTCAATCAGCGGTGCAGACTACTTCCTGCGCGGGTTTTCCCTTATTCGCCAACCGGGCATCCGCACCTTTGTGCTGATCCCCCTGCTGGTCAACTTCGTGCTGTTTGCCGGGGCCTTCTATGCCCTGCTGCTGCAACTGGACGGCCTGTTCGCCTGGCTCCATCAGCAGATCCCCGCTTGGCTCGACTGGCTGGACTATCTGCTGTGGCCCATCGCCCTCATCACCATCCTGGTTGTCTTCTCCTTTATCTTCAGCTCGGTCGCCAACTGGGTCGCCGCCCCCTTCAACGGCCTGCTGGCGGAGAAGGTGGAGCAGATCCTCACCGGTCAGCCCGCCAATGACAGCGGCATGCTGGATATCGTCAAGGATGTGCCGCGCACCTTCGGCCGCGAATGGACCAAGCTGAAGTACTACCTGCCCAAGGCCATCGGCTGCCTGATCCTGTTCCTGATCCCGGTGGTGGGCCAGACCCTGGCGCCGGTGCTCTGGTTCCTGTTCAGTGCCTGGATGATGGCGATCCAGTATGTGGATTATCCGTTCGACAACCACAAGATCGACTTCATCACCATGCGCGATGCCTTGAAGCAGCGCCGCGGCAAGTGTCTCAGCTTCGGCGCTCTGGTGACCCTCTTCTCCGCCATTCCGGTGGTGAACCTCTTCGTGATGCCGGTTGCCATCTGTGGTGCCACCGCCATGTGGGTCGATCACTACCGGCAGGAGCAGTTGGGGCGCTAACCCTTGAACATTGATTAGAAAAAGGCACCCAAAACGGTGCCTTTTTCGCATTTAGCATGAATTAAATTAATGCATGCATTCGATAGCTTGTCCCATATGACACGAGTTGGTAGGATTCTCGCCTTTCTCGTTCCCTGGGATATCTCATGTTACATGCACTCTTCTTGGTTGGCTTGGTGGCCGAAGGGATGACCGGCGCGCTGGCCGCGGGTCGGCGACGGATGGATCTGTTTGGTGTGGTGATCATCGCCTCGGCGACGGCCATCGGTGGTGGCACCATTCGCGATGTGCTGCTGGGCCACTATCCGCTGCTCTGGATTGAGCATCCGGAATACGTGCTGCTGGTTGCTGCAGCCGCGATGGCAGGTGTGGTCTCCGCCCCCCTGATGCGCTATCTCGGCAAGCTGTTCATGGCCCTCGATGCCCTGGGACTGGTGGTCTTCTCCATCTTCGGTGCGGCCCGAGCGCTGGATATGGGCCACGGCGCTGGTATTGCCTGCATCATGGCGGTGGTGACCGGGGTCTTTGGCGGGGTGCTGCGGGATCTGCTCTGCCAGCGGATTCCACTGGTATTTCGTCGCGAGCTCTATGCAGCCATTTCGCTGATCACCGCAGCCCTCTACTGTCTGGCGCTGGATCAGGGCTTGCCCACCAACTGGGCAGCGTTCGGTTCCATCGGGATCGGCTTTGTGCTGCGGCTGCTGGCGGTACGCTTCAAGTGGGGTCTGCCCACCTTCAACTACCAGTACGCGACCCACTGAGTACGCCAGCTTCTGGCGAAGCAGGTTGGATTACGAACAACAAAAAAGCGCCCGAGTGGCGCTTTTTTCATGGACGTTCTGCGACTCAGTTAATCCCTTCCGAGCTGAAGAAGGTCGCCTTGTCAGCGATAAAGCGGATCTTGATGTTCTTCCCTTCCCCGCCCCAGAGGCAGCTGGTAGTGCCCAAGGCATCATCACAACGCTCTGCCTTGCCCAGAATGGTGCTGGCCTCGGCGTAACTCATCCCCATCTTCAACTGGTCGTAATTTTCACGGTTGAGCTTGCTGCAACCGGTCAACAACAGGGCGATCAGGCCGCCAATCACTATCTTTTTCATCGCTATCTCCTCTCTGGTGGGAAGAGCTTGGCAGCTTGCCATCCCCTTTACCAGCTGCGCACCGGGCCGGTATCGAGGTGAACGAAGTTATCACGGGGATAGTAACCAACCCCACCCACCTTGAGCTGGAGCGCCGCCTTGCGCAGATGGGCCAGCTGTACGCCGGGGATCCGCACATCCACCGCCTGCCCCAGGGTGTGGTAGCTGTGCTTGGCCACGCCGCGGCTCTTGTGGCGCTTCTGACGATTGGTCGCCGGGGCGCGATAGCCGGAGATCAGCTGGATTTCGCTGCGCCGACCCAGCTTGTGCTGCAACAGGAACAGCTGATCAAACAGCTTCTTGTCGATGTTGAACACTTCATTGCGCCGGTAATCGCGGAAGATGTGGTTGAGCTCGGCCAACCCGTCGCTCAGATAGTGGCCGTTCTCCCAATAGCTCGCGTGCACCCGCTCGCCAGTATTGAGATTGAAGAAACTGAGTTCACGCCCGGTGGTACTGCGGCTGGCCAGTGCAGGGAAGGAGATCAGCGAGCTGCCCAGCAGGCAACCGGCTCCCAGCAACAGGCGACGTCGACTTATCTCTTGTTCCAGCATAAGGAGTTCGTCCATCGCAGATTCAAGCGAAAATAGTTGAATAAGATCACTGATTGAATGTGATACAGGCGCTTGAAACTACCCTCCGGCGGGGGGCCCTGTCAAACCTCAATCGCCCATAGAAAAGCCCGACACAGGCCGGGCTTTTCACTCTGTGGCAGGGATCACAGCAGGCGGCTCTGGAAGCTGACCCGATCAAATCCGTAGATATCGTTACGCAATTGCTGGCGACCATTTTCGTCGAGCCAGCTGCTCCAGTAGACGGTAAAGACCGGGATCGGCGTGGTGAGCGGCAACCATTTGGTCTGGCTCTCCTTGAGGATATTGGCCACCTTGTCCGGCTGATAGCGGGAATCTGCCAGCAACAGTTCGGCCAGATCGTCGGCATGCTCCACCCGGATGCAGCCCGAACTGAAGGCGCGCGCCCCCTGTTCGAACAGCGCCTTGCGCGGGGTGGAGTGCAGATAGATGGCGTCATTGTTGGGCAGGTAGAATTTGTAGCGCCCCAGGGCATTGTGATCCCCCGGCTTTTGCCGCAGGCGATAGGGGAAACCGGCGGCCAGCGCCTGATGCCACCCCTCTTCGGTGAACTGGACCGGATTGCCCTCGCTGTCGATCACCTCGAACTGCTCGCGACTCAGGTACGCGGGATCGCGACCCAGCTTGGGCAGAATGTCCTTGCTCAAGATCGAGCGCGGCACATGCCAGGAGGGGTTGAGCACGATGGAGCGAATTTCGCTGGCGAGGATGGGCGTGGCACGCTGCTCTTTGCCGACGATGACCCGGCTGGTAAACACCTCGTTGCCGGACTCCACCACACTCAGGCGGTAGTCGGGAATATTGACCAACACGTAGCGGCCACCGGCGAGCTGATCCACCAGATCGCGACGCCACAGGTTACGCAGCAGCAGACTGGCGCGCACTTGCGGGCCGGTATTGAGCCAGGAGCGGGTCTGACGGCCGATAATGCCGTCCGCGGTGAGACCGTGACGACGCTGGAACTGCTTGATGGCCTGCTCGGTATCACCATCGTAAATCTGATCACCATGGCTCGGGGCGCTGTCGCCCAGCTCGTTGAGCATGGCGCGGATTTGGCCGAGCTCCGCGGAGCTCTCTCCGGCACGCAGGGTCGGCATATCGAGGGCCGGCCACTTGCTGGCCATCGGCATCGCCAGCAGTTTGTGTACTTTGGCCCGCACCGCCTCGTATTCCGCCACCTGGGGGCGCAGGGATTTCACCTGGGTGAGCAGGTCATCATCGCTGGGCTGGGTCACCACTGGGCGGTTCAAATCGAGCTTGAGGGTCTTCATCTGCTCGCGCGAGACCAGATCCATCCCCCGCCAGGCGTGCTGGAAACGGCTCAGCTTGGTAAAAATGTCGTCATAGATGGCACCACGCTTGTCTGCAGGGGTGGCCTGCAGGCGCTTCCACAGCGTGAAAAAATCGGGATGCAGCTGGGCAAGCACAGCCTCTTGCAACTGCTGCTCCAGCTCGACACGGGCCTGTTCGGCCTGACTGCCCTGATACCAGTCGTGTCCGGTTTCACTGGCCGCCACCACAACTTGTGCTTCGGTCGCATGTACCGCACCGGCGGGCAAACATCCCAGCCACACCAGATTGGCAAGGGCCAGCCAATACTTCATCCCCATGGGTACCTCAAAACGGTTTGTTCACTCTGTCAGGCCTGACAAGCAGACCCGATGCTCAGGCCGCTCATGATGCGTGAACGGCCAATACTTTGCTAGCGCCCGGGGGCATAACGCTGCCAGATAATGTCATACGCATCTGTCTCCTTGAACCGCGCCAACGCCTGATTGAATTGTTGCAAGAATTGCGGCGAAAAGCTGCGCTTGCCCAACATAAAGAAGCTCGGCGATTCAGATACCACCATGGGGTGGCTGGTGAACAGACCGCTCATCCCCTCCTTGTTAAGGGCGCTGGGGGTAGCCAGCATGTCACCGAGGAAACCGTCGATCCGCCCGCGGGCCAGCTTCTCAAAATTTTGCTGGTCGCTCACCGCACTCACCTGTTTGGCATAGCGAGCGAGCAGCGACATCACTTCATCACCATAGAAGTACTCTTTGGTGACACCGAGGGAGTAACCACTGGTCAGCCAGCTCGCCAGATCCTGCTCGGGGTAGTGGCTGCCCTTGCGGATCCACAGCAAGGTGCGACCCGGGTTGTAGGAGTCGGAAAACCAGGCATAACGGGCGCGCTCATCATTGATATTCGCCTCCATCGCCATGTCTATCTCGCCATACTCCATTTCGTGCAGTACCCGCTTCCAGGGCAGCTCCACATAGTGGACCTTGCAGTGCATGGAAGTGAGCACAGCCGTCAGCACCTCGGCGGCGTAACCGCGCACCTCTTGCGGTGAGTCGGCTTCGTAATAATGGTAGGGGGGCCAGTTATCGTAACCGACCTGAATGGGCTCGGGACACAGGGCCCTGGCCAATGCCATTGGCGCCCATAATCCAAGCAACAGACAGCAAGAGAGCCACTTCATATGTCATCCTTGACGAATAAGTGAGTCATCATAAATCGCCCCCTGCAAAATGGCGATAGAGGCAAGATGACTATCGCATCCGCTAGAAAATGACGCAGCAAAGCACGTCTATTTGCCAAATACCTTGCCGGAGCGCCACTGGCAACCGGCGCCCCGCCAGACCTGTTTAACCGGGAAACAGCAACGTTTGGAACAGGGGTAAAAAGGGGTTAATATGTGACCAAATATTTTTTTGTGATCCACTATGCTTTTTTTGCAATTGGATTAGCATATGCGCGACATCGGCCTACCCATTCTGTCAGGCATAGAGAGTGATATGACGTACAAAAAGTTCGGTTTTTTGACTGCCATTCTGGCGTTAAGCGGTTTTTATCTTTACACCCTCTATCTGGCTGCTCACCCCAACGTGAGCTTGGCCTACAAACTCTATTATCTGGAAGGCAAGACACGCTTCTGGGAACACAACTCCAGCATGACCTACCAGCCGGGTAACGAGCTCAATCTGACCAAACCGAGCCGCTTCCTCTCCAGCGAAGGCTGGGCCAAGAAGCCGAGCGACGAAGGTACCCTGCTCAGCGGTCAGGGCGGTCTCTACTTTGTGCTGCCCAAGCAGGCAGCCAATCCGGATCAGCTTACCGTACAGGCCCGCATCAACAGCCCGGAAGCCGGAGCACTGTTGAAAGTGGCGCTGGGTCACGACTTCACCACCACGGTGAAACTGGCCAAAGCGGGTATCAACGAAATCCGCCTCAGTCTGCCCGGTGACTCGCTCACGGCAGATCCCAAGCGCCCCAATTTTCTGGCGCTCTCGGCACCAACTCCCATCAATGTGCAGTCGGTACGTTTGACCGTAGCCCAGTGATCCTTGCCCCGAATACCATTTTATAAAAACAACTATCCCAAATAAGGACGTTCTTATGTCGCATCCAGATTTTCGACTCTCTCTGGTCGTTCCCGTTTACAACGAGGAAGAGAGCATCGATGCCTTCATCAACGCGATAGACAACGAACTGGCCCCGCTGAAAGACCAGCTTGAAATTGTATTCGTCAACGATGGCAGCCGTGACCGTACCCGTGAAGTGGTCGAGCAGGCCATCGCCCGCGATCCGCGCGTGACCCTGGTCAACCTGGCACGCAACTTCGGTAAAGAAGCCGCCCTGACCGCCGGTCTGCATCAGGCCAAAGGGGATGCCATCGTGCCGATGGACGTGGATCTGCAAGATCCTCCTGCCCTGATCCTGGAGTTCGTCAAACTGTGGCAGACCGGTGACTATGACACCGTCTACGGCATCCGCGTCGATCGCAGTGCAGATACCCCGATGAAGCGCCTGACTGCCGGTGGCTTCTACCGCTTCTTCAACGCGCTCTCCACCAGCACCAAGCTGCCGGAGAACGCAGGTGACTTCCGCCTGATCGACCGTCGCGTGGTCGAGGCGATCAAGCTGCTGCCCGAGCGCAACCGCTTCATGAAGGGTCTGTTTGCCTGGGCCGGTTTCCGTGCCGTTGGCGTCCCCTACGAGCGCCCGGCCCGTCACGCCGGTGAAACCAAGTTCAACTACTGGAAACTGTGGAACTTCGCCCTCGACGGTCTGCTCAGCTTCTCCAGCTGGCCGCTGCGGGTCTGGAGCTATGTGGGTGTCGGCGTCTCCTTCGTCGCCTTCCTCTACATCCTCAAGATCGTGACCCAGGTGGTTTTCTTCGGCATCGACGTACCCGGTTACGCCTCCCTGATGTCCGTAGTGCTGTTCCTCGGCGGTATCCAGCTGCTGTCGCTCGGCATCATCGGCGAGTACATCGGCCGCATGTTCGTGGAAGTGAAACAGCGCCCGGTCTACCTCATTGAAGGGGTCTATGGCCAGTATGCCAAGCAGGATGCGGCCAAACCGCAGAGCGCTGACAGCAACCCGCAAGAGCAGCAGGAGCAAGCACCGCAATGATCTCCCGCGAGGAATTCTGGCGGCTGGTACGTTTCGGTTTTGTCGGCGGGGGGGCTACCCTCGTCGATCTGGGCACTTCCATCGCACTGTTTCATACCTGGCCCACCATCTCGGAGCACCTGGTTACCACGCTGGCTTTTGCCATCGCGTTCTGGTTCTCCTTCTTTGGTCACCGCTACATCACCTTCCAGAAGCAGGGAGCTGCCAGCAAGTTTCTGCTGGTCGCCCTCTTCTCGCTGGCGGTGCGTAACCTGATCCTGAGCGGCCTGCTGTTTGCGGGGCTCTCCGGTCTGCTGCCGGTGGTCATCGCCACCCTGACCGTTACCGTCCTCACTTACGTTCTCTCTCGCGTCTGGGTTTTTGCCTGATGAATGATATGACCAATACTGCCCCGCTAACCGGGGCTGCACTCCCCTATCGCCCGTCACTGCGCATCAGCGGCCGTGACTGGCTGATGATCATCGCCGCCTTCATGCTGAGCCGGGTGGCGCTGTATGGCATGGGCTACTTCGGGGTCCAGCTCTATGGCTCCCCCGACATTGGCCCGCTGCAGGCCTATTGTCAGTTCGACTGCGTCTGGTTCCAGCGCATCATCGAAAATGGATACGACCTCTACCCGCGCTGGCTGAGCAAGGGCAATGCGGCCAACTGGGCCTTTATGCCGCTCTATCCGATGGTCTCCGGTGCCATCTCCAACCTGTTCAATGTCGAGAGCCTGATCGGCCTCATCATTGTTACTAATATCTCCTTCTTCGCCAGCCTGCCGCTGATGCTGCTGGTGTTGCGTCAGCTCAAGCTGGGGGACGATACCGCCCGCTTTGGCGTATGGCTGCTCGCCTTTTCCCCCTTCTCCGCCTACTTCGTCTCCGGCTATACCGAGTCGACCTTTATGGCGCTGATGCTGGGGATGTTCCTGTTCGCCTATCGGGAACAGTGGCTGATGGTGGCCGTGCTGGGGGTCTGTATCTCCGCCACCCGCAACCTGGGGGTGATGATGGTCTTCCCGGTGCTGATCCTGGCGCTGCAAGCTTACGGCTGGCGGGAATTTTTCCGCTTCACCGAGCGCGCCTTCAAGGTGGTGTTCACCCTCTGGATGATCCCGTTTGGCCTGTTTGCCTACATGGTCTACCTCTATCATCTGACCGGCGATGCCTTCGCCTTCAAACACATTCAGGTGGCATGGGGTCGCTACATGGACAGCCCGCTGGACTGGTGGCTGAGCGGTTTCGAGCTGGGCGGCCGCAAGGCTTACCTCTCCATCATGGTGATCTTCGGCTGGTGCCTGAACGGCTACCTGTTCAGCCAGAAACGCTGGGCGGAAGCGACCCTGATGTTCATCTGCTGCACCATCCCGCTGATGACCGGCCTCAACGCCATGCCACGCTACATGTTCGGGCTCTACCCGACCCTGCTGGCCATCATTCTGCTGACCCATCGCTGGCCAGCCATCCGCCCTGCTGTGCTCTGCATCAGCGGCATGGTTGCCTCCTTCATCGCGGTGGCCTTCGTAAACTTCAAGTTCTTCACCGTCTGATGTGACGACGATGCCTGACACACCAAATGCCGGTCACCTGACCGGCATTTTTTTATGGCCGCTATTTTTATCGACAGAGATTCCCACCACCTCTCTGTCACACTTTCCTCGGCTTGAAAACGTAACCATTTGAACTGATGTCACAAATCGGCATTTTGCCGATCCAAGGCGCGCTTTGCTGCTCCTAGAATGGGCCCTTGTCCGAACTGCCCTGCTCAAGGAATGGCTTATGCGTCGTGCTCATCACTTATCCCCTCTCTGGCTCGCCCTGCTGGCCGCCCCTCTGTTCACCCCACAGGCGATGGCTACCCCCGAGATTCACCTCTATGTGGATGGTCAGCCGGTGGCGACTCCGATCGCGCTGGACAAGGGCACTGTGGAACTGACTCACCCTCTTGCCAAAGGGAGCCACCAGATCCGCATCAGCGACGCAGACAACAGTTGCGGTACCAGCTTTGGCCCGAGCGAGAGCAAGCCACTCCCCTTCGGCACCGCCCAACCCATGGACAAATGCAGCAAGGATCAGAGCTTTACCCTGCGGGTGATGCTGGCCGGGGAGTATCAGTTCACCTTCAACCCGGATACCCCCAGCCTCAAGGTGCTGCGGGCGACCAAGAAGAGCGAGTTCAAACGCCAGCCACCAGAAGAGCCCTGCATCAGCTGGGATGGTGGCCAGGTCACGGTGTCGCTCAAAGGGGTCTGGCCCGACGGTACCCGACTGCGGGATGCCTACTCGAAACAGGAGGCGGTGGTCAAACAGGGCAAGCTGACCCTGACCCCGAGCAAAGAGAGCGGCGGCCTGCTGCTGCTCGAGCCGGTCAAGGCGGCCAAGCCAGCACCGTTCAGCTGGGATCAGGCGAGCGTCTATTTCCTGCTGACCGATCGCTTCCACAACGGCGACCCGGCCAACGACCACAGCTTCGGCCGCCAGAAGGATGGTCAGGATGAGGTGGCCACCTGGCATGGCGGTGACTTCAAGGGGCTGACCGAAAAGCTCGACTACATCAAGAGCCTCGGCATGAACGCCATCTGGATCACCCCCATGGTGGAGCAGGTTCACGGCTTTATTGGTGGCGGCGAGCAGGGCAATTTCCCCTTCTACGCCTACCACGGCTACTGGGCGCTCGACTTCACCAAGATTGACCCCAACTACGGCGATGAAGAGAGTCTGAAAACCCTGGTGGATGAGGCCCACAAGCGCGGCATGCGGATCATCCTCGACGTGGTGATGAACCACGCCGGTTATGCCACCCTCGCCGATCTGCAAGATCTGGGGCTCACCGAACTGACCCAGAACAGCAGCAAACTGCCAACCGTCTGGAACCTGTGGCGCCCGAGCGGCGGCCTCAACTGGCATGGCTACAACCAGTTCATCGACTATCAATCACCCGCGTGGAACAAGTGGTGGAGTGGTGACTGGGTGCGCGCCGGTCTGCCCGGCTACCCGCAGCCCGGCACCGACGACGTCACCGGCTCGGTGGCGGGGCTGCCGGACTTTCTGACCGAATCGGCCAAACCGGTAGGGCTGCCGCCATTGCTGGCCGCGAAAAAGGATACCCTCGCCAAGGCGCTGCCCGACGCTACCGTGAGCGACTATCTCATCGCCTGGCACACCGACTGGGTGCGCCGCTTTGGTATCGACGGTTTTAGGGCCGACACAGTCAAGCATCTGGAGCCCGAAGTGTGGGCCAAGCTCAAGCAGGCGGGCACCGCTGCACTCAAGGAGTGGAAAGCCGCCAACCCGGACAAGGCCCTCGACGCTCTGCCCTTCTACATGGTGGGTGAGGTGTGGGATCACGGGGTCGCCAAGGATTTCTGGTATCAGAACGGCTTCGATTCCCTGATCAACTTCGACTATCAGCGCGAATTCGCCCTGTCACAGGCCCAGTGCATGGCCAGCGCCGAGCCCACCTATGCCAGCTACGCCAGCCGCATCAATCAGGATCCCGAGTTCAACGTGTTGAGCTACATCAGCTCCCACGACACCAAGCTGTTCTTTGGCGACTATCAGGATGTGCCGCTACAGCGCCGGGTCGCCAACAGCTTTATGCTGCTGCCAGGCGGCATCCAGCTCTACTACGGCGACGAGTCCGGCCGCGGGCTGGCCAAGGATGGCGGGGTGTTCGATCAGGCGCTGCGCTCGGATATGAACTGGCAGGAGCTGGCCAGCGGAGACAAGGCTGAGCTGGTCAAGCACTGGCAGCAACTGGGCCAGTTCCGCGCCGCCCATCCGGCCATTGCGGCAGGCAGCCACCAGAAACTCTCGGATGCCCCCTACGCCTTTGTGCGGGAGAAGGGGGATGACAAGGTGGTGGTGGTCTTTGCCGGCCGGCAGAAGTAACCCTTAAGCCACATTGACCAGCAGCAGAGAGGGGAGCCACTGGCTCCCCTCTCTCGTTTATCCATCTGCCACGGTTCACTGTGACTGGCGCGCTGCCTCCGGCCACTGCAGGCGAGCTTTGACCAACATCTCTTGCCACAGGGGCCAGGCCAGCAGCGCCTGCTGATAGGTTCCGGCCTGACCGGGCAACAGGATGCCGTAGCTGGCCAGCCGGTAGGCCATCACCGCATAGAAGGCATCGACAATGCCCGCCTCGCCAAAGTAGAAGGGGCCCCGCGTCTGCGACCAGATCTCCTGCAAACGGGCCAGCTCACCGACCGCCTCCACCGGGGGATCGATACGGGTTGGCGCCCCAAGAAAGAAGGGGAGCAGAGAACGGATCTGCCGAAATCCCGCGTGTAGCTCGGCGCAGAGGCTGCGAGCCAGTGCCCGCTCGGCCAGCGAAACGGGATAGAGCTGGCGGTCGGGACAGAGCTCGTGAACATATTCGGCGATGGCCAGCGAGTCGTGAACCCGCACGCCATCGTGTTCGAGCCAGGGCACCAGACCGGCCGGTGCCAGCCGCTTGAGCCGCGCCAGCGACTTGGCATCCTCCAGATCGAACACCTGCTCCTGCCACGTCAACCCGCTCATGGCGAGCACCAGTGCCGCCCGCATCGCCCAGGTGGAGCCGGTGCCCACCGCCAATACCAAGGAACCCATCTGTTGCCTCCTGCATGAGTTGCCTGCGACCGGCCTGCCTGCCCTTGATGGCAAAACATCCGATGGTCGCTTCACATTTGCGCACCGGCGGGTTTGACCCTCTTGGTGAGCGATGCTAGTTTGATTTTTCAAAACAATCAGTTAGCAACAATGTGAGCCATTAACCGAAATATGGACAGCCAATTTACCATCGTCATCGCAGATGACCACCCCCTGTTTCGGGGCGCCCTTTACCAAGCGGTGCACATGGCCATCAACGACGCTCAATTGCTGGAAGCGGACTCCATCGACAGCCTGACCAGCCTGCTCGGCGAGCACCCCGAAGTTGACCTGTTGCTGCTCGATCTCAAGATGCCGGGAGCCAATGGCTTCGAGGGGCTGGCCCACCTGCGCGGCCAGTATCCCGACCTGCCCATCGTGGTGGTCTCCGCCTCGGAAGATGCGGCCATCATCCAGCAGGTATTGCGGCTCGGGGCGCTCGGCTTCATTCCCAAATCGGTACCGATGAAGGAGCTGGTCAACGCCCTCAATACGGTGATCGGGGGGGATAACTGGGTGCCGGAAGGCATCTCGCTCCATCCCGAATCGGAAGATGGCCCCGATTTCGCCAGCAAGCTGGCCAGCCTTACCCCCCAGCAATACAAGGTGCTGATCATGCTGCGCGATGGCAGCCTCAACAAACAGATCGCCTGGGAGCTCAACGTCTCCGAGGCCACCATCAAGGCCCATATCACCGCCATCTTCAGAAAACTGGGCGTCAAAAACCGCACTCAGGCGGTCATCGCCCTGCAACAGCTCGATATCAAGGAGAGCTGAGCCCCGAACGCGGCGACACAGGCCAGATGAGATAGCCAGCCATGCTGGCTATTTGTTGCTCGACAATTAGCACGATCGTACTTTATGCTGCCAGCGCCAATGAGGAGATAGTGATGAGCAAGGGGCGCCTGACCCGGGAAAACATTTTGCAGACTGCCTTCGAGCAGGCGAGCCAGCAAGGGCTGGAGAGCCTGACCATAGGCTCGCTGGCCAGCGCCTGCGAGATGTCCAAAAGCGGCCTGTTTGCCCACTTTCAATCCCGAGACAATCTGCAGATCGCCGTGCTGGAGTACGCCGCCGAGGTGTTCCGGCTGCGGGTGATCCAGCCGGTACGCCAGCAGGAGCACCAGAGCCAGCACGACAAGCTGATCGCCCTGCTGCGCGCCTGGCAGGCGTGGAACCACTGCTTCGCCGGACGCTGCATGTTCCTCGATGCCTGGACCTCGGTGCAGGATGGCCATGAGCAAAAGAGCCTGGTGCAGCAAGCCGCCCGGCAACTGGTGCGCTTCTGGCTCGACTATCTGGCCCGTCAGGTGGTGCAGGGTCAGGCCGCAGGTGAGTGGCGACGGGAGATGGAGCCCTGGCGCGCCGTTTACCGCCTCTATGGCCTCTATCTGGCGGATCAGGTGTTCAACGATCTCGAACTGTGTCAGGATCCGGCCCGCCACTTCTGGCCCGAAGTGGATGCTCTGCTCGCCAGCTGGCGCTGATGTTTTGGCATCCGTTCAACACGAATTTTTAAAAACCGACAAAAAAGCACGAGCGTTCGCACATAAAAACCACAGGATGACCATGAGCAGCAAGATCTACTTCAACACCCGCCGCTTCAGCCCGAGCAAATGGCTGCTGGGGATCGGCACCCGGTTGCACCACAGACTCGCCCCCATCCATGCCAAGCGCACCGCCAGCAAGTTGCTGCTCACCCCCCAGCGCAACCAGCGGGATGACCACGAGCCTGCCGATCTGGTGAAGCAGGCCGTCCATACCAGCGAAGGGGTATTGATGAGCTATCGGCTCGGTCAGGGACCACTGTGGCTGCTGATGCACGGCTGGTCCGGCAGCGCCAGCCAGTTCTATCCGCTGATGAGCCATATCGCCGCGCAGGGTTTCACCGCCATTGCCTACGATCATCCGGCCCACGGCCAGAGCGCAGGCAACACAGGCCACCTGCCCCGCTTCGTACGCGCCTTCGACGAGCTGGCAACCAGGCTGGCCAGCGAAGTAGGCCCACTACACGGGGTCATCGCCCACAGCATGGGAGGCGCCGTCACTCTCTCCAGCCGTCAGCCGGGTATCGATACCCTGCCGCTGCTGTTGATTTCGCCGGTGCTCGACTATGTGCCCCAGCTCTACGGCATGGTGGCACGCTCCGGCTACTCCATCCGGCTGTTCGATGCGGTGGTCAAGGAGATTGAGCAGGAGTACCAGCACCCCTTGAGCACGGTTGATCCGCTGGGCCGACTCGCCAGTCGCAGCGGCGCGGCGATGATAGTACACGACGAGGAGGACAGATTTGCCCCGCACGGCGATTCCTTGCGGGCCAGTCAGGATGGTCATACCCGGCTGGTGAGCACCCGGGGACTGGGCCACGGTCGCATCCTCGCCAGCGCCCCGGTATTCGCCGCCTTCGATCAACTGGCGCGGCCGGAAAATCCTCACCGCGCCCTTTGACATGGGGCCATGAAAAAAACGGGCAAGCGCCCGTTTTTATATTTGATACAGCGCCTTATAGTTAACTTGTCAGTGGGAACATTCTTGTCAGAACACGATAAGGCGCCAGCATATGGCCAGACCCAATACAGCATTGTTGCTCACCGGTGGCGGTGCTCGCGCCGCCTATCAGGTCGGCGCCCTCAAGGCGATTGCGGAGCTCTACCCGCGCAATCTCGGCATCCCTTTTCCCATCCTGTGTGGCACCTCGGCGGGGGCCATCAATGTCACCGCACTGGCCTGCTACGCCTCCTGCTTCCATCTGGGGGTGCGCAAGCTGGAGTGGGTCTGGCGCCGCTTCGAGACTCACCACATCTTCGATTTTCACCCGGGGCGCCTGCTGTGGCGGCTGATGTACGAGGGGTCGGCGGGGCTGATCAATCCTCACACCAACCACGCCTTTCACCTCTTTGACAACGCGCCGCTGCACCGCCTGCTGGATCAACTCATCGACTATCACCGAATTGATGACAACATCCTCTACGGCAGTCTGGAGGCACTGGCCATCACTGCGTCCGATTACGATGACGGCCTCTCCACCACCTTCTTTCAGGGGCGGGCCGACCACCATCCGTGGGAGCGGGCCAGACGGCGCGGGGTGCGCACCGTACTTACATCTGAGCACCTGCTCGCCTCCTCGGCGCTCCCCTTTGTCTTTCCAGCCACCCGGATCGGCGAGAAGTTCTACGGCGACGGTTCCATCCACCAGCTGAGCCCGCTCAGCCCCGCCATCCATCTGGGGGCGGAGCGGATCCTGCTGATCACCCTGGATCCGCCAGCCCACTCGGCGCCGACCCATCACCACGGCCATCTCACCAGCTCCAATATCGCCAGCCATCTGCTCGATACCGTCTTTACCGACACTCTCAACTCCGATCTGGAGCGGCTGTGGCGCATCAACCAGACTCTGGATCTTATCCCTGAGCGGGAGCGCAATCGCCTCAAGCTGAAACGGGTGGAGACCTGCGTGCTAAAACCGAGTCAGGATCTCGACACCATCGCACTGGCCTACCTGCGCAAACTACCGCTAAAGTTGCGCCGCCTGTTGCGGGTGCTGGGTGTGAAGGGGGATGAGACCAGCAGTCTGGCCAGCTTTTTGATGTTCTATCCGGGTTATTGTCAGCAGCTGATCAAGCTGGGCTATCAGGACACCCTGAGGGAGCGGGAGCGGGTCGTCGCCTTCCTCGATATCGAAGGGCTACCAAAAGAGCGGGAGTAAAGGGCGCAGCCGATGAGTGCGAGGGGACTCAGCGCCCCTCCAGCAAACGCTGCTCCGCCTGCTCCATCGCCACCACGGTACCAAACAGGATCAGCCGGTCACCGGCCGCCAGCACCAGCTCGGGTCTGGGCTCCAGACTCTGATCCCCGCGCTGCACCTCCTTGATCCGCACCTCATCGAGCGGCAGCTCGCGCACTTCACGGCCTACCGCCCACGCCTGATCGTGCAGCAACAGCGGATGGAGGCGTTCAAGCAGCTGATCCGCCTCCAGATTGCTGGCGCTTTGATCCCCCCAGTAGAAGCCGTGCAGGAAGCGATACTGACTGCTGCGCTCCAGCTCCATCCGGCGGATCACCCGACCGATGGGGATATCGCAATTGAGCAGCAGGTGGGAGACCAGCATCAGGGCCCCCTCCTGGGATTCGGGGATCACCTCGAAGGCCCCCGCCTGCTTGTACTGCTCCAGAAAGCTGTCATCCCGGGTGCGCACCAGCACCTTGAGCTCCCCCGCCAGTTCGCGGATCAGTGCCAGCATCGCCTCCACCCGCTTGCGATCATCAAAGGTGATGATCACCAGCCGTGCCCGCAACAACCCGGCGGCCAGCAGAATATCGCGGCGGCTGGCGTCGCCGAAGGCCACCTGCTCCCCCGCCAGCTTGGCCTCGCTCACCCGCTCGGGGTCGAGGTCTAGGGCCAGAAAGGGGATCTCCTCGATCTTGAGAAAGCGGGCACAGGTCTGCCCCGCCCGGCCAAACCCGGCAATGATGACGTGCTGGTTTTTGCTCAGTCCCGACTGGGCGACTTCGGAGCGGGTCAGCAACGCAGGATCGGTGAGGCTGCGAGCTAGCGAATGGGCCTGGGTCACCAGCCAGGGAGTCATGGCGATGGAGATGATGCCGATGCCGATCAGCAGGGAGACCAGTTGCTGATCCAGCAAGCCGTGGTGCAGTGCCAGTGCCAGCAGCACGAAGCCAAACTCTCCCACCTGACTGAGCATGATGCCGGCGGCCATGCTGTCGCGCTTGCGCTCCCCCATCAGCCGCCCGGCCAGCAGCACCAGAAGAGATTTGCACAGCACCAGCAGCACCACGCAGATCAGTACCTGCCACCAAGCCCGCGCCACCAGCTCCCACTCCATGGCCATGCCGATGGTGATAAAGAAGAGCCCCATCAGCACGTCGCGAAAGGGCTTGATGTCTACCTCAAGCTGATGACGGTAGTGGGACTCCCCCAGCATCATCCCCGCCAGAAACGCCCCCAGCGCCATCGACAGCCCCAGTGAATGGGTCATGTAGGCAGCCAGCAGCGCCACCAGCAGGGCACTCAGCACGAACAACTCGTCGGAGCGGGCTCGCGCCACCTCGTGAAACAGCAGCGGCAGCAACCACTTGCCCACCGCCAACAGAGTGAAGAGGGCAAACAGCCCCTTGAGAGTGGCCCAGGCGATCTCGGCGGCCAAAGCGCTGCCCTGCACTTCCGGCTGGGCGAGGATAGGGATCATCACCAGCAGGGGCACCACCGCCAGATCCTGAAACAGCAGCACGCTCACCCCCAGCTGGGCGCGGCGGGTATGGAGCTGCTTCTGCTCGCCGAGCTGCTTGATCACCACCGCCGTCGAGGAGAGTGCCAACGTTCCCGCCACCACCAGCGACTGGGCCAGACCCAACCCCCACCACCAGCCGATGGCGAAAAAGAGCAGTGACGTGAGCAGCACCTGCAACATCCCCACCCCCAACACCAATCGGCGCATCGCCAGTAATTTCGGCAGGGAGAACTCCAACCCCAGCGAGAACATCAAAAAGACGATCCCCAGCTCGGCAATGGTCTGCATGATCGACTGGCCGGTGATCACCGCCAGCCCGTGGGGGCCGAGCAAGACGCCGGCAATCAGGTAGGCGAGGATCACCGGCAAGCCGAGGCGCCGGAAAGTTGCCACCAGCAGGACGGCGGCGAACAGCAGGATCAACAGGTCGGTGTACAAATTTTCCTCTCCTTTTATCGACTTAAGCTTAGTCAGCCGATCTGGCGGGCAGGAAAGATATATTGGGCATGCCAATTGCAGGGAGGAGACAGTAGTCAGGTGTTACAGGTGGAAGACCATGGAAAATACGTCGTCACTTAATGGCTTTAGCCATGGCATCGAGCAGTGGGTTCGCCAGATGGAGCGGCTCACGCCGTTGCCCAGCGTTGAACGCAACCAGTTGCTCGAGCAGTTGTTGAGGCAGAGCGATCTCGGCGGTCTGCTGACAACTTTTGCCGATCGTGCGGCAAGAATTGTCAGGATCCACGGTCTCTACCTCGATTGTGGCCAGCCCCATGTACTGATCCAGCACCCGCCGCTGGCCACCCTCAACCTGCACAACTATCCGTTCGAGCTGCGCGGCCAGCATGGCCAGCTGCTCGGCCAGCTCCACTACGAGCTGGAACATCCGCTGAGCGGCAGCCAGCAACGGGTCCTGATGCAATACCATCAGCTGCTCTGCCTGCTGCTGCCCCTCTATCTGCGGCTGGAAAAACTGGATCAGCTGGTCCGGCTCGATCACCTGACCGGCCTTGGCAACCGCTCCTACTTTGACGAGGCCATCGGTCGCGCCATCGAGCAGCACAGCCGCGAGCCCCACGGTCTGGTGCTGGTACTGCTGGATCTCGATCGCTTCAAGCAGATCAATGATACCTGGGGCCATCCGGTGGGGGATCTGGTGCTGAGCCGCTTCGCCCAGCTGCTCAAGGGGTGTATCCGCAGTACGGATCAAGCCTTCCGGCTCGGGGGAGATGAATTTGCCTTGCTGTTGCAACCGGCCGAACCCGAGGCGTGGCGCCCGGTCTGGCTGCGACTGCAGCACATGTTGATGACCAACAAGGAGCTCAGCACCTTCTCGGTCGGATGCAGCCTTGGCGCCGCCAGCTGGCAATCCGGGGTCGATGTGCCGAGCCTCTACGAGGCGGCCGACAGTCACCTCTACGCCCGCAAGAAAGCCGGCAAGGCCAGCCCTAACGAATAATCGCGAACTCTTCTTTGCTCCGGCACATGCGCGCCATGTGACCGGAGCTTCTTTTTTGGGTTTACGCCGAGATCACCTCAGGCAAGATCCTGCTCGGGCAGGATGGGGGCGGCACCGTTTCCCTGCCAGTGGCAAACCAGCCCGGCACTCTGTGCCATAAAACCGTCGCAGACAAAGAGCCCCACCACCGCCGCCACCTGCTCGCCATAGTATAGGATGGGGATGCGTCCCCGTTGCCACGAAGGCACGCCATACTCCTGCAGCAGCTTCTTCATCCGCCGACTACCGCTCCGCCCCACCGGTTTGAGGGGGATCCCGGGCGCTACCTGAAAGCGCACCGAGAGCGGCTCGTCCGCTCGGGGGGAGCGCAGCCGATCCTCGCCGTGCTCCGCCATACGCACCACCAGCTCGCCCAACCCGTCCGGCAGGGTCAGCGGCTCACCCACGGTCAACGGCAATACCTGATGGCAAGGTTGCAGATCAGGGCTCACCAGATAGAGCCGCTCCTGAAAACGGCGGCAGCTCTGGCGCCCCCAGTTGAGCCGGGGATTGGCATCGCCGCGCGCCAACGCCACCTCCTGCCAGAGCCGGGCAAGCTGCTCGCGGGATAGCATCTCCCCCCCCTGACGGCGGATCCAGTAGCGCAGCAGGTTGTTGCGCCGGGTAGGTGAGAGGGCGTGCAGCGGGCCGATATGGAGCGCCTCCCCCTCGCCCGCCAGCTGCCAGTCGCTCTCGGCCAGCTCATCCAGCAGCGCTTCCTGCTCGGCGCACAGGGCCATGCTGCGCGCCGCGGTCTGGGCCATGGCGGGCCAGCGCGCCTTGAGCTGGGGGATAAGCGTCTGGCGCAAAAAGTTGCGGTCATAGCTCACGTCCAGATTGCTCTCATCCTCCACCCAGCCAAAGGGGAGGCTCGCTGCCGCCTCGGCCAGCTCGGCGCGACTCATATCGAGCAGCGGCCGCAGCAACAGGCCGCCGGCAAAGGGCTGGCTTGGCAGGATCCCCGCCAGCCCGCGCAGACCGGCGCCGCGCTTGAGGGCCAGCAGCAGGGTCTCCAGCTGATCGTCCTGATGGTGGGCGGTGAGCAGCCACTCCCCCTCCCGCATCCGGGCGGTCAGCCGCTGGTAACGGGCGGTGCGAGCCTGCGCCTCCAGACTCTCGCCATTGCCACGGGCCAGAGTCACCCGTTCGACCAGCAGCTCCACCGCCAATTGCTGACACACGGCTTCACAATGAGCGACCCACTCATCGGCATGGGGACTGAGGCCGTGGTGCACGTGCAGGGCGCGAAGTGGCAGGCTGTGCTCGCGGGCATACTGCGCCGCCAGCACCAGCAGCAGGGTGGAGTCGAGGCCGCCACTGAAGGCCACCAGCAGACCGGTGGAACCTTCCGGCGCTGGCATAGTCAGACAAAAGCGAGAATAAAGATGAGAAATCATAGGCTTCCCCAAAACGGACCGGCCGATCTTAGCAGAGTCGGGCTTATCAAGCTGCAACCCTGCTGCTAGAGTGAGGCTCGCCCGCCCTCTCCACCAGGCTGGCCGCAAGGCGGTCGCACAACCGGTTGGAGCAAGGAAGATGGGCAGGGAAGCAAACAATCCGAATTGGAATCAAACAAGATGAACAATAAGAAAAGCTTACTGGCCGGCCTGATTGGACTGGTACTGCTGGCTGGCTGCAGTCAGGCACCGCAAGACTCCCCCAAACACTCCGGGCTGGCGCTGGCCAATATGGACACCCAGGTCAAACCCGGCGATGACTTCTTCCGCTACGTCAATGGCAAGTGGCTCGCCACCGCCAAGATCCCCGACGATCGCCCCGCCGATGGCGCCTTCTACATGCTGCGGGACAAATCCCTCGCCGATGTGCGGGTGCTGGTCGAGGGGCTGGCCAAGCAGGAGGCCGCCACCGGCACGCCGACCCAGCAGATCCGCGATCTCTACGCCAGCTATCTGGATCAGGCAGGCCGTGACGCCAAGGGGCTCACCCCGCTGGCACCGGCGCTGGCCGATATCGACCGGATCGGTGATCAGGCCGCACTGGCCCGCGCCTTTGCCCAGTCGGGCCGCATGGGCGGCGGCGCACCGTTCGGCATCTGGATCGACGCCGATGCCAAGTCCCCCGACCGCTATGCGGTCTACCTCTATCAAGGTGGACTGGGGCTGCCGGATCGGGACTACTACCTCAAGCAGGATCCCGACAGTCAGGCCCTGCGCCAGAAGTACCAGCAGCATATCGCCGCCATGCTGAGCCGCCTCGGGGAATCTGACCCGAGCGGCAAGGCCAAACGGATTCTGGCCCTCGAAACCCGGCTCGCCACCATCCAGTGGGACAACGTCGCGCTGCGGGATCGGGAGAAGAACTACAACAAGCGCCCCGCCAGCGAACTGGCACGGCTCGCCCCCCACCTCGACTGGCAGGCTTATCTCAATGCCGCGGGCATTGCTGGCCAGCCGGATCTCATCATCGGCCAGCCGACCTATCTGAGCGCGCTGGATCAGGTGATGGCCCAGACCCCCATCGCCGACTGGCAGGCCTACCTCAAGTGGCAACTGCTGACCGACTACGCCCCCTATCTCGACAGCGAGACCGACCGCGCCAACTTCGCCTTCTACGGCACCACATTGAGCGGCACGCCCAAGCAGCGCGCCAGCTGGGAGCGGGCGCTCGGGGTGCTGAACGATCATCTGGGTGAAGCGGTCGGCCAGCTCTATGTGGCCCGCTACTTCCCGCCTGCGGCCAAGGAGCGGATGGAGCAGCTGGTGGAGAACCTGCGCACCGCCTACGGCCAGAGCATCAAGGAGCTCGACTGGATGTCGCCCGAGACCAAGGCGCAGGCCCTCGAGAAGCTGGCCAAGTTCCGCCCCAAGATCGGCTACCCCGACAAGTGGAAGGATTACAGCGCCATCGCCATCAAACCGGATGATCTGGTGGGCAACCTGCAACGCTCGCAAGCCTTTGAATACGCAGATAGTCTGGCGCGCCTCGGCAAGCCGGTCGACCGGGACGAATGGCATATGTCGCCGCAAACGGTGAACGCCTACTACAACCCGAGCAACAACGAGATCGTCTTCCCGGCGGCCATCTTGCAGCCCCCCTTCTTCGACATGACGGCGGATGATGCGGTCAACTACGGCGCCATCGGCGGGGTCATTGGTCACGAGATGGGCCACGGTTTTGATGATCAGGGGGCCAAATCCGACGGCGACGGCATGATGCGCGACTGGTGGACGCCGCAAGATCTCAAGGAGTTCCGCTTCCGCACCAGCCGTCTGGTGGCCCAGTACAACCGCTTCGAGCCCATCAACGGCCAGTTCGTCAATGGTCAGTTCACTCTGGGCGAGAACATCGGCGATCTGGGCGGTCTCACCATCGCCCACAAAGCCTACGAGCTGTCGCTGGATGGCAAGGAGGCACCGGTGCTGGACGGCTTCACCGGCGAACAGCGCTTCTTCCTCGGCTGGGCGCAGGTGTGGAAAGGGATGTATCGTCCCGAGCTGATGCAGATGCTGCTGCGCTCCGACCCCCACTCGCCGCCCGAGTACCGGGTCAACGGCGTGGTGCCGAACATTCCCGCCTTCTATGAGGCATTCAACATCCAGCCGGGGGACAAACTCTATCTGCCGCCCCAGAAGCGGGTGAAGATCTGGTAGCAACATCACGGCGGGCTCCCCGGGAGCCCGCACTCAAGAGACAGCAAGAGGTTGCAAGATGAACAGAGTATTGATGATGGCGGGGCTGCTGACCCTGCCGCTGGCGGCACAAGCACAAGCCGAAGAGGGATTTAGCAAGCAACTGACCCTCCCCTCCGGGCAGGTGATCCGGGTGGCGCAGGGGGCCGGTGAGCCCGCCTCCATCGGTAGCTATGACGTGCGGCTCTATTCGGGCCAGAACGCCCAGTTTCCACTGGATGAGTTTCAGGATGGCAAGGTGATGGCTCGTAACGGCTTTATCCGGGAGCTGAAACTGGTCGATTTGAATGGCGACAAACAGCCCGAGCTGGTGGTCATCATCGAGAGCGCCGGCAGCGGCAGCTATCAGGATGCCGATGCCTACACCGTCAGTCCGCAAGGGGAGCTGGAGATCTTCAATCAGGTCAAGGAGCTGGAGCCCAAAGAGGATGTGGTCAAGGCGCTCAAAAGCCCGCAGGACTAAGCCCTCTCCCCGAATCTGCAATGTAAAAAGCCCTGATGATCAGGGCTTTGTTGTTTCTGCTGTTGGCGTAACCAGCTCAGAGGCGGGTCGCCCGGATGGAGACCTGCGGCAGCGCCATCTCGTGCTGGGCCGCCACCAGTTGCAGCTCGTAAGCCCCCGCCAGCCAGGTCTGGGCCAGTACCGCATCCACGCTGGCATTGGTAAGCTCGAACGCCGCCACCGGGGTGCAACCCGCCAGCAGATTGGCCAGCATGGTGGCGCTCAGCAGATCCCCCACCCCGATAGGGTGGCGGGCAAAAGGGTAGAGCGGGCGGGAGAGATGAAAGGTTCCCTCCTCGCACACCAGCAGCATTTCGAAGCTGTCCATGGCAAAACCGGCCTTGCCCAGATGCTTGACCATCACCAGCTTGACCCCTTGCGCGCGCAGCTGCTGGCACGCCTCGATGGCCTCCGGCACATTGCGGATATCGCGGCCGGTGAGCTGTTCCAGCTCCAGCAGATTGGGGGCCAGCATATCGGCGCAGGCCAGTGCCCGGTTTTTCAGAAAATCGGCGACGCCGGGTGCCACTATGCACCCCTTGTCGGGGTGACCCATCACGGGGTCACAAAAATAGAGGGCGGCCGGATTGAGCGCCTTGAGCCGGGCCACCGCCGCCAGGATCTCCTCCCCCTGTTCGGCCGAGCCGAGGTAGCCGCTCAAGATCGCATCGCACTCGGCCAGCACGCCGATCTCCGCCAGGCCGTTTACCAGCTGACGGATATGACCGCCGGGCATCACCATCCCCTGCCAGCCTTCGCGGTATTGGGTGTGGTTGGAGAACTGCACAGTGTTCATCGGCCACACCTCGATCCCGAGGCGACGCATGGGAAAAACGGCGGCGCTGTTGCCGGCACAGCCAAAGACTACGTGGGATTGAATGGAGAGCACTCGCTTCATGATTGGCGACTCACGCAATAAGAACAGGAATTCCGGAGGGAAAAACGGGCCTTGCGGCCCGTTGTTGTCACTTTCGACTGTTGTCACTGTCGATTAACGCAGCACCTTGACGGTGTAGCTGCCATCGGCCTGACGATAGAGGCCGTGGATGTCGGTCTCGAAACCCGGGTAGTGGGCACCGATCTCGCACAGCATCTCGAGGAACTCGAGCACCGGCAGAGAATCCTGGGTCACCATCTCGCCCGGCAGTACCAGCGGAACTCCCGGCGGGTACGGCAGGATCATGTTGGCGCTGATGCGGTCAACCATGTCACGCAGCGGCACTTCCACCACGTTGCCGGCCAGCTCCTGCTGCCATGCGGCGTGCGGAGTCATCTTCATCTCCGGCAGTACGTCGAACGCCTTGAACATCAGCTCCGGCAGACGGTACTTGCTGGTCAGCTCGTGAATGCGCTGCGCCAGCTCCTGGATACGCATCCCTTCGTAGAAGCTCGGGTCTTCACGATAGAGGCTCGGCAGTATGTTCTTGATGGTCAGGTTCAGGTCGTAGCCGCGCTTGAACTCGGTCAGGGCGCGCAGCAGCTGCATCGCCTTGGACTGATCGATACCGATGGAGAAGAGGAACAGCATGTTGTAGGGGCCGGTCTTCTCGACCACGATGCCGCGTTCGTCCAGGAACTTGGAGACCAGAGAGGCAGGGATGCCCTTCTCCAGCAGCTGGCCGTCACGACCCATACCCGGAGTCAGCAGGGTGACCTTGATCGGATCCAGGTACATGTGGTTGTCATCGATGTCCTTGAAACCGTGCCAGTCATCTTTCGGATCCAGCTTCCAGCACTCGACGGTGTCGATGTTGTCCGGCTGCCATACGTCGAAGAACCAGCCTTCGCTCTGATCACGCAGACGCTTGATCTCTTTGCGGAAGGAGATGGCGCGATCGATGGAGTCCTTGATCAGACGCTTGCCGGTGTTGCCACGCATCATGGCAGCAGAGATCTCGGTCGATGCCACGATGCCGTACTGCGGCGAGGTGGAGGTGTGCATCATGAAGGCTTCGTTGAAAGTCTCTTCCTCCACGTCACCCTTGATGTGGATCATCGAGGCCTGGGAGAAGGCCGCCAGCAGCTTGTGGGTGGACTGGGTTTCGTAGAACACCTTGCCCGGCATCGCTTCACCGCTCATGCCGCACTTGCCTTCATAGATCGGGCTGAAGTTGGTGTAAGGCACCCAGGCACTGTCGAAGTGGATGTAAGGAGTATCCAGCGCCTCCTTGATGAAGCCGGTGTTGTAGAGCAGGCCATCATAGGTGGAGTTGGTGACCACGGCGTAACGGGGAGCCTGGGCACCCGGTGTCGCGGCAACCTTGGCAGCGATGGTGTCGCGGCTGAATTCGCTCTGCGGGATACCACCCAGAATGCCGTAGGCGTTGCGGGTCGGACGGAAGTAGATCGGGGTCACGTCGTTCATCATCATCAGGTGAGTGAGCGACTTGTGGCAGTTACGGTCAACCAGCACTGTGCTGCCGGCCGGCGCGGAGTACATGCCGACGATCTTGTTGGCAGTGGAGGTGCCGTTGGTAACGATATAGGAGCGATCGGCGTTGAAGGTACGGGCGATGTACTCTTCGGCTTCCTTGTGCGGACCTGAGTGATCCAGCAGGGAGCCCAGCTCCGGCATGGAGATGGAGACGTCGGCCTTGAACGCGTTCGGGCCATAGAAGTCATAGAAGATGCTGCCGGCCGGGCTCATCTGGAAGGCGGTACCGCCCATGTGACCCGGAGTACAGAAGGTGTATTTACCCTCTTCCACGTACTTGAACAGTGCCTTGGTGAACGGCGGCAGGATGGCGTCCTGATACTCCTGAGTGGCCTGACCCATCTTGAGGGCGATGTCGTCAGCCATGCCGAGACGGTACTCGAAGAAGTGCACGTTCAGACGCAGGTCGGTCAGGTGAATATCCAGAGTGGACTGGTCGTTGGCGAAGGCGAAGATCGGCAGCTTCTCGTTGCGATCGTGGATCTCCTTGCACAGACCCAGAGAGTATTTGTCCCAGTCGAAAATGGCGCCGCAAACGCGGGGGTTCTTCTCGATCAGTTTCAGCAGGTCGGCCACATCGACCGGATAAACAACCTCGAAACCCTTGCGCTCGAGGGAGGCTTGCAGTTGGCGAATGGGTTCTTCTTTAAAGAAAACGCCCAGGTGGTTGAGGATGGCAATGATATTCATCGTAATGCTCCACACGTAAAGGGGCGCTCTCCATCAGGGATGGTGAGTGAAGAGCGCTCGGAAGATAAAAGGGGGAATTAGTTGCTGGGTTGTTCGCTCAGCAGGGCGTCGTGCTGACGCAGACCCAGTTTTTTGGCGTAGAACATCAGGATGATGAGCGACACCACGAAGGTAGCGGTAAGGTTGGAACCCTTGGCACCCATCAGGGCCACCAGACAGAAGACACAGGCCACACCGGAGAAGATCATCGCGCCGATGCTGCGGGAGGTCATGCCCTCGAAGCGGATCAGGTTAATGCTGGAGTAGAAGTAGGGCAGCATGGTCAGCAGCACCGCATCTGTGGTCAGCACGTTGAAGAGATCGGCAGCGTGAGCGGACTGGGAAGTGAAGGCGGTCAGGCCAACCATCAGGGCAGTCATCTTCAGGGAGCCCAGGATCAGACCCTTCTTGGCTACGCCGTTCTTGTCCACTTCACCGTAGATTTTCGGGAAGTTGCCGTCGTTGGCGGCACGCTTGCCCGCCTCGCCCACCAGCATCATCCAGGAGCCCAGCGAGGTGAAGCAGGCCAGAGCGGTGAAGGCAGAGACGAATGGTGCAGACCAGCTACCGAAGATGGCGGAAGAGGCCATGGCAAACGGGGCGCCGGAAGCAGCCACTTCACCGGCCGGGAACATGCCGCTGATCACCTGGGTAGAGAGGATGTAGATAACACCCGCGATACCGGTACCCAGCATGGTAGCGAGCGGTACGGTGCGCTTGGGGTTCTTCACCATGCCGGAAGAGACGGCGGCAGATTCAACACCGACGAAGGACCAGAGGCAGATCAGCACGGCGCTGATGACCGCATGCAGGTCGCTGCCGCTGGTGGTGTTCCAGTTCTGGCTGTAGACGGTGGCATCAAAATGACCCCAGCCCATCACCGCAGTACCGACAACCGGCAGCAGGATCAGCACCAGACCCAGGGTACAGAGTCGGCTCACCCAGCTACCGCCAAGCAGGTTGACGAAGGTGAAGATCCAGACGGCAGCGATGGTGGCTGCGGCGGCCGGAATTGGGCTGTTGAGAATGGGGAAGAAGACCGAGAGGTAGGAGACGCCGGTAATGGCGATGGCCAGGTTACCGATCCAGTTGGCGTGGTAATAGAGCACACCGGTCTGGAAACCGAACACCGGAGAGATCTCGCCAGCGTAAGCAATGGGGCCACCCTCTTGCGGGTTCTTGGTAGCCAGGCGGGCGAAGACGAAGGCGAGGCCCATGGCGCCTACCAGACAGATTGCCCAGCTAAAGACAGAGATGGAGCCGATGGTGGCCAGTGCCGAAGGCAGCAGCGCGATGCCACTCCCCATCATGTTGCCGGCCACCACACCTGTACAGGCGATAAGGCCAATCTTCTTGCTCGTATCTAGGGACATAAGATCTCCGGTTCTATAAAAGGTCGGGTCGTCACATACACATTTGGCGGAACGCCCCGCCAAAGAATGGGCACAGACTAGGCCTCTCATCCCCGGAAAACATAAAGACCAGCTAACGGATAAAAATATGAGGCAACTTTTTTCGCCGCCTCGTCACTTTTGATAAAAACCATTTAAAAACAGTACATTGACATCACATCACACAGCCGTCTTGATAAAACCTTGATATCCTTCTGCCCCATTTTTGCCCCTTGATAACCCCCTTATCTCGCCGTCTTGATATTTTTGGCCATATAAACCCGGGATAAAGCAGCTCCCAATGCGCCCACTCCCCTTGTAACCATTTGAACGCCCTGCTGACCATCACCCTGAAGGCCACTCACCTCCTGTTCGGCCCTCCGCTCGGCTCATCACAATCCAGTCTCAGAGGTAAAGCACAACGGCG
Organism: Aeromonas sp. 25-AL00135; assembly: GCF_054052385.1. NCBI lineage: Bacteria > Pseudomonadati > Pseudomonadota > Gammaproteobacteria > Aeromonadales > Aeromonadaceae > Aeromonas > Aeromonas sp. 25-AL00135. Next base: position 107,600 of record NZ_JBSTYQ010000002.1, on the reverse strand, counting down.
ATAACCGGTAAGCAATGAGAAATGGGTCGAGACAGACAGCTTATCCCGCCGCCAACCATGAGCAGATGTCACAAGCTACTCACGCGGCACAAAGCCGAACAAACGCGAGTGCCGCGAATGCCGCGGGCAAGACAAAGGCAAGTGGGGATAGTGGGGGATAAACCGGGCCGCACCCGAGCGACTATCCCCGGTGGCAAACAAGCAGGATTGAAACAAGCAGAAACCACACAGGCCGCCCGAAGGCAGCCTGTGGATGGGGTCGGCAACCGCACCGACCGGGGGAAAACCAACACTACGGAGTTAGAAGAGCTTCACTTTGCTCTGGCCCAGCGCATTGAACAGAGCCGGTGTGAGGCTCTCCATATTGCTGTAGAAACCGAGCTGCTGGCAGAGCAGATAGGTCTGCTCGGTCGCCTCCATCAGGAAGGCCTGACTGTAGGCATCCCCCGCCGCCTCGGGGCGACCGTCCAGCTCCGCCAGCTTGCCCTGCAGTATGTAATAGAGCACCGAGCGGCCGCGACTCGCCGCCTTCTCCAGCAGATAGTTGGCCTGCTGTTGCTGGCCGTTGAGGATCGCCTGCAGGGTCAACGCCTCCCACACCCGAGCAGGGAGAGCACCGCTGTTTTGCACCACGCTGGCGAGATGAGTGCCAATCCCCTGCAGCCGCTCGCTCTCGGATTTGCCCGCCAGGGTGGCCAGCGCCTCGCCCGCCAGATAGCGCTCCGCCAACAGCAACGGCTGATCCGGATGGGCAATCAGCGCCTGCTCCAGCAGATCGATACCCCGTTTCAGAGCGACCGGATCCCGGCTGTTGATGTAGTACTGCGCCTCCATCATCGCCATCAGGGAGGCATCATCGGTCGGCCAGCCCATCCCCGGCTCGGCATCGGGTTGGTCGAGGGCGCGCAACAGATCCTGGCTGCTGGCCTGCAACACGCCGTGCACACTGTGGCGACTGAGCTGGTACTGATGGCTGAACAGCACCCGGTTGGTGTTGATATTGCGATACTCCAGATCGAGATAGGTGCCACGGGGCTGGCGGGTGACCCGCACACTCAGCTCCTTGCCGGGCATGATGCCCCCCATCAGAGTGGTGGCGCCGTACTGCACCCGCAGCGGCGTAGCCACCGCCACCTCCCCCATCAGGGCGCGGGTAATGCCATCGGCGAGGCGAACGTTCTCGTTGTTGTCATCCATACCGGAGTGGAAGCGGAACACCAGCAGGTTGGGATCCAGCATGGCATGCACCTGGGGGCTGGTGTGCTGGTAGCTGAGCATGCTGACAATGGCGATCAGCACGATGGCAACGAAGATATCGAAACTCACCATCTTCCAGCGGCTGCGAGCATCCTTGGCATGGGTGGAGATGGCGCGGGTCAGGGGCCCGGCGGGAAAAGGGGCGACATTGGGCTGTGCATCATCATCCTGCTCAGCCGCGGGCGGGCTCAGATCGGAGAGCGTCGGGTTGTCGGAGAGAGCGGTATTGACCGCGGGCACGGGTTGCTCGTCCGCCATCACCACGGAAACCACCTGCAGCGGCCGCACCGGTGCCACCAGCTTGTAGCCGCGCTTGGGTACGGTGACGATATAGTCGGTCGCATCGGTGCGACCATCTTTGAGGATCTTGCGCAGTTCGAAGATGGACTGGGTCACAACCTGATCGGTCACCTCGGCGCCATCCCACACCTCGTTGATCAGGGCATCGCGGCCAAACACGGTGCCGGCATTATGGGCCAGAAACCGCAACAGGTTGACCAGTCTGGGTTCGAGGTAGACCTCGCGGTCGGGGCGACACAGCATGTTGTCGTCAACGCTCAGGGTCCAGTCGTGGATCTCAAAAACCGATTCGCTCATGATTCACTCGCTGCAGATGGTGACACACGATGAGAGAGACGCAAAACCCGGGCTGACTGAACGGAACAAGGCGCTATCACCACAGGTGACAGATAAAAAGAGAACCGAAGCAATCACATCTCTGAGAGTCAGTCTGGCCAGGCCATCCTGTTTACGTCTGAAGGGCATCCTTGCGGGCATTCCGACCACCGGGATCGGGAGGGATCACTTTAAGCAAAACGGGAGCTGGATCCCACTTTTTTTGGCTATAAATCGCCGTTGAGTTGATCCGACACCGCACTTTTCGGCAAATAACGTGCCAACTAGTATTCATATGAACATCCCATATGCCGGAATCAAAAAGCCCTGAACATCAGGGCTTTCTCATTTCTTCGAACATCGGGGAGACGTTACTTCGCTACCGGAAGCGCATCCTGCTGACGACTGCGGCGCAGATAACGCCGCCACAACGAGAAGCCGCCGTAGCCAAGACTGAGCACCACCGCATAGAGCACCTGAGTGGCGAGCGCCACCAGCACCAGAGCACAGAGCAGCACGCTTATCCCCGCCAGCCCCTTGCCCACCCCGCCGAGCAGGCGCCAGCCCGCCGCCATGCAGAGCAGGTAGACCAGCACGAAGTTGCCGTTGGCGTAGCGGATCAGCTCATCGAGCGGCAGTCGCAGCCAGATGATGAGGGTAATGCAGAGCAGACAGATGGCGAGCACCAGAGTGAGCGCCCGCAGCGGCGCGCCGCGCGCGGTGAGCACGGCCAGCGAGGGGGGCAACTTGCCTTCCCGTGCCATGCTCCAGATCAGCCGGGCAAAGCCCTGAATGTAGATGTTGATGCTGGCAAAACAGGAGAGGTAGCCGAGCACCGCCACCAGCCACTTGGCGGTGGGGCCGAACAGCAGCGCCAGCAGGGAGGGGATGGCGGTGGCGTTTTTCGCCTCATCGCCGTAGAGGCCATATTTGAGCACCACCAGCGAGTGCACCCAGTAGATAAGTCCCGCCAGCAGCACCCCGCCGAGCAGGGCGATGGGGTAGTCCCGCTCCGGTCGCTTGAACTCCTCCCCCATGTGGGCGAAGGCTTCCAGCCCGACGAAACACCAGAACATCACCGCCAGCGCGGTGGCCATAGGGGGCCACTCGTCCGCGCTCGGCAGCGGCCGGGCCGCATCGCGCCAGCTCACCTCCCCCTTGAACCAGATAAGCAGGGTGAGCCCCAAAATGGCGAGCGCAATCAGCAGTTGCAGATTGCCGGAGGAGCGCGCCCCGCGCAGCCCCAGCAGGAATACCCCGAGCAGGGTGAGCAGCTGGATGGCCCAGAGGGTCCACTCCCCCATCTCGAACAGGGCATGCCAGAAGCCGGCGGCAATCATCAGGGCGGCAGGCAGGCCCACCGGCAGCACCGCCAGAAACAGGAAGGCGGAGAAGCGCTCGGCGCCATTGCCAAAAGCGAGGCCGATAAGGTGCGGCGCGCCGCCCGCATGGGGATAGCGACGGCCGAGGCGAGCGAAGGTAAAGGCGATGGGCAGCACCAGCGCAATCAGCAGCAACCAGGCCCAGAGCGAGGCCCCCCCCGCCAGCGAGGCGGCAGTCGCCGGTACCACGAAGATCCCGGTGCCGAGCAGCGAGGTGGCGAGCAGCCCCATCCCCTGCCAGAGCCCGAGATCCTTTTTCAACCCAGACATATCCTTTTGTCCTGACTAAAAAAACATCCCGCCATGTTAGGCCTGCCCCGCCCCTTTGTTAAGCACGATGGTTAAGCGTGGGGGCGAAAATATGCAGCCTTTTATTCAGGCTCGGGCCCAGCTTGCAGGGATTCGGCCAGAAAATCCCCCAGCAGGGTGATCTTGAGCACCTGCCGCCGCGCCGCCGGATAGATGAAGTAGAGGGTCTTGGCAGGGCTCTGATAGCGGCCAAGCAGCGGCAGCAAACGCCCCGAAGCGATATGCTCACGCACCTGTTCGGCTGGCTGCAAGGTGATGCCAGCCCCCGAGAGCGCAGCCGTCAACAAAGCAGGCCAGTGATTGATGCGCAGGCGCGAGGCGACCCGTACCTCCTCGCTCTGGCCATCCTCACCAACAAATTGCCAGCGCTCGTGCTCGCCCCAGTTGCCATGCAGACACTGGTGGCGGGCAAGATCGGCCGGATGACGGGGCACGCCGTGGCGATTGAGGTAGTCGGGGGCCGCGCAGAGCCGGTAGTGCTGGGTCAGCAGCGGACGGGCAATCAGCGCCTCATCCTGCGGGCGCAGGGTGCGGATGGCGCCATCGAACCCCTCCTCCACCAGATCGACCCAGCGGGGGGTGAGCTGCAGATCCAGATCCAGCTTGGGATAACGGTCGAGAAAAGCGGGCAGCAGCGGCACCAGCCGGTGGTGGCCAAAGCTGAGGGGAGCGGCGATGCGCAGCCGTCCGGCCGGCTCGGCCAGCAGGTTCTGGGTGAGCGACTCGGTCAGTGCCAGCTCCTCCAGCACCCGCTGGCAGCGAGCCAAAAACAGCTGGCCCAGCTCGGTGAGAGTCTGCTGGCGGGTGGTCTTGTGAAACAGCTTGCCCCCCAGCCACTGCTCCAGCCCCAGCACATGCTTGCCCACCATCTGGGCGCTGATCCCCTCTTCGCTCGCCACCGCGCTGTAGGAGCCGAGATCCACCACCCGGGTGAAGATACGCATGCAGGTCAATCGGTCCACAACCGCTCCTTTGTTCGTTCCTGAGTAACACGACCCGCTTACCGAGCCCTGATTCACAACCAAAAGTTTAGTAAGAAATGGATTTTAGCCAATTTATTCAACTTTTAGTTACCAATACAGTGATGCCGTCCCTTCCCCACAGGATAAATTCCCATGAAAAGCACCTATCTGGCCGCATTACTGGTCGGTCTGCTGGCTACCGGTGTCAGTCAGGCCGCCGAGAGCAGCTTTATCAGCAACCACGATCAAGCCCCTGCCTCAGCAACTCAAGCCCGGCACGATATCTTTCGGGTCAGCCTGCTCGGCACCGGCACTCCGGTGCCCCAAATCAGTCGGGGCGGTTACAGCACTCTGGTCGAGGCGGGCAACCAGAAGCTGGTGTTCGATTTTGGCCGCAACTCCGCCACTCGCCTGTGGCAGCTGCATATCCCCATCGGCCGGGTCAACGCCTTCTTCCTCACCCACTTTCACTCCGACCACACCAACGGGCTGGCGGATCTCTGGCTGACCGGCTGGCTGCAACCGGCCTATGGCCAGCGCCACGCGCCGATGGAACTCTACGGCCCCAAAGGCACCACCGCCCTCGCCCGTGGCTTGCAGCAGGCCTACGCCACCGACATCGCCACCCGGGTCAAGGATGAGGGAACGCCGCTGGACGGGGTGGAGATCAACAGCCACGAGGTCACCGCCGGGGTGGTCTACAACCATGACGGGGTCAAGGTAACCGCCTTTGACAACGACCACGGAGTCAACATCAAGCCGTCATTCGGCTATCGCATCGACTATCACGGCCACAGCGTGGTGCTCTCCGGCGATACCCGCTACAGCCCCGAAGTGGTGAAGCAGGCCAAAGGGGCCGATCTGCTGGTGCACTGCGTCTCCATGACCTCTGCCGAGCAGATGAAGACCAACCCCGGCTACAAGGCGATCGCCGGTCACCTCGCCTCCCCCGAGCAGGCGGCCCGGGTAATGAACGAAGCCAAACCGGCGCTGACCGTGTTCAGCCATATCGGCCTCAACGGCAAGATCAGGGTCAAAGATCTGGCGCAGGATCTGCGCGCCCGCTACTCGGGCCCCTTTGTCATCAGCAACGACCTGATGCAGATTGATCTGCCCACCACGGCCTCCGGCAAGGGCTATGCCCTCTGGCAGTCGGAGAATATCGACAACAAATAGCTGGCACGGATGCCAGTCAGCCATGGCCGGCATCCGCAATCGACACCGGGGGCTATCTTTAAGGGGTGTTTGACCACAAGGAGTTATCTCTATGAGCCTGAAATGGAAGCACCTCGCCCTAGCCACTCTTCCCTTGTTCGGCATGTCGGTCGCTCAGGCGGCGGTGTTGACCAGCCTTGAATGGCCCCCTTACACCAGCGCCAGCCTCCCTGAACAGGGCAAGAGCAGTCAGGTGGTGACCGCAGCCTTTGCCCTGGCTGGCGACCCGCTGACTATCAAGTTCTATCCCTGGCAACGGGCCGTGGACGAGGCAACCAACAACCCAGAGGTACTGGGTTATTTCCCCGAGTATCTCGACCCCAAGAGCAGCTGCCTCTTCTCTGACCCCATAGGTAACGGCCCTCTCGGCTTTGCCCAGCGGGTCGATCAGCCGGTGAGCTGGCAGAGTCTGGACGACCTGAAGGGCAAGAAAATTGGTGTCGTCACCGGCTATGTGAATACCACCGAGTTCGACGAAAAAGTGGCCAGCAAGGCACTCTCGGCCGATGCCACCAGCTCGGACAGCCAGAACCTGCTCAAGCTCGGCAACGGTCGGCTCGATCTGGCGGTCATCGACCAGAATGTGATGACCTATCTGCTGGAAAGCGATCCCCAGCTCAAGGACGTCGCCGCCAACCTCGGCTTCAACGGCAAGATCCTCGAGGACAAGTCCCTTCACGTCTGCTTTACCAACTCCGCCAAGGGGAAAGAGGCACGGGACAAATTCAACAAGGCGCTGGCCAGTGACGAGGTGAAGAAACTGATGAAGTAGCGATACCGCATCCGCTCAGCGCCCCAAACAGCCATAAAAAAAGCCGCCTCTTGCGAGGCGGCTTCTTCATTCAACTTGATAACCGGCGTTATCAGGCAATCAGCTTGTAGATGATACCGGACATGGCGATCAGGCCGATGATGGTCACGAAGCCGTTGCTGATGTTGCCAGCGTATTTGCGCATGGCCGGAACCTTGGTGATGGCGTACATCGGCATCAGGAACAGCAGCATTGCGATGATCGGGCCGCCCAGGTCTTCAATCATGCCGAGGATGCTCGGGTTGATGGTGGCGATGGCCCAGGTGGTCAGGATCATGAACACGGCAGTGACTTTGTTCAGCTGCTTGGTGTCAACGTTCTTGCCCTTCTCGCGCAGCGCCTTGGCCATCAGGCCGTTCATGCCCTCTTGCGCACCCAGGTAGTGACCCAGGAAGGATTTGCTGATGGCAACCATGGCGATCAGCGGAGCCACAGTACCGATAACCGGGTTATCGAAGTGGTTGGCCAGGTAGGACAGGATGGAGATGTTCTGTTCTTTGGCAGCAGCCAGGTCAGCCGGGGAGAGGCTCAGTACGCAGCTGAATACGAAGAACATAACGGTCATCACCATCATGACGTGGGCGCCCAGCAAGATGTTGCTGCACTTCTTCTCGGCACCTTCACCGTAACGACCTTTGTTGTCCACCGCGAAGGAGGAGATGATCGGGGAGTGGTTGAAGGAGAACACCATTACCGGGATAGCCAGCCACAGGGTCTTGATGAAGTCACCGTTGAAGGCGTCGGACAGGGCCGGAGCTTCAGTGATGATGGCACCGTTCCAGTGCGGGATCAGGTAGAACGCCAGACCCATCAGGGTGAGCACGAACGGGAATACCAGCACGCTCATCGCTTTGACGATAACCTGGCCGCCCAGACGAACAACCGCCATCAGACCGAGGATCAGGGCCAGTGACAGAACGGCACGGGGAGGTGCAGACATGCCCAGCTGGTGAACAATCACGCTCTCGACGGTGTTGGTGATGGCGACTGAATACATCAGCACGATCGGGTAGATGGCAAAGAAGTAGAGCAGGGTGATGAATTTGCCTGCGGTCTTGCCGAAGTGCTCTTCTACTACTTCAGTGATGTCGCCATCACGGGTAGAGCCGGACAGCACGAAGCGGGTCAGACCACGGTGAGCAAAGAAAGTCAGCGGCAGCGCCAGAATCAACATGGCAACCAGCGGCCACAGGCCACCTACACCGGCGTTGATTGGCAGGAAGAGCACACCGGCACCGATCGCGGTACCGTACAGACCCAGCATCCAGACCACATCGGCCTTGTTGACGCCGCGGGAGGTGTTGCTGGCTAAACGACCATCAGCTGCAATATTCATGTCAGACATACGTTGTTCCTGTCATCTAGGAAAATGGGATTCTTGTTTGGTCGGGCCTTGGCCCGGTTCCATCTCCCTGGAACGCCTGCTGTCCGTCCTTGATATTAACCTCTCGCCCCCCGGCAACCTGGCCATCACTCCTTGTGACAACAGGATTGCAACAAACAACAGTGCGAGATTTTGACCCTGAGGGTCGGCGCCCGTCTCACTTAACAACTGATTAACGTGCGCCACTCTTGATGGGCTGACTTTAATTAAATGCCCTTATTAATCACAGCGTTTTTTTGAATTAATCAACCAAAGTTTGATTTTGGTCGCCTTTCGGACGACCAAGATCACACTCAAAGCGCCTTATTGTGAGTTTTTTTTAACAATTCAACTTAGTTTCACTGGAATCAATGGCCTGCGAGCAGCTACATATTCGCAACAAGCCACCCGTTTAGCGCGGATTGTGTGCAGCACGGCCTTGGCGTACCCTTGTGACTCACGCCTTTTTGTTGATTGATGATGACCATTACCCGTACCGATCTCGCCGAACTGGCGGTATTTGCCGCCGTCGCCCGTCACCGCAGTTTCAGCAAGGCCGCCCTCGAACTCGGGGTCTCCGCCTCCGCCCTCAGCCACAGCCTGAAGGGGTTGGAAGCAAGGCTGGGGGTGCGGCTGCTCAACCGCAGTACCCGCGCCGTGGTGCCGACCGAAGCGGGCCAGCGGCTGCTCAAGCAGCTGCTCCCCACCCTCAATACCCTGGAAGAGGCGCTTTGCGAGCTGGCCCGCAACAGCGATGAACCGGTGGGTCGACTCAAACTCTGCGCCCCCCGCGGCGCCATCGACAGCCTGCTGGCACCTGTACTCATCGACTATCTGGCCCGCTATCCGCGGATGCAGGTGGAGGTAGTGGAGCAGGAGCTGATGCCCCGGCTGATTGAAGATGGTTACGATGCCGCGCTCTTTTATGGCGATCTGCTGCCCAAGGAGATGATCGGCATCCCCCTCGGCCCGCCCCAGCGCTATCTGGTGGTGGGCTCCCCGGCCTATCTGGCGGAGCACGGTACGCCGGAGCACCCGAGCGAGCTGAGCCGCCACGCCTGCATCGGCTATCGCCTCACCCCGCACCATCACTATCGCTGGGCCTTTGCCGCCGATGGCACCATGCTGGAGATTGAAGTGACCGGGCCGCTCACTACCAGCACCCCGGCCCTCTATCTGGGCGCCGCCGAGGCGGGGCTGGGGCTCGCCTACTGTCTGGAAGAGGAGGTGAGCCAGAAGGTCGCGGAGGGGAAACTGCTCACCGTGCTGGAGCCTTGGTGTCCCACCTTTGCCGGCTTCTACCTCTTCTATCCCAGTCGGCATCAGCTGGGCAGCGGGCTGCGCATCCTGATCGACATGCTCAAGGCGCACTACCAAAATCCCGGATTAGTGAGTAATACTCAGCAATTCATCAAGTGAAACCCTGATTATCACCAAATAAGTATTAATCTAGACTAGCTGTTCGATAATCGAACTCCCCGAGAGAACAGATATGTCTGCCTATTTAACACTGCGGCAACGGGCCATGACCCGTCGCTTCTGGGCTTACGCCCTCCCCTCCATTCTTGCCATGCTGGTCTCGGGGGCCTACTACCTCATCGACGGCATCTTCGTCGGCCACTATGTCGGTGCCGCTGGCCTCGCCGGGATCAACCTGGTCTATCCGGTCATCATGGTGCTGATTGGTCTGGCCGCCATGATCAGCATGGGGGCAGCCACCGCCATCTCCTTCCAGCAGGGGGCGAAAAACGACACGCTAGCCCGTCAGGCGCTGGTCAACGCCCTCTGGCTGCTGGCCGGACTCGGGGGCGTTGCGCCGGTGCTGCTCTACTACACCCACACCGATATCCTGCTGGGGCTGGGGATTGAACAGGGCACCGAGACCTGGAAACAGGCGAGTGACTACCTCACCTGGATTGGCGGCGGTACCCTGCTGCTGGCCAGCAATCTGGCAGTGCCCTATCTGCTGCGCAACGATGGCCGCCCGAAGCTGGCCATGGTGCTGGTGAGCAGCGGCGCCGTGCTCAATATCATCCTCAACTACATCATGGTGGGTCGGCTGGGGCTGGGATTGATCGGTACCGCGCAAGCCACCCTGATGGCAGAGGGTGCGGTGAGCCTGATCGGTCTTGGCTACTTCTTTACCCCCTGGGCACGGCTTCGCCTCAGCTGGCGGGATCTGGTGCCCAACCTCCCCGCCATGCCGCACCTGCTCTTTACCGGCCTGCCGAGCCTGATTGCCCAGTTCAACCTCGGCCTGCTGCTGATGCTGCACAACAGCCAGCTGATGGTGTATGGCAATGTGAAGGATCTGGCGGGCTTTACCGTGGCCGGTTACACCGAAGCGGTCTTTATCGTCATCCTGCAGGGGCTGGCGTTCGGCATTCAGCCGCTCATCAGCAAGGCGGCGGGGGCCAAACGCCACCGCAACCTCAAGTACCTGATGGAGATGGGGCTCAAGTTCACCTTTATCTACGGCATGCTGGTGTGGCTCACCATCCAGCTGCTACCGGGACAGGTCGCCATGCTCTATACCGGCGACAAGGATCCCGAACTGCTGGCCGCTGCCATCAGCAGCCTGACCCTCAACCTCGGCGCCATTCCGCTGGAGGGGATCATCATGTTCGGCATAGTGCTGCTGCAATCCATGGCGCGTACCCGTCAGGCGCTGGTCATCTCCATCGCCAAAACCGTGTTGCTGCTGCCGCTCATCTTCCTGCTGCCGCAACTGTGGGGCCGTGATGGGGTGCTGATGGCCCAGCCCGCGACCGTGCTGCTGCTCACCCTGCCGCTCTGCTGGCTGCTGTGGCGCGAGTGGCTGCGCCTGAAGATGGCCTGCGCACCAAAAAACAAGCGTCGCCCACAACCGGCCCGCGCACGCGCCGCCGTCCAGCTGGCCCGTTAAGGCCTCCCATCCCGCGTAGCAATAAAAAACCGGCATCCATTGATGCCGGTTTTTGCTATATGGGCGGGTCTGCTTGCGCTGACACAACAAGCCAGGCCAGCACTGCTGCCCACACTTATGCCAATACTTCTGGCCTGAGCTGGGCCATCAGCCCCGGGTTGTCGGAGTAATCCACCGGGATCGCCACCACAGCGGGCCCCTCCACCGCCAGCGCGGCACGCAGGGTTGCGCGCAGCTCGTCGGCCGAGCGCACCGCAAACCCGGCCGCCCCGAACGATTCGGCATAGCGTTTGAAGTCGATGGGACCAAAAGAGACTCCAGAGGTGCGGCAATACTTCTGCTGCTCCTGCATCGCGACCATGTTGTAGCCGTTATCGACCCAGATGATGTGAACGATATTGCTCTTGAGCCGCACCGCCGTCTCCAGCTCCATGCTCGACTGCATAAAGCTGCCATCCCCCGATACCGAGATCACCTTCTCCCCCGGCCGCACCAGCGCCGCGCCGATGGCCCACGGCAGTGCCACCCCCATGGTCTGTTGACCATTGGATATCAACACCTGACGGGCACGGAAGCTGTAGAGGTAGCGGGCAATCCAGATATGGAAGCTGCCCATGTCGACGCAGAGGGTCATGTCATCGCGCACCAGATCCTGCAGCTCTCGCACGATACGCAAGGGGTGAACCGGATTGCCGTGCAGATCATCGGCCCGCATCGCCAGTCGCAGCCGCTGCTGGCGTACCCCTTGCAGCAGCCGATCCACCTCGGGGGGACGGATTTTCGGATTGCCCATGATGCGGGTCAGCTGCAACAGGTTGGCGCGGATCGACCCCACCAGCTCGGCGGTCGGGCAGTAGCTGCTGTCGATATCGGCAGGTAGCACGTCGATATGGAGGATGCGCCGCTCCCGATCGCCATTCCACAGCACGGGGTCGTACTCGATGGGGCTGTAGCCGATGCAGATCACCAGATCGGCCCCTGCCAGCAGCTGATCCCCCGGCTGGTTGTTGAAGAGCCCGACCCGTCCGGCAAAGTCATCGAAGTGGCAGCTGTCCACCACCCCGGCAGCCTGATAGGTACCGGTCACCGGCAGCCGCGCCTTGTCGAGGAAGGCGCGCACTGCCTCGGCATTTTCCGGCCGGCTCGCCATCAGGCCGAGCAGCACCACCGGATTCTGGGCGTTGCGCAGCAGGGTCAATGCCTGCTCCATATTCTGCTCATCGGCGCAGCCCGGCTCCGGCACCTCGCGGGGCACCAGCACATTGCCCTGCACCGGCTTGTTGATGATGTCCATCGGCAGGCTGACAAACGCCGCCCCCGGCCGTCCCAGCTCGGCGGCGCGAAAGGCGTTGGCCATCACTTCCGAAATCGCCGCCCCGCTGTTGACCTGGGCGCTGAACTTGGTGACCGGACGGCAGAGGTTGACCGTATCCATGCTCTGATGAGTGAGTTTGAGGCCATCGGCACGGCGCACCGCACCGCCCAGCGCCACCATAGGGTCCCCCTCCGAGGTGGCCGTCGCCAGCCCGGTAATGAGGTTGGAGCAGCCGGGGCCCGAGGTGACCAGCGCCACCCCGGCCTTGCCGGTGAGACGCCCCACGGCGGCCGCCATAAAGGCGGCGTTCGCCTCGTGGCGCACCACTATGGTCTCGATGGGGGAATCCTCCAGCGCATCGAATACCCGGTCAATCTTGGCGCCAGGAATGCCAAACACCTGCTTGACCCCCTGCGCCTCCAGATGACGAACCACCAGCTCGGCACCGCACTTCCACTGTCTGTTTTCCACGTTATTGCTCCTTGTCTATCAGCCTTCGGCGGCCTGAATGGCGCGATCGAGATCGGCGGGGTTGAGGTCGGCCTGCCGGAAAGCGGGATCCGATGGCAGGGCCAGATTGAGGTGACGCACCACAGAAAGCCGCAGGGTGCCGTGGGCCATGGTGTAGTCGAGCAGATGGCCGCCCCCCTTGCGATCGGCGGTGATCATGTGCTCGTGAAAACCCGCCACATTGACCCCCTGCACGAACGGCGGGCAGCGAAAGCCCACCAGAGTTCCCGCCACCGCGGCAAAGCGGAACAGCGGTTGCTGTTCGATGGCTTCCAGCATGGGGCGATAGGGGGGCTCCTGACGCGGCACGGTACGGACCTTGGCCGTTTCAAACTGGCCGTCGAGGCGCAGGGCGACGAAGACGTTGTCGGAGCCCACCAGCCGATCCACCCACTGGTGGATCTCGTCACGGCTGAGGGGATGGTCGAAGCGACGCTCCAGACAGGGGCGAAAATGGGTCATCACCGCGAAGGGGGTCTTCTGATCGGCGCGGGCGGGCCGGGCCGAGCCATCGGAGCGCAACTGGTGGATCTGGCGCTCGAAGGCGATCAGCTCACCATCGAGGTGATTGAAGGTGCCGAGGCCAAAGTCGCCGTGGCGCAGCAGCTCGCTCATGGTGGTCTCCCCTTCGTAGACCCCCGCCAGCAGGGCGCTCATCAGGGAACTCTGGTAGATCTCGCCACCGTCATGCTGCCTGCGCCAGCGAGAAAACTGCTGGCTCACTTCGAGGGCACAGCTGCACCCGGCACTGTCAGATGTTGCAATATGTTCCATTCGGGTTTCACCTCCACCGTGAATCCTGTTAGCGTTCGGATCCAATGGTGACTTGGTTCACATTTCAACACCAATACGCTGATCCCATGACTTTGAGACTCAATCGATATGGAACTTCGTACGCTCCGCTACTTCATGGCCGTTGTTGAAAAGCAGAATTTCACCCGCGCAGCCGAATCACTCAACATGGCCCAGCCGCCCCTGAGCCAGCAGATCCGCAAGCTGGAGGAGACCTTGGGCACCCCGCTGCTGCGCCGTTTGACCCGCAGTGTCGAGCTGACCGAGGCGGGCGAGAGCCTCTATCGGGATGCGGCGCAGATCCTGGCGCTGGCCGATGCGGCAAAACTGAAGGTAAAGCGGATTGCCCGGGGCGAGCAGGGGGCACTGCGGATCGGCTTTGCCGGTTCCACCGTGCTCCACCCCGCGGTGCTGACCCTGCTGCACGACTATCGGGAGCGCTACCCCGAGGTGGCCCTCAGCCCGCAGGAGGGCACCATGCCGGCACTGGTGGAGGCGCTGCGCAACGATCGGCTGGATGCGGCCATCTTGCGGCTCCCCTGCCGGGGTAGCGAGGGCTTTGCCCACCACCTTATCGAGCAGGAGCCGCTGCTGATCGCCCTGCCCACCAGCCACCCCAAGGCCAAGCCGGGCCCCTTGCCACTGGCCAGCCTGAAGGACGAGAGTTTTATTCTGTTTCCCCACGCCATCGGGCCCGGGCTCTATGACGGCATCGTGGGCCTCTGTCGGGAAGCGGGGTTCGAACCGATATTGGGGCCCGAATGCCCGCAGGTGATCTCCACCGTCGGCATGGTGCAGGCGGGCTTTGGCGTGACTCTGGTGCCCAGCTCGGTGGCGGCGCTGCGCCCGCTCGGGGTCAGTTATCACCCCATTGAGGGCAACGGCATGATGACCAGCATCAGTCTGGCGACACGGCCACACCCAAGTAGTGCCGTGCTGCGGCACTTTATCGCCCAGATCCGTGCCGCCCAGATACGACAAGGCCTCCCGAAGGAGGCCCTGTTAAACAAGCTTGAACCGGCCTGATGACCAGCTTGCCTGATGCGACGGCTTATTTGACGGTACTGCTTATTTGACAGTCACCCGGGCAAACTTGCGCTTGCCGACCTGATAGACGGCGGTACCGGCACCGATGAGTGCCTTGCCATCTTCCAGCTTCTCGCCATCCACCTTGACCGCGCCCTGCTTGATCATCCGCAGCGCTTCGGAGGTGGTGGCCACCAGATCGGCCTCTTTCAGCAGATTGGCAATGGCCAGACCTTCGCCTTCCAGTGCCAGCTCGATTTCCGGCATCTCGTCCGGGATGGCGTTCTTGGAGAAGCGCTGGGTGAAATCTTCGTGGGCCGCTTCGGCCGCCGCTTCGTCGTGATAACGGGCGATGATCTCTTTGGCCAGCCAGATCTTCACGTCGCGCGGATTGAGAGTACCGGCAGCGATACCTGCCTTGAACTCTTCGATTTCAGCCAGCGGACGGAAGGAGAGCAGCTCGTAGTAGTTCCACATCAGATCGTCGGTGATGGACATGATCTTGCCGAACATCTCGCCCGGAGCGTCGTGAACGCCGATGTAGTTGCCTGCGGATTTGGACATCTTCTTGACGCCATCCAGACCCACCAGCAGCGGCATCATCAGCACGCACTGGGTCGCCATGCCGGCATCTTTTTGCAGCTCGCGGCCCATCAGCAGGTTGAACTTCTGGTCGGTACCGCCGAGCTCAACGTCCGCCTTCAGCGCGACCGAGTCATAGCCTTGCAGCAGCGGATAGAGGAATTCGTGAATCGCGATGGATTGGCCGCCGGTGTAGCGCTTTTTGAAGTCGTCGCGCTCCATCATGCGGGCCACGGTCTGCTTGGCCGCCAGCTTGATCATGCCGGTCGCACCCAGCTCGCTCAGCCAGGTCGAGTTGTACTCGATGCGGGTCTTGGCGGGGTCTAGGATCTTGAACGCCTGCTCGGCATAGGTGAGGGCGTTATGCTTGATAGCCTCTTCGGAGAGCGGCGGACGGGTAGCGTTCTTGCCGGAGGGATCTCCCACCATGGCAGTGAAGTCACCGATCAGCAGGATCACTTCATGGCCCAGATCCTGGAAGGTCTTCAGCTTGTTGAGGATCACGGTATGACCCAGGTGAATGTCGGGGGCGGTCGGGTCCATGCCCAACTTGATGCGCAGCGGGCGCCCTTCCTTCAACTTGGCGACAAGTTCTTCTTCAACCAGAATTTCTTCCGCTCCGCGCTTGATCTCGGCTAGCGCCACCTCGAGCTGGGACATTTTTTGACTCTCCATCACGATTCCACAGGGCCAAACATATTACTGGAATGGCGGGCCAATTGGAAAGGCTGTAAAATCCGTCCATTCTGCCCGACTTCATCTGCTTCTCATGGTTATTTGGCACGCCTTCAACGCACTCCCCCACTGGCACCGCAAGATGGTGCTGATCTTGAGCATCATGATCATGATGCTAGCTGCCTGGCCAAGCGAACAGGCAGTAGCAACACGGGTCGATGAAAACGGCAATGAAATTGCCCTGCGGGAACCGGCCAACGACAACGCGCTAAACGACGAGCTGCCAGCCGAGACCGCCCAGCCCGTTACCCCGCCCAAACCGCGCTACATCACCAAGCAGGTGAAAGTACGCCGTGGCGACAACATGGGGGTGATCTTCCAGCGCATTGGCCTGAGCACCACGGATCTGCACCTGATCGACCAACTCGAGGGCAGCGATCCCCTGCGGATGCTGCAACCGGGGCAGGAGCTCACCTTCAAGCTGACCGAAGATGGCCAGTTGCACAGCCTCTATTACCCCCACAGTCTGGAGCAGGCGCTCAAGGTGAGCCGCAAGGAGGAGACCTTTGTCGCTCGCAACGTCAAGATCGCCCTCGACACCCGCGAACAGGTGAGCAAAGGCGAGATCCGCTCCAGCTTCTGGGGCGCCGCGGTGGATGCGGGTATGACCGAAGATCAGATCATGGACTTGGCCGCCATCTTCGGCTGGGACATCGACTTTGCCCAGGACTTGCAGCCGGGGGACAGCTTCCGGGTGGTCTATGAAGACAAGTTCCGCGACGACGAGCGGGTCGCCTCCGGCGATATTCTGGCGGCGGAGTTCGTCAACCAGGGCACTGCCTACCGCGCCGTGCTCAATGAAGATGGCAACTACTACACCCCGGAAGGCAAAGCGATGCGCAAGAGCTTCCTGCGCGCGCCGGTCAACTTCAAATACATCAGCTCCAACTTCAACCCGCGCCGCCTCCATCCTGTGACCGGCAAGATCCGCCCCCACAACGGCATCGACTATGTGGCGCCGGTGGGCACCCCCATCATGGCGGCTGGCTCAGGCAGCGTGGTGGCTGCCGGTTACAACCAGTTCAACGGCAACTACGTCTTTATCAAGCATGCCGGCAACTATGTGACCAAGTACCTGCACCTCTCCAAGCGCACCGTCAACAAGGGACAGCGGGTGAAGCAGGGGCAGACCATCGGTACTCTGGGTGGCACCGGCCGCGTCACCGGCCCGCACCTGCACTACGAATTCGTGGTGGGCGGCATTCACAAGAACCCGCGCACCCTCACCCTGCCGCAGGCAGAGACCCTGAGCGGACGCGAGCTGGCCAACTTCAAAAAGCTGGCGATGCCGCAACTGGCCAAGCTAGACAACCCCGAGCTGCAGCTGGCCCAGAACAAGCGGGATAGTCGCGGCAACTAAGCCATCAGGGCTGGCAGGGTGAAGGCCCTGCCAGCCCTTTTTATTGAGCTCGCGCCAGGTAACCAGATTGAAATGAGTCCGCATTCGGACATAAGATGAGATGGATCACCGGGAGCAGCATATGGCACAGGCGTAAGGGCTTATCTATCCTGTCTCTCTCACTCTTTTTCCGGTCCGCATTGAGGATGCACCATGGTTGAGCGTTATATCGGTCTGATGTCAAAGACCACGCCATGTGGCATGGGATGAAAGCCGCTCCCCTCTTTACCCTCTCTGCACACCGCATTTTCAAGTAGCAATGTAAGGAGACACATGGCTGAACGCTATATCGGTCTGATGTCGGGAACCAGCATGGACGGCATTGATGCCGTGCTGGTGATGATCGCCGGGGATGAACTGCGGGTCGAAGCGGCGCTTTGCCACCCCTGGCCGCAAGAGACCGCCCGCACGCTGCATGCCCTCTGCACCCCGGGCGACAACGAAATCGACCGCATGGGGGTGGCCGATAATCTGGTGGCGCGAGAGTTTGCCGCCGCCACCCACGCGCTGCTGGCCAAGGCGAAGCTTGAGCCCAAAGATATTCGCGCCATCGGCAGCCACGGCCAGACAATCCGCCATCGCCCCCAGCTCGGCTTTACCCTGCAGATCGGCAACGCCGCCCTGCTGGCCTCCCTGACCGGCATCGACGTTATCGCCGATTTTCGCACCATGGATATGGCCCTCGGCGGTCAGGGGGCGCCGCTGGTGCCCGCCTTCCATCAGGCGCTGTTTGCCAAGCCCGGTGCCCTGCGGGTGGTACTGAACCTCGGCGGCATCGCCAATATCTCGGTGCTGCCGGGCAATCCGGGCGGTGTCTATGGTTTTGATACAGGCCCGGCCAACACCCTGCTCGATGGCTGGTATCGCCGCCATCAGCCCCACGGCGGCAGCTATGACGCCGGTGGCAAATGGGCCGCCAGTGGCAAGCCCATCCCGGCCCTGCTGGAAAAACTGCTGGCTCACCCCTACTTCGCCGCCCCCGCCCCCAAGAGCACCGGACGGGAGATGTTTACCCTCGATTGGCTCGATGGGGAGCTGGCAGGCACTTCATACGCCCCCGTGGATGTGCAGCGCACCCTGCAGGCGCTCACCAGCCACAGCATCGCCCGCCAACTGCCCGCCCGGCCCGAATCAGTCGGTGCCAGCCAGCCGAAAGCCGAGCTGTTTGTCTGCGGCGGCGGAGCCCATAACGCCCCCTTGCTGAAGGAGCTGGCCAGCCTGCTGCCTGCATGGCGCATCGCCAGCACCGCCGAGCTGGGGCTGGCCCCCGACTGGGTGGAAGGCGCAGCCTTTGCTTGGCTTGCCATGTGCTTTGTTCACCGCAAGCCGGGGAACCTGCCCGCCGTCACCGGCGCCAGCCGTTCGGCTGTGCTGGGGGCACTTTATCCCGCCTGAGTGATGACAAGGGGGCTGCGGATCAGTGTGCCCCCTTGAACAGACGCACAACCTGTTGCCGGATCGGTGCAAACAGCGGGGGCTTTGGCGGCTCCAGATTGATATGGCGCCGCCCGGCACGGGTTTCACAGCGAAGCAGATTCTGGATGTAGTGGTGGTGGGAGCGATGGATCAGCTGTGAAGCCTGATACGCCCACTGTCTGGGCACGCCCCACAGGGTGCTGGCAATCGCCCCGACGATGCAGAAGAAAGCGGGCTCCTGAATTCCCATCCGGCTGGCATTCTCCAGCGCCTCCTTGAGCGAGTTGGAGTGGGCAATACAGGTCATGATATTGACCATGAAGGCGTCGTAGTCATCCTCCCCACCCTGGCCAACACGCGCTGTCAGGGTCGCCGCGGGCTGATAACCAAACTGATGGCCGATATTTTCAAACACCGTATTACGCTGGCGGATCACCTTGCCATAAAACATCAGCATCACCATGCAGTCGATCGCCTTGCACAGCGCCTCGTAGTGGGGATGGCTCTTCTTGGGACGCGGCGCCGTGGCGAGGGCCAGCTCTTCAGAGATGGCCAGCAGGCCCACAGGTACGGCGGTACTGACAAACGAGAGATCAATCGACAGCTCCAGCCCCTCCTCCCCTTCCATGCGGGCCACAATAACATGTTCGCCAAACAGCCGACGCTGGCGCTCGATAAAGGCACCAAAGACCAGATCACGAAACTGCTTTTGCGGATAAGGGGTATCGAGCAGGCTCTCGATGGTCATGATGGCGGCGGATACCCGGCCGCGCAGTCGGTAATCGGCAGGAATGGGAAAGCTCTTTCCCAAGCGAGGAGGTAACCGCTGCCCAGATGTTTGACAATACATATCGCCCAGAACGAAACCCAGCATAAATCCTCCACAGTCAGGTAATGATGATCGCGACGCGATCTCGCTTGCCAATCCTGGGCAATGGCCTGCCGGTGCATCGATGCTCTCCGTCAGGGCTCCTTGATTACCTTATTAATCATACGATTAATAGCGAGTGAAAAAAGCGACCTGACTCGCAATCACGCCACTAATTAACAGTTTCATCAAGAAACCATAAAAAGCGGTCGATAAATCCATTTTTTGACACATTTCCCTTTAAAAACAGCGCATTGAACTTTATTCCTGCGAAATCATCTGAACTATTCCCGAGCCCTGAAAACCATCCCAATCATCACAACCAGCCACAGATAAGAGGGAGATCAGACAAAGCCACAAAAAGTGGAAAACGCGATGAGGCGGGGCAACCCCACCCATCGGAGGATGCAACCGGCGTGAAGATAAGCGGATTGCCACCACCGCCCCTCATCCAACGCCACCTCTCATCCAGCACCACAGCTCCCGCACACCGTCACGCCAATGCCAATGCCAATGCCAATGCCAATGCCAATGCCATGCTCCCCACTCCTGTACAGCAGGGGCAGATCCGCCGTGCAAATTCATGGCATAGAATTTTATGGCGTTAATAACAGATCCCGGCTGCCAGCAAGGCGTCATCGAGTATGCCGGAATCATCATTAACAGAGAGGAATGCAAAAGCCGTGAATTATATTCCAGAGGTATCTTTAATAATGTTGATATGCATATTCACGGGAATTTTCATAGCCCCTTAAAAGAGCTGAAAACAGATATCCATGCACCATAATATGCATTATTTGCACATCGGCGCATAATATTAACCCTTTATTCACACTCCAATATCCCGAAGAGGGGGAGAGCAAACCCAGTCAGGGCAAGGCTGTCCGCCGGTTCGGCATAATTTGCGCACAAATTGGCTCCTATTTCGGGTGAATTGAATAGCAATATGCTTAAATTTGCACCCATTGAGCCATCTCATAGAAATGCAATCAGCGGTTTGCAACCCCTGATAGCCACTCATAGAATCGCAGCGTCTGAAATATCTACCCTGTCCTCTTCTCCCTTATTCCTCTCAGTAATTGAGTGGATCACAAATAATAACCGGGGATGCCGTCGCTGGCGCAGTGGCCGTGGCGCACAACAAGATGGGGTAAACCTGTACCTGAATGAACAACAAATATTAAAAAGAGGCATATCTATGAGTGGCACCATCATCAAGTCGGCAAGAAATACCCCCCATGCACCCCAGGATCTGGGCCCCTGCACCCAAACGGTGGCGTTTTCTCATTACAACAATATCTCCGCCCAGCTGCCGGTCGATCCCGCCACCGGCAAGATGGTGAGCGGTGATGTCACCGCGCAGGCCAGACAGTGCCTGAGCAACCTCAAGGCGATCATCGAGAGCATCGGCCATGTGATGGACGATACGGTGAAAGCGACCATCTTCCTGAAAGAGATGGCGGATCTGGAGGCGGTCAACGCCGTCTATCGCGAATTCTTCCCGGGCTATCTGCCGACCCGCACCACCCTCGCCGTCGCCGCCCTGCCGCTGGGCGCGCTGGTGCAGATCGATGCCATCATTTCCAACGGCGAAGGTACCTTCCCGCAAGATCCTTGCCCGCTGGTGAAGCTCGCCCGCAACAGTGACAAGGCGCCGCACAATCCGTTCTCCACCCATACCGTGGCCTTCTCCCACTACAACAATATCGGCGCCCAGCTGCCGGTCGATGCGGCCTCGGGCCAACTGGTCGCCGGTGGCATCAAGGAGCAGGCGGGCCAGTGCCTGCGCAATATCAAGGCGGTGCTGGAGAGCATCGACGTGCCGTTTGACGATATCGTCAAGGTCACCGTCTATCTGACCGATCTGGCCGATCTGGAGGCCGTCAACGAGGTCTACACCACCTTCTTCCCCGACTCTGCCATTGCCCGCGCCGTCGCTTATCTGCCCGCCCGCTCGGTAGTCAGTGCCGCCGCCCTGCCCATGGGGGCGCGGGTGCAGATGGATGCGGTCATCTCCCACGGTGACGGCACCCCGCCACAACTGGTGGAAGACCGTCACAATCTGGTGATCCGTGCCCGCAATACCGACAAGGCACCGCGCAGCACGCTCCATTGCCAGACTGTCGCCTTCTCCCACTACAACCATCTCTCTGCGCAGTTACCGATAGACCCCGCCACCGGCAAGCTCCTGGCTGGCTGCATCAAGGAGCAGACCGCCCAGTGCCTGAGCAATATCAAGGCGATTGTGGAGAGCATCGGCCATGTGATGGACGATATCGTCAAGGTCAATATCCAGCTCGGCAATATCGCGGATCTGGCCGAGGTGGATGCCATCTATACCAAATACTTCCCGGCCTACCTGCCGGCCCGCACCGTGATCGCGGTGCGCGAACTGCCCGCAGGCGCTCTGGTGCAAATTGATGCTGTGATGTCCAACGCCGAAAGCACCCCGCCGCAGGTGTAATGTTGCGGTAAATAAAAAAGAGACCGGCTATATGCCGGTCTCTTTTTACATGCCAGACAAAGGGGTAGCCCCTCAGCCCTCAATATCGCGGTTCCTGATCGCCACTCTGACCGCCTCTGCCGTGGTGGCTACACCGAGTCGACGGCGGGCACTGCGCAGATGGTTCTCGACCGTGCGCACCGAGAGTTTCAGGGTGGTGGCGATATCGGCATGGCGCCAACCCCGGGAGACCCACTCCAGCACTTCGCGCTCGCGCCCAGTGAGGCCACGCTCGTGACCCGCTACCGGCATCTCCATCAGCCGACGAGCTGCATGAAAAGCCGCCGCCGCGATCAGCGCAAGGCTAACCCGAGTGTGGGCACTGGCATCGATCTGATCGCCGCCAAAGCTCATCGCCCCTTCCAGTCCCAACGGCCCATAGACGGGAACCTGCAAGCCATGTCGGCCAGGCCCCTCAGGCTGGCGAACGATACGGTACTGCTCGCCAACGGCGCCAACCGTTTTGCTCCAGAAGAAGGGCTGGTCTCGCTCCCTGATATGCATCGCCATCGGGCACTCGCGCATATAGGTATGCAGGTCGACCGCCTCGCCACTCTCCAGCCACTCCCCCTCCAGCCAGTAGAGGTGCTCGACCACCCCCTCCTCGCTGGCACTGATGGAGAAGAGTGCAAAGCGGTGATACCCCAGCGGAGTGGCAAAGGCGCGCACCAGTTGCTGGATCTCCTCCAGCCGCTGACACCCTTCCAGCGCCACCGCGACCTGCAACGCATTCGCTGGCGATGACGACAACCTCATCGCTTGGCAACCGCCTCCAGCAAGGTGGTAGCGGCCAGCTTGCCGAGGTTATTGCCCGCCAGCGGGCTGTCACCGGTCAGCAGATTGCGATCCCGGCACACCTCTCCCGAGATGCCGTTGTTGACGATCTCGAAGCCAATCTCTTTGAGCTTCTCGCCAAACTTCCAGGTGAGGTGGCCCGGCATATAGCCAATTGCCGGGGTCTGGGCATCCAGCTCATCGGGGAAAGCGCAGATCTTGTAGCCCGCGAAGGTCTCTGGATTGGCCACCGCCAGCAGCGCAGCAGGCCCGTGACAGAGGGAGATGATGAAGCGATCGTTGGCCATCGCCCACTCCAGCAGCGCTTTCACCTCGGCACTCTCCGGCAGCCCCATCAGGGCGCCGTGCCCGCCGGGAATAAAGACGCCGATATAGTCCGAGTCGGCATCCAGCGCATCTTTCAGCAGATCAGCCAGCTTGGCCGGTTGGCGGAACTGCGCCTGATATTTGGCATAGAGCCCCAGCACCTCTTCATCTTCGCTGGGCATGGCCCACCACTCGAACTTGACCGGATTGCCGGAGAGGGTGGCCACATCAAAGGCAAAGCCCGCCTTGTCGAGGTGATACATGGGCAGCAGGGTTTCGACCGGATGGTTGCCGGTGGAAAACAGGGTGCCGTTGTCGGTGGGCAGATAACGCTCATCGGCCCCGATCAGCAGGATCTTCCAGCGCCCCTCCCGATAGGGAGCGGGATAGTCGGCCCCGGCAAGGTCAGATTTGCGCGAGGTGAACTGGCTCAGGGAGTAGGGCGACGGGAAGAAGGCATTCTGCTCTGCCGGATCCGGGGTCGGTTGTTTATCGTCAACAAGCATGTCGGTCATGGGTCAGGCTCCAGTAGTGGTGGACTCGGTCTCACAGTATTGACTGTCAGAGACCAAGTAAATGAGGGTTTTCCCTCAACCGCCATGACTATGGCAAGAGGTGTGACCACGCTGCGACAAAACCTGAACAGAATCCCCGCCAGACTTAGGCCATCGCGGCAAATGCCCTGACGATGGCATCCATGACCGCCCTGACCCGCGCGGCATGCTGCACATCCTGATGGGTCACCAACCACACATCGTAGGATTGCTGTAACTGCCGCTCGGGCCAGACCCGCACCAACCCGGCTTGCTCTGCGAGCGGAACCGCTACCTCGCCAAGCCCCAGCCCCATCAACAGGGCCTGACGCAGCATCAGGCTGGTATTGACTCCCGCAGCGACCGTGGCCCCCTCGGCCGCCTCTTCGAGCATCATGGGCGAGCGCGCGCTCTGCCAGTGGGGCTCATACACCACCAGCGAATGGCCCGCAAAACCGGTGCCCGCTTCGGGTATACCATGGCGAGCCAGATAGTCGGCGGAGGCATACAACCCGACCGGCCAGGAGGCCAGCTTGCGAATAATCAGGTCGGGATTGTCCGGCTTCACCGTCCGGATCGCGATATCCGCTTCCCGCAGCGACAGATTGACCACCTGGGTCGAGGTATTGAGGATGACCCTGATATCGGGATAACGCTGATGCAGCTCGGTCAGGGCCGGTATCAGAAAATCCATCCCCAGGGTGTCTGTGGTCGCCACGCTGACCTCACCGACCAGACGGTTGTCGACCCCTTGCGCCGCCCGCACAAAATCAATGGCCGCCAGCTCCATCTGCTGAGCGCTGGCCAGCACTATCTCCCCGACATGGGTCAGCACATACCCTTTGGATGTGCGGAGAAACAGCGTGGCCGCCAGACGATGCTCCAGTGCGGCAATCCGTCTGCCAATGGTGGCCTGATCGACCCCGACCACACGGGCGGCGCCCCTCAGGCTCCCCTCCCGATGCAACGCCAGAAAAATTTTCGCATCATCCCAGTTCATCACGACTCCCGGTTGAAATGCATTTTTGCATTACAGATGAGGGATAATACTGCGTTTATTCATCAGCAATCTCCACTATCTTGGTGCTCATCCCACTCGGGGAACCGCATATCACCTCGTTACAAGGAGCCGCTGATGCATAACGCCTATTCCATTCCCGCCACCATGAGCGCGGTAGAAATTACCCAGCCAGGTGGCCCCGATGTCTTGCAACTGACCACCCGCGCCACACCAGCGCCCAAGCCTGATGAGGTTTTGATCCGGCACTATGCAACCGGTATCAATGGGCCGGATGTGATGCAGCGCAAAGGGCTCTACCCGCCTCCGGCAGGAGCATCGGATATTCCCGGGCTGGAGGTCGCCGGGGTCGTGGTCGCCAAGGGGGAGCAGGTGGAACATCTCAAGGTTGGCGACAAGGTCGCCGCACTGATTTCGGGTGGCGGCTATGCCGAGTACAGCGTCGCCCACCAGAGCAATGTCCTGCCTCTGCCGCCCGGATTGAGCTTTGCCGAAGCCGCGGCACTGCCGGAAACCTTTATGACGGTCTGGTCAAATATGTTTGAACGGGGTCAGTTTAAAAAGGGAGACATTATCTTGATCCATGGCGGTGCCTCCGGCATCGGCACGACCGCCACCATGCTGGCCAAGGCATTTGGCGCCGCCAAAATCATCACCACGGTCGGCTCACCCGAGCAGCAGGCCGCCAGCATCAAGCTGGGCGCGGATGTGGCCGTGCTCTACAAGGAGGAAGATTTTGTCGAGGCCGTGCATGCCGCCACCGATGGCCATGGCGCCGACATCATTCTCGATATCATTGGCGGGGAGTATGTCGCGCGCAACTATGCGGCGGCCGCCATCAATTGCCGCATAGTCCAGATCGGCATTATTGCGGGCGCCGCCCCCAATCTGGATCTGTTTCCCATGCTGCAAAAGCGGCTGACCCATATCGGCTCTACCCTGCGCTCGCGTACTCCGCAGGAAAAAGCCGATCTGATCGCCCAGCTGCAAACTCATGTCTGGCCATTTATCGAAAGGGGCGAGGTCAAACCACAGGTTTACCAGACCTTCCCGCTGGATGAGGCCGCTGCCGCTCACCATTTGCTGGATTCAGGCCGTCATATCGGCAAGCTGGTATTAACCATGGTGCCGTTGTCGTCAGATTGATAAAGCCCATAGTGGAGCAGGCCGAGGTGGATGCCATCTATACCAAATACTTCCCAGCCTACCTGCCCGCCCGCCCCGTGATCGCTGTGCGCGAGCTGCCGGCCGGCGCACGAATCCAGATGGATGCGGTGATGTCCAACGCGGAAAGTACTCCGCCGCAGGCGTAAGTTTTTCGCTCAATAAAAAGAGACCGGCTATATGCCGGTCTTTTTTTTGTAACAGGAAATAGCATTATTTTTTATGGCATCCTCTTAAAGAACGCGAACGCCCGATTACGCTTCACTAATCGATCTACTAACTAGGAAATACTCACTGCTTATGGCATTATTCATCTAATTGCCAGCATATTAACAATCCTAATTATCGATGAGAGATTATAAATCCATGTCTGAACGTTCCATAGAGTTAATAAAACAGAGCATCAACGGAGCTAATAAGTACGACTACTTTATAGTAGGCATTGGAGCTGCGACATTTTCTTATTTTGCTAAAGATTTCAAGGTTAGTGAGCATTTTTATTTCAATGAAAGCACAGTCATTTTACTAGCGTTAATTTTGCTTTCAATATCAGTTATTTGTGGGTTGAAAACAATATCACTTTACAATATTTACTTAAATAAAAATGGAAAATACCTAGACCTTTCAGAGCATTTAGCTGGATACAAGAAAAATGTCATTGAAGGCGGCATTGCAATCAATGAGGAGAATGGGGATATATTATATCCTGATGAGTCAGAGCTAAAGGTTAGAGCATTATCAAAAATACTTCCAGAGAGAAAAAATGAACTACACAAGCTAGGAAATAAGATAGAAGTTGGTTACAGGATTAGAGATTATTCACTGTTTATATCTTATATATTCCTAGCAATAAGCAAGTCTATGCCACTTTTTATTAATTTAATACCATATAATTAACATGCAAACTGATTTATATATTTCCATTTCTATTTCTATTTAGAATGTAAAAACGCCTCCATAAGGAGGCGTTTTTATTTGCAAAGACTCTGGAATTACAGGGATTCAGCGGTCGCAACCACGTTTTCCACGGTAAAGCCGAATTCCTTGAACAGCAGCTCGGCCGGTGCAGACTCACCGAAGGTGGTCATACCGATGATCTTGCCGCCAAAACCGACGTACTTGTACCAGTAGTCAGCGATGCCTGCTTCGATGGCCACGCGCTTGGTGACGGAGGACGGCAGAACGGACTCCTTGTACTCGGCAGACTGGGCGTCGAACACGTCGGTAGACGGCAGAGAGACCACGCGCACGGCACGGCCCTTGGCAGTCAGCTGCTCATAGGCGGCAACGGCCAGTTCCACTTCGGAACCGGTGGCGATCAGGATCAGCTCCGGTGTACCGGCGCAATCTTTCAGCACGTAGCCACCCTTGGCGGTATCAGCCAGCTGCTGGGCAGTACGATCCATCTGGGCCAGGTTCTGACGAGAGAAGATCAGAGAGGTCGGGCCGTCGGTACGCTCGATGGCGTGTTTCCAGGCGATGGCAGATTCAACCTGGTCACACGGACGCCAGGTGCTCATGTTCGGAGTCAGACGCAGGGAGGCGATCTGCTCAACCGGCTGGTGAGTCGGGCCATCTTCACCCAGACCGATAGAGTCGTGGGTGTAAACGAAGATGGCGCGCTGCTTCATCAGGGCGGCCATGCGCAGGGCGTTGCGGGCGTACTCCATAAACATCAGGAAGGTAGCGCCGTAGGGGATGAAACCACCGTGCAGGGCGATACCGTTCATGATGGCAGACATGCCGAACTCGCGTACACCGTAGTGGATGTAGTTGCCGGAGGCATCGTCGTTGGTCAGAGACTTGGAGCCGGACCACATGGTCAGGTTGGACGGCGCCAGGTCGGCAGAGCCACCCATGAACTCCGGCAGCAGCTTGCCGAACGCTTCCAGAGAGTTCTGGGACGCTTTACGGGTCGCAATCTTGGCCGGGTTAGCTTGCAGGGTTTCGATGATCTTGGCGGATTCAGCAGCCCAGTTGGCCGGCAGTTCGCCAGCGGTGCGGCGCTTGAATTCGGCAGCCAGCGTCGGGTGAGCGGCTTCATAGGCGGCGAACTTGGCAGCCCAGTCGGCTTCCAGTGCAGCACCCTTCTCCTGAGCGTTCCACTCGGCAGCGATATCGGCCGGGATAACGAACGGCGCGTGGTCCCACTTCAGGAATGCGCGAGCAGCGGCGATCTCGTCGTTGCCCAGCGGTGAGCCGTGGCAGTCGTGAGAACCGGATTTGTTCGGGGAGCCGTAACCGATGATGGTGCGGCAGCAAATCAGAGTCGGCTTGCCGGTCTCGGCCTTGGCGGCTTCGATGGCGGCATTGATGGCTTCGGGGCTGTGACCGTCAACAGCCGGGATAACGTGCCAGCCGTAGGCTTCGAAACGCTTGACAGTGTCGTCGGTGAACCAGCCTTCAACGTGACCGTCGATAGAGATACCGTTGTCATCCCAGAACGCGATCAGTTTGCCCAGTTGCAGAGTACCTGCCAGGGAGCACGCTTCGTGGGAGATACCTTCCATCAGGCAGCCGTCGCCCATAAAGGCGTAGGTGTAGTGGTCAACGATGTCGTGACCCGGCTGGTTGAACTGCTCAGCCATGGCTTTTTCGGCGATCGCCATACCAACGGCGTTGGTGATGCCCTGACCCAGCGGGCCAGTGGTGGTTTCAACGCCCGGTGCATAGCCGTACTCCGGGTGACCCGGGGTGCGAGAGTGCAGTTGGCGGAAGTTTTTCAGATCGTCGATGGAGAGGTCATAACCGGAGAGGTGCAGCAGGGAGTACAGCAGCATGGAGCCGTGGCCGTTGGAGAGAATGAAACGGTCGCGGTCGGCCCACTTGGGGTTGTTCGGGTTATGTCTGAGGTGGCTACGCCACAGCACTTCGGCGATATCCGCCATTCCCATGGGGGCGCCCGGGTGACCGGAGTTGGCTTTTTGAACGGCATCCATACTCAATGCACGAATGGCATTGGCAAGCTCTTTACGAGAAGGCATCTGAATCTCCTGCGATTGCTTCATTTGATGGCCAAGATTAAGGCGCGTTATTGTCCCAGCAGGGCGCGCGGCGTGCAAATATTATCTGGATGAATAAAGTGGCTTTGGGAGGACAATCGCTTTTCTTGCCCTCTATTGACCAAAGCAACCAGAGAAAAACGTTTGATTTCCATCCCTTTCGGGATAGGAGAGCACCGCTTGTGACCCATTGGACACTGCGCGACAAAATAGTGCTGGCAATCGGGGGGGGCGCTAATTAAAATAGACGTCCAGATGTAGATACCTCTACACCATCCCATTCATCCGGTTATTGCCGTGGCGATAACCCAGACAAGCTGAGACTCTTATCATGGCAAAGCTGTTTACTTCCGAGTCGGTCTCCGAAGGCCATCCCGACAAGATTGCGGACCAGATCTCCGATGCGGTACTGGACGCCATCCTCAAGCAAGATACCAAGGCCCGTGTCGCCTGCGAGACCCTGGTCAAGACCGGTATGGTCATGGTGGCCGGCGAAGTAACCACCTCTGCCTGGGTTGATATCGAAGAGATCGTGCGTGATACCGTACGTGAAATCGGCTACACCCACTCCGACATGGGCTTCGATGCTGACTCCTGCGCCGTGCTGAACGCCATCGGCAAGCAGTCCCCGGACATCAACCAGGGTGTTGACCGCAGCGATCCGCTGGAGCAGGGCGCTGGCGACCAGGGCCTGATGTTCGGCTACGCCACCAACGAAACCGACGTGCTGATGCCGGCCCCCATCACCTACTCTCACCTGCTGGTGAAGCGTCAGGCTGAAGTGCGCAAGAACGGCACCCTGCCGTGGCTGCGTCCGGATGCCAAGAGCCAGCTGACCTTCGCCTACGACGACGCAGGCAAGATCATCGGTGTGGATGCCGTTGTGCTGTCTACCCAGCACGCCGAATCCATCAGCCACAAGGATCTGGTTGAGGCGGTACGCGAAGAGATCATCAAGCCGGTACTGCCGGCCGAGTGGGTCAACAAGGACACCAAATACTTCATCAACCCGACCGGCCGTTTCGTTATCGGCGGCCCGATGGGTGACTGCGGTCTGACCGGTCGCAAGATCATCGTCGACACCTACGGCGGCATGGCCCGTCACGGTGGTGGCGCCTTCTCCGGCAAGGATCCGTCCAAGGTTGACCGTTCCGCTGCCTACGCCGCCCGATACGTTGCAAAAAACATCGTTGCCGCCGGTCTGGCCGATCGCTGTGAAATCCAGATCTCCTACGCCATAGGCGTGGCCGAGCCGACCTCCATCAGCGTCGAAACCTTCGGTACTGCCAAGGTCGCCGAAGAGCTGCTGGTCAAACTGGTGCGCGAGCACTTCGAACTGCGCCCGTATGGCCTGATCGAAATGCTGGATCTGAAGCGCCCGATCTACCAGGCCACCGCTGCCTACGGTCACTTCGGTCGTGACGAGTTCCCGTGGGAGCAGACCGACAAGGCCGAACTGCTGCGTTCCGCCGCTGGCCTGTAAGGCTCGCTGTTGTGATAAAAGGGGAGCCTGGCTCCCCTTTTGCTTATCCGCTATCTGACGAGATGTTGATGTCTGCCACTCCTGCCCAGCTTGTCGCCCTGCTGCAACAACGCGTAGAAGCCTGCTTTGTGCAGGCCGAGGCGCGCCTTGGCCGCACCTTCCCCCGCCCGCGGATCTACTGCAATATGCGGGGCCGGGCGGCAGGATCGGCGCGGCTGCAAACCTGGGAGTTGCGCTTCAACCCTGCCCTCTATCAGGCCAACCAGCAGGCGTTTCTGGATGAGGTGGTGCCCCACGAGGTGGCCCATCTGCTGGTCTATGCCCTGTGGGGTGACGGGCGCGGCAAAAACCGGGTGCTACCCCACGGCCGCCAGTGGCAATCGGTAATGCGGGAGGTGTTCGGCCTTGAGCCCAGAACCACCCACAGCTTCGATCTGGCGGTACTGGCCCAGCGCACCGTGCCCTATCGCTGTCACTGCCAGCAGCATCAACTGTCGATACGCCGCCACAACAAGGTGGTGCGTGGCGAGGCCCGCTATCACTGTCGTCGCTGCAAGCAGCCGCTGGAGCGGGAACGGCCGGAGCCAGAGCAGTAAGCCAGCTTGTGTCGCGCCCCTGTGGTAGGGTGCCCGCCATCGTTCGTCAATCACCCCGTTTGCAAGGAATCCCATGCGTTTCATCTCCTCCCTCGCCCTGACCCTGCTGGCCGGTTTACCGCTGCTCAGCGCCCCCCTGCACGCCCAGACCTTTCGCGAAGCCAAGCAGGATCTGGTGAAGATCTATCGCAGCCAGCCTGCGGTCACCACCTTCTACTGCGGCTGCGACATCGACTATCAGGGCAAGAAAATGAGCCCGGATCTCGCCAGCTGCGGTTACGAGCCGCGCAAGCAGGCCAAACGCGCCGCCCGCATCGAGTGGGAACACGTGGTCCCCGCCTGGGAGTTCGGCCACCAGCTGCAGTGCTGGCAGGATGGCGGTCGCAAGAACTGCGAAAAAGCGAGTCCCGAGTTCAACAAGATGGAGGGGGACATGCACAACCTCTTCCCCGCCATTGGCGAAGTGAACGGCGATCGGGCCAACTACCGCTTCTCCGACTGGAACGGCAAGCCGGATCAGTACGGCCAGTGCCAGATGCTGGTGGATTTCAAGGATCGTCGGGTGCAGCCGCCCAAGGGGCCGGTACGGGGCCAGATTGCCCGCGCCTACCTCTACATGAGCCAGCAGTATGGGCTGCGTCTGGCAGCGCAACAGCGTAAACTGTTTGAAGCCTGGGATCGCCAGTACCCGGCAGAGGGCTGGGAGTGCGAGCGCAACCGCCACATCGGCAAGCTGCAGGGCAATACCAATCCCTTTATTGAAAAGCAGTGCCAATAACCCCATTTGACCAGGGAGGGGGATCGCCCCTCCTAATTATGAAACCCTTCCCTTCTGCCGCGTGAGCCTTGCTCGCCGCAGGATATAAAGGGTTTCCAAGCAAGAGACTGACAAGCAGCCATGCGCATTCCACGTATCTATGAACCGGCCACCCTGCAAGTTGGCCAGACTATCGCCCTGTCGGAAGACGGCGCCAACCATATCGGCCGGGTACTGCGCATGCAGCCGGGCCAGCAGCTCGAGCTGTTCAACGGCGATGGCAATCAATATCCCGCCACCATCGCCAGCGTCGGCAAGAAGTCGGTGGAAGTGACCATCGACAGCTGCGATACCCAATCGGTGGAGTCACCGCTGGCCATCCACCTCGGTCAGGTGATCAGCCGTGGCGACAAGATGGATTTCACCATCCAGAAATCGGTGGAGCTGGGCGTCACCTGCATCACCCCGCTCTTCTCCGAACGCTGCGGCGTCAAGCTGCCAGCCGATCGACTGGAGAAGAAACGCGAACAGTGGCAGAAGGTGGTGATCAGCGCCTGCGAACAGTGCGGCCGCAACGTGGTGCCCGAAGTGCGCATGCCGATGGAGCTGGATGCCTGGCTGGCGGAAGAGACTAAAGAGCTCAAGCTCAACCTGCACCCGCGCGCCGAGTACAGCATCAACACCCTGCCCGTTCCCGAGCACGGCGTGCGCCTGCTGATTGGCCCGGAAGGGGGATTGTCGAGCGACGAGATCGCCCGTACCGTGCAGGAAGATTTCAAAGAGATGCTGCTGGGGCCGCGGGTGCTGCGCACCGAAACCGCCGCCCTGACTGCGATTACTGCGCTGCAGTGCCGCTTTGGCGATCTCGCTTGAAACCAGTCCAATGTCTTACTGCGAGGTCGTGATCAAGGCTCATGCGCTGCTCGGAATCCTCACGTATGTCTATACGCTCCGGTTCCTGCGCTGCTCTTTACCTTGCTGACGACCTCTCGCGACAGACTTTGAACAGGTTTTAAGAATCTCACTCGCAATCGAGCCACAAGAAGGATATTCGGATGACCATTAAACTCGGCATCGTGATGGACCCCATCTCGGCCATCAACATCAAGAAAGATTCCAGCTTTGCCATGCTCGAAGAGGCGCAAAAGCGCGGCTATGAGCTCTTCTATCTGGAGATGAAGGATCTCTACATGGAAGCTGGTCGCGCCTTTGGCACCATGCGCCCGCTCACCGTCAAATATGACTATGCCGACTGGTACAAGCTGGGCGAGGTGGTGGATCAGCCCCTCTCCAACCTCGATGTGATCCTGATGCGCAAGGATCCGCCGTTCGACACCGAATTTATCTATGCCACCTACATGCTGGAGCGGGCAGAGGATGAGGGTTGCCTTATCGTCAACAAGCCGCAGAGCCTGCGTGACGCCAACGAGAAGCTCTACACCGCCTGGTTTGCCGAGCACACCCCGACCACGCTGGTAACCCGCCGCGCCGACAAGCTGCGCGCCTTCCACGCGAAACACAAGGACGTCATCCTCAAGCCGCTGGACGGCATGGGCGGCGCCTCCATCTTCCGCATGAAGGAAGATGACGCCAACGTCGGCGTGATTATCGAGACCCTGACCGCCCACGGCAGCCAGTACTGTATGGCGCAGACCTATCTGCCCGCCATCAAGGAGGGCGACAAGCGGGTGCTGGTGGTGGACGGTGAACCTGTTCCCTACTGCCTCGCCCGTATTCCGGCGCAAGGGGAGACCCGTGGCAATCTGGCGGCCGGTGGCCGTGGTGAAGCCCGTCCCCTGAGCGAAGCGGACTGGGCCATCGCCCGCGCGGTAGGCCCGACCCTCAAAGAGAAAGGCCTCATCTTCGTCGGCCTAGACATCATCGGCGATCGGCTGACCGAGATTAACGTCACCAGCCCGACCTGCATTCGCGAGATTGAAGCGGCCTTCGATGTGCACATCACCGGCATGTTGATGGATGCCATCGAGCGTCGGCTGGGCAAATAATCGCTGGGCAGGCTAACCGGCCTGTTCAGGGGGTAACCCGCCCCTGACAAGCCCGGAAACAGAGAGGGAGGGCTGGCGCCCCCCCTCTCTGTTTCAAGGTAATCCGGCAAGGGGCGGGATCTCACCCAGCCCCAAAAAGCGGTTTTTCCCATGGGGATCAACTGCCATAATTGACCTCAAATACCTTTGCACTATTTGGCCTCTATGCAAACACTGCAAAATCACTTCCTGCTTGCCATGCCAAGCCTGACGGATCCCTATTTCGAGCGCTCGCTGGTCTATCTGTGCGAGCACAACGAAGAGGGCGCCATGGGGCTGGTGGTCAACATTCCGGTCGAGATGTCGCTGGAAACCATGCTGACCCAGCTCAAACTGAACCCACCCGCCAGTCCGGAGCTCAAGCAACCGGTGTTGCAAGGGGGGCCGGTTCATGCCGATCGCGGCTTCGTGCTGCACAGCTTCCGCCCCGGTTTCAACTCCACCCTGCAGGTGGGGGATGAGATGATGGTGACCACCTCCAAGGATATTCTGGAAACTCTGGGTACGAGCGAGGCCCCTGCCCATTGGCTGGT
The DNA here is from genome assembly GCF_054052385.1 of Aeromonas sp. 25-AL00135. Taxonomy (NCBI): domain Bacteria; kingdom Pseudomonadati; phylum Pseudomonadota; class Gammaproteobacteria; order Aeromonadales; family Aeromonadaceae; genus Aeromonas; species Aeromonas sp. 25-AL00135. The sequence continues at coordinate 73,403 of NZ_JBSTYQ010000002.1, read as the reverse complement.
GGCCCTTGGCTATGCAGGCTGGAGTGCCGGTCAGCTGGAGCAGGAATTGGTAGACGGCGCCTGGCTGGTGATCCCCCCCAATCCGGATCTGGTGTTCAAAACCCCCATTCGCAAACGTTGGCAGCAAGCCGCCGCCAGCATAGGGGTGAATCCGGTTCACCTCTCCAGCGACGTCGGCCACAGCTGATCGGCTGGCCCGCTCCGCTCTCTATTTCGAGGATTTATCAGTTATGTCATCACGCAGCATCATGGGCTTTGACTATGGCACCAAGAGCATTGGCGTCGCCATCGGTCAGGAGCTGACTGGCACAGCCCAGCCTCTGCGCGCCCTCAAGGCCAACGACGGCATCCCCAACTGGGACGAGATTGAGAAGCTGCTCAAGGAGTGGCAACCGGACCTGCTGGTGGTCGGTCTGCCGCTGAACATGGATGGCACCGATCAGGAGATCACGGTACGGGCCCGCAAATTCGGCAACCGGCTGCATGGCCGTTTCGGCAAGCCGGTGGAGTTCAAGGATGAACGACTCACCACCACAGATGCCCGCGCCCGCCTGTTTGAGCGAGGCGGCTATCGCGCGCTGGAAAAAGGCAGTGTGGACGGGGTATCGGCGCAGCTGATCGTCGAAGCCTGGATGGAAGAGCAGTACAACTAAGCCATCAATAGCAAGGCAAGGGTCGCTGCCCTTGCCTTGTCTCGCACAATCCCCTCATTACGCCTGTGATTGTCCCGCGACCAGCCCTTCGGCCTCTGTCGGGTTCGCATTCATCATCCGGTTGAGCCAGGGCACCATCAGCCCCATCACTACCGCAATCAGCAGGGTCGCCATCCCGATCTTGCCAAATACGCCGGTGTAGATCGGCAAGGTTTGCAGCGGATCCGTCATCCCTTGCGGCACGGCGGTAAAGGTTGCCACATAACCACCCAGCAGGGACGCCATCGCCTGAGTCAGGAACCACATTCCGAGAATGAAGCCCATCAGGCGTTGCGGCACCAGCGCGGCGACCATCGCCAGCCCCAGGGCGCTGATCATCAGCTCACCCAGACTCTGGAACAGGTAGATAAGCACCATAAACCAGGGGGAGGTAAGCCCCTGCTCATCGGCAAACCACCAGCCGGATGCCGCCGCCGTCAGAAAGCCCAGCGAGCAGAAGAACATCCCGAGGGTGAACTTGAGCGGCATGGTGAGATCCCGCCCCTTGCTGCCCATCCGGGTATAGATCATCGCGAGTACCGGACTGCCCACCACCACCCAGAAGGGGTTGAGCGCCTGGAAGCTGATTGGGTTGACGCTCATGCCCAGCATTTCGTGGTGCATGTTGTTGATGGCAAAGAAGTTCAGAGACGTCGGCATCTGGGCATACAGCACATAGAAGAGCACCGCCTCCAGCATCAGCACGAAGGCCACATACATCTTGTTGCGGCCCACGGTATCGAGCCTGAATGCCTCGCGAAAGAAGAAGATCACCACGGCGATGGTTACCGTCATCAGCACCATGTTGGCGATCACCACGTGGTGCATCAGCCAGGCGCAGAAGAAGACCATGGCTACCGAGCCCAATATAACCAGCAGCAGCTTGCTGTAATCGAGTGGCAGGTGATCCGGTACGGAGCCAATATCCTTCACCATATTGCGGCAGGCAAAGAAGGTGAGCAGCGCAATAATCAGCCCCACCCCGCACAGGTTATAGGTCACGGTATAGCCGTAGTGATCGGCAATCACCGGTGCGAGCGAGAGGGAAATAAGGGAGCCAATATTGATCGACATATAGAACAGGGTAAAAGCCCCATCCAGCCGAGGATCTTTTGGCTGGTAGCATTTTGACAGCAGGCTTGCCGGATTGGCCTTGAACAGGCAGTTACCGACTGCAATGGTGCCCAGCGCATAGAAAATCAGGTCGGGATTGTAGATAGAGAGGCCGGTCATAAAGTAGCCTATCACCAGCACCACGGCCCCCAGCACCATGGTGCGCTTGGTGCCGAGCACATGGTCACCGACATAGCCACCGACCGAGATCAGGCCATATACCAGTGCCGAGAAGGCACCGAAGGTAATAAAGGATTGCTCTTGGGAAAATCCCAGTTGCTGCACAAAGAAAACCGCCAATATCCCCTGCACGCCGTAATAACCGAAGCGCTCCCAGAGTTCGACGAAAAATATCATAAAGAAGGGTTTGGGCTGTTGTAACAACCCGGTCGGTGCTGTTGCTGGACGCATATCAACCTGCCTTTGCTGAGATTTATTTTTATTAATCTGGTGGTGGCTGCCGCACTATTTTTTCGTCCGTCATTGCCATTACGGGGAGTACAGTCAGCCTGCCAATCTGGCTATTTTCGGGTACACGGGCCCCGTTCGATGAAAGGTGTTTTTCATCTAGCCGGTTTCAATTACGGGTTATCGGGGGATGGTGAGTGGCGTCTCCCGGTACAGTTACCGGCTCCGGGTTCTACCTTTGCTGCATCCCTTTACTCAAGCCGGTTTATCAACCTTGATGCTTATTCCCCTCTGCTCCGTCACTCATGGCTGGTGGCCAGATAGCCGGGGCATGGCACGGCCACAGACGACCTGTGGGGCTGGCTCACGCCGCGCTCTACTGGCAGTCACCCTACGCAGGCACTATCTAACCCCGTCATTTCAAGGGAAGTCATGCTATATCACTGCAAATACAGGAACTTAATGGTCGATCACACTTTAAAAGTGACCATAGGTGAAGTTTTCTAATGAAACCACATGAATTCTTTTCGTGAAAAGAGCTTCACTCGAGACGTGCAACCAAGGCCAATATGTGCATAAAGAGAGTTGAATGGCACACATTTTGAACCCGATCTCGGCACTTAAGTCGTGCAAAAGCCCACTCATCAGGGCGATGCGACAACAAAAGCCGAAGCTGATGGCTCCGGCTGATCGATGGGCACAGTCACGGCCACATTAGCGTGGCGATTCGTCGTTGTAGAGTCGCCGGATCTCGTTGCGCAGCCACATCACCTTGGCATCCTGATTGTGCCGTTTGTGCCACAGCAGGATGAAGGCGATCTCCAGCTGGGCGTAGAGCTTTTCGGGTAGCGGCAGCGGCATGGCGATCAGATTGCCGTGATGCCGACTGGCATAACCACCGCAGTAGGAAGGCGCCACCGCGATCAGCTCGTGGCTCGACTGGGAGGCAATATGCAGCGCCTGCTCGAAGCTGGAGACCATGATGGGCACCTCCCGCTTCAGCCCCTCGTCCTCCAGCAGACTGTCGAGAGCCCAGGTATCGTTCGCTTCCCACACCATGCTGATCTGGGGGCAGGCCAGAAAGTTCTCCAGCGACCACTTCTGCTCGAGCAATGGGTGATCCTTGCGCAAAAAAACCACCGGGCGATCGGTGAACAGCACCTCGTGATCGATGTAATAAGGCAAGCGGTTGACCTTGGCCAGAGAGCGGCCATGGGTCTCGCGGGCGCAGAAGCCGAGATCTGCATCGCCATTGACGATGTCGTTGAGGGAGTGGTGATCCCACCCCAGCACCCTGACCACCGAGTTGGGGTACTTCTGGTAGATGGTCATGGGCAGATCGCTCAGGAAGCTGATGTAGAAGGGGGACTCCATCACCAGGGTGAAGCGGGCTCCGTCGGGGATCGCCTCGCTATTGAGCGAGGTGATGCTGTCGGTGAGCTGGAACCAGACCTTCAGCTCCTCCTCCAGGGTCAGGGAGAGGTTGGTGGGCTGCAACCCCTGCCGCACCCGCACAAACAGGGGATCGTCAAACCACTCCCGCAATTTGGCCAGAGACTTGCTCACCGCCGACGGAGTGACACAGAGCTTTTTCGCCGCCCCTGCCACACTGCGCTCCTGCATCAGGTACTTGAAGACCACCAGCAGGTTCAAATCGAGTTCACCCAGATTGCGCATATCCCCTCTCATCTTCCATCAGCCCTGCGACCGCGCTTCACGAAGCGCGAGCCATGGTAACAGCCCTTTGACAGCCAGGTAACTGAGCATTGCCAGCAGCAAGGCGCAGATCAGCATCTCGGTCGGGGCAAAGCCAAGTTGACCCAGCAGCCAGATGTAGAGGCCGGAGAGGCTGATCTGCATGATGCAGAGCACGGCACTGGCGAACGCCACATTGTGCTGGCAACCATCGAGCGCCTCCCCCATCGCCACCCCGAAGCCACAGGAGAAGCCGACACAGACCAGCGCAAACCCCGGCAGCAACAGATGGATATCGCCCCCCGCCTGCCAGTTGCCGATCAGTGAGCACGCCGCCAGCAGATAGGAGAGATGAGACACCGCCAGCACTTTCTGTTTGCCCAACCAGCGCAACAGCAGGGGCGTCAGGAAGGAGGTGGACATACTCACGCCGGCCATCACCATCATCACGATGGAGTACTGCTCGGTGGTGAAGCCAAACTCCTTCATCAGGATCAGCGGCGAGACGCTGACATAGACCAGAATGGCGGTCACACTGGCACTGGTCAGCAGGGAGAGCAGCATAAAGCGCGGCGAGCGCAGCAGGTCAAAGGACAGCGCCGCGCTACTCCCCGGTTGCCGCGCCGGGCGGGTCTCCTTGAGCAGCAACAAGTTCACAAGACCGCTGATGGCCGCCACCAGCGCCATCGCCACGAAGATCCCGCGCCAGTCAAAATGGGACAGGATGAGGTAACCGAGCACCGGCGCCAGCACCGGGATCACGCAGATCACCCCGTTGATCATCGAGAGCGCCATCGCCAGCCGCTCCTGACTTAGCACATCCCGCAGCACGGTAAAGGTCATGATATAGAGCGCCCCGGCCCCGACCCCCTGCCAGAAACGGCCGAGGTAGAACTGAGTGATCCCTTCGGCATGACCCGCCACCAGCGAGGCGATGACAAAAATCAGCGCGCCCCCGAGCACCACCCAGCGCCGCCCGTAGCGATCGGCAATCATTCCCCCCAGCAGCACGGTCGCCGCCATGCCAAACAGATAAATGGAGAAGGCCGTGTGGATCTGCGCCTCGCTCGCCTGCAGGGCATCGGCAATCTTGGGCACGGCGACCAGATAGAGATCGATCCCGATCGGATAGAGGATGATCATCAGAAAAGTGCACAACAGGAATACAGGCATGGATGCTCCATAACAGATTGGCGTGCCGATGCCTGCCAGATCACAACGACAGGCGAACAGTGGCGGGGCCAAGGTGGTGACAAAGGTAGCAACACAGTGCGTCGCAATGGGGGCAACTATATGGGCGCCCAACGCCCTCACCTAGTGAAGAGATGGCGATCGGTACATTCCAATCAGGAAATATTGTATTGAGTTACGTGCCATAGCGGCCATATTGAATCGAGCAGACTCAGTAATAAACCGGGTCACCTCCCGCTCATAGCCATCCCTGCGCAGCACTTTTACCGCCCGTCAGTTATCCGCCTTCACCCTTACGGGCGTATAAGCTGTAGGTGCGACGCAATACAGGGAATGTGTATGAAGGGAATGAAGAGAGACGAGCAGATTGCCGGGCTGCTGGCAGCACTGGAGCAAGTCATTCTGGGCAAGCCGCTGCAACTGAAAATCGCGCTGGTGACCCTGCTGGCGCGCGGTCATCTGCTGATCGAGGATCTGCCCGGCATGGGCAAAACCACCCTGGCCCACGCGCTGGCGCAGGTGCTGGGGCTGGCATGCAGGCGCATGCAGTTCACCGCAGATCTGCTCCCCGCCGACCTGCTGGGGCTTCAGATTTTTGACCCCCAGCAACAAACATTTCGCTTTCATCCCGGCCCCATCTTCACCCAGGTACTGCTGGCGGACGAGATCAATCGCGCCAGCCCCAAAGTACAGAGCGCCCTGCTGGAGGCGATGGCCGAGGGCAAGGTGAGCATCGAGGGCCACACGCACCCACTCCCCGATCCATTTTTCGTCATCGCCACCCAGAATCCGGCGGATCAGGCGGGCACCTATCCACTGCCGGAATCCCAGCTAGACCGCTTCGCCGTGCGACTCTCGCTGGGTTTTCCGCCGCGAGAGGCGGAGCGCCAGCTACTGCGGGGCCACCAACCGACTGGCCCGTTGCCCGCCATGCTGGATGCTGCCGGACTCGCCACCTTGCAAAGCGAAGGGGATTCCATCCATGTTTCGGATGCCACCCTCGACTACCTGCTGGCACTGGTGCACCAGAGCCGCTTTGATGGGGAGCTGCCACAGCCCCTCTCCCCCCGGGCAGCCCAGACCTTGCTGGCGGTGAGCCGGGCCTGGGCGCTGGTGGCGGGGCGGCGCTTTGTCACGGTGGAGGATGTGCAGGCAGCCTTCCCCTATGTGGCCGAGCATCGGCTGCGGGGCAGCTTTGGCGTACAGCACGGCGAAGCCTGTCCCCTGAGCCAGAGGTTGCTGGCCCGGGTCGATCCGGACAATCCCTGATGAGCAAATTGTTTGACCGTTGGCAGCAGTGGCGAACCCGCTGGCGGCAGCGTTGGCTCGATCGCCGCATTCCCCCTGCCCGCCAAATCACGCTGGGTACCCGCAGCCTCTTTATCCTCCCCACCCGCATGGGGCTGCTCTATCTGCTGGTGCTGCTCGCCATCTATCTGCTAGGCACCAACTACCAGAACAATCTGGTACTGCTGGTGGCCTACTGCCTCGGCAGCCTGTTTATGGCAGCCATGTGGCTCACCCACCGCAACCTGCTGGGGCTGGAGCTGCTGGGTGGCCCGCTGGTGCTGGGGGAAGCGGGTAGCCAGCTTCCTATACGCATCTTGGTGCAGAGCCCGCGCCCGGTGCAGGCGCTCCGGTTTAGCCTCAACGAAGGCACCCTCTGGCTGGCACAGGCCGACGCTGTGCCCAGCTCAGTTATCCTGCCAGTATCTGGCTCGCGCCGTGGACTACTGCCCCTTGGCCGATTGCGGGTCGAGAGCCGCTACCCCCTCGGCCTGTTTCGCTGCTGGTCCCTGCTGGACTTGCAGCTGGAGGGCTGGCTTTCCCCCAAACCGGCATTCGGGGCGCTAAGAGGGGAACATGCGACCGAAAGCGAGGGGAATCAGGGCCAACCCGCTCCGGCCACTCTCGGTGACTTTGATACCCTGCGGACACATCAGGCCGGTGAGCCACTGAGCCGGGTCGCCTGGAAGCAACTTGCCCAAGGGCGCGGCCTGCTGACCAAACAGTTCCATGAACCACAGCAGGATGAGACTCACCTCACATTGCAGCGGGTCGCGGGCGGGGATCTGGAGCAGCGGCTGGCGGTGCTGGCCTGGTGGTGCGCCGATTACGGCAAGCGGGGCATCCCCTTCACCCTGACGCTGGCAAACCAGACGCTGGGGCCCGATAGTGGCGCCGCCTTTGTGCAGCGCTGCCTGCTGGCACTAGCCCAGTTCGATGCCACACCACCGAAGAGCACGCCAGATGCTGCTCGATAACCGCCGCCTGCTGCCACTCATCGCCCTGCAACAGCTGCTGCTGGTCGCGGCGCTCTGGCCCCAGTTGCAACTCTGGGTAGTGACAGTGGGCGCCATCACCCTCGGCGTCCGGGCCATGATGCTGTGGCGCGGCTTGCCGCCCCTGCCTGCCCGCTGGTTGGCGCTGCTGGCCATCACAACCGTGGTGTTGCTGGGGTTGCAGTGGCGCACATTGGGCACCCTGCCCGCCCTGATCAATCTGCTCTGGCTCGGCTATAGCCTCAAGATGATCGAGGTACGGCGCGAGCGGGATATCGAGCAGGTGCTGCTGCTCGCCTTCTTTCTTATCGCGCTGGCGCTGGTACAACGCCAAAGCATCGGCTGGACAGCCGGGATGGCAGTGGCACTCTGGCTGGCAGTGACCGCGCTGGTGACCGCCGTCGTCCCCGAGCAGAAACGGCCTTGGCGCAGTGCGGGGAGCGCCCTGCTGCTGGCGCTGCCCTTGCTTATCACCCTGTTTATACTACTGCCAAGGCTGCCGCCCCTCTGGCAGATGCCCACCACCAGCCGTGCCCTGTCCGGCCTCTCGGAAGAGCTGGCCCCCGGCGATATCAGCGAACTGGTCAACTCCTCGGAACTGGCGTTTCGGGTCACCTTTGCCGATGGCCCGCCCACTGTCCGCGAGCGCTATTTTCCGGTGATGCGCCAAGAAGTTTTCGATGGTCAGCGCTGGTTGCTGAGCCCCGAGGTCAAAGCATGGCAGCAGACAGTGCCGGTGCAGACCGGGCTGACCCTTCTGGCATCATCTTCACGGGCAAGCAATCAGCTGGCAGATAGTCCATTACCCGCCGGGAGCTACGAGGTGATCGCCGAGCCCCAGCGCCACCGCTGGGCCTTTGCCCAAAGTGAACCGACTATTCTGACTGGACCAGTGCTGCTCACCCCCATTCACACCCTCTATCGGCAGGGGAGCGGCGAGGTGGCAATCCGCTATCGCATTGGCCGCGGCGAAGCACAGATCGAGGACGACCACCAAGCCGCTCAGCGCAACCTGCAACTGCCAGCCGGAGGCAACCCGAGAGCGCGCGTCCATGGCCAAGTGCTGGCTGTGCGCTATCCGGATCGCGCAGAGCTGGTCGCCGCCCTGCTAGCGCAGTTTCGCAGCCAATCCTATTACTACACCCTGACACCGCCACGACTTGGCGGTGACGGGGTGGATGAGTTCCTGTTCGATACTCGGCGCGGCTTTTGCGGCCACTACGCCATGGCGACCGCCTTCGTGCTGCGCGCCGCCGGTATTCCGGCACGGCTGGTCACCGGTTATCTCGGCGGTGAGTGGAATCCCACGGGCAACTATCTGGCGGTACACCAGTTCGATGCTCACGCCTGGGTGGAGTATCTCGATGAAGGAGGAACATGGCGGCGAATCGACCCCACTGCGGCAGTGGCACCGGAGCGCATTGAAGGCGGCGTGAGGGAGGCCCTGAGCGACGAGTTTACCGCCGCCGACCCTCTCGCTCTGCAGCGTTATCGCAACTGGGCCCTGCTCAATCAGCTGCGCTGGTGGGGCAACAATATCGACTACCAGTGGAGTCGCTGGGTGATTGGTTACGATGCGGGCCAGCTCTGGCAGCAAATCGGTCTGCGCTGGCCTGCACTGGCGGGATACACTCCCTGGTTGATCCTCGCCAGCCTGATGCTGGTCGCCCTGCTGGTGAGCTTGCCCCTGCTGTTGCCCGCCCGTCTGCCGCCAGAGCGGCGCATCTGGCAGCCCCTGCTCAAACGGGGCAAACGCAGCGGCTATTCCCCAGAGCCTGCCGAGAGCATGGGAGCATGGTGCGAGCGGCTGGCGCGGCTGCGCCCCGACCTTGCCCATCCCCTGCTAAAGAGTGCGTGGCTCTATCGCCGCTGGCGTTATGCCCTCCTCAACGACCGGCAACAAGGGCGCTGCTGGCGCCAGTTGCAACGGCGTATCAGACAGCTCGCCCAGCGCTGGGATCAGCCGCCGAAGAGCGGCTCATAAAAGAAGGGGGAGCCACCGGCTCCCCCTTCAGGTTTTAATCAAGAGGTTTGACTCACCGCTTGTTATTTTTTGGTCGGATTGTCCCAGATCCCCTCTTCCAGCTGGGAGCGGATCTCGGGGTACTTGTTGGCATCAAAGGTGGGCACCTTGCCCAGCCTGAGCTGGTCGTTGTAATCCTTGGCCAGCTTGATGGCGACGCCGGAGAGCAGCAGGATAGCCACCAGGTTGACGATGGCCATCAACCCCATGGAGACATCAGCCATTGCCCAGACGGTCGGCAACTCGCCCACAGAGCCGAACATCACCATGCCCAGCACAAACATCCGGAACAGCATCAGACCGCCCTTGTGGTTGTGCTCGAGGAACACCAGATTGGTCTCGGCATAGGAGTAGTTCGCCACGATAGAAGTGAAGGCGAAGAAGAAGATGGCCGCCGCGATAAAGATGTTGCCACCGCTGCCAATCTGGGAAGAGAGCGCCCGCTGGGTCAGCTCGACACCGGTCACGCCGGAGCCCGGCTCAAACTGACCTGACATCAGGATGATGGCGGCGGTACAGCTGCAGATGACGATGGTATCCATAAAGACCCCCAGCATCTGCACATAACCCTGGGAGGCCGGGTGCGGCGGATAGGGAGTGGCAGTCGCTGCAGCGTTGGGCGCAGAGCCCATGCCCGCTTCGTTGGAGAAGAGACCACGCTTGATACCGTTGATCATCGCCTGGGAGATGGCATAACCCAGCGCACCTGAGCCTGCCTGCTCAATCCCGAAGGCGGACTTGATGATCAGCATGAAGACATGGGGCAACTCGGTGATGTTCATCGCCACGATCACCAGCGCCAGCAGGATGTAGGCCAGCGCCATAAAGGGCACCACCAGCTCGGCAAAACGGGCGATACCACGAATGCCGCCGAAGATAATCAGGCCGGAGAGCGCCACCAGCGCCAGACCGCTGACCCAGTCAGGAATACCAAACGCCACCTTCATCGCCAGACTGATGGAGTTGGCCTGCACCGCGTTGAACACCAGACCAAATGCCAGGATCAGGCAGAGCGAAAACACCACCCCCATCCAGCGCATGCCAAGGCCTTTCTCCATGTAGTAGGCCGGGCCACCACGGTAGTTGCCATCCTCATCCTTGACCTTGTAGAGCTGGGCCAGGGTGCTTTCGACGAAGGCGGTCGCCATGCCGATAAAGGCAATCAGCCACATCCAGAAGATGGCGCCGGGGCCGCCCAGATAGATGGCGACAGCCACACCGGCCAGGTTGCCGGTGCCGACACGGGCGGCAAGGCTGGTACAGAGGGCCTGGAAGGAGGAGATGCCTGCATTGTCCGATTTACGGCTGTTTTTCAGCACGGAAAACATGTGGCCAAAGTGACGGATCTGGATAAAACCCAGGCGGAAGGTGAAAAAGATACCGACCCCGATGAGCAGGTAGATGAGCACGGCTCCCCACATCAGGTCGTTTAGCATCGCAATCAAGGTGTCCATAATTCTCTCGTTGTTATTCACATCCATGGCCAGTCTGCGCTGACCGTTTTCTGTCTGTCGTTTAATTAGCGTTTCGCTAAAGGGGCGGAATCTAGCACAGCGGGAGAGCCCGGAATAGTGATCCCGGTCACGCGAGACACAAAAAACGAACGGTAAAAGCCCATAAAGCTCCATTTAAATCGCAAACTTTCAACAAACTCAATAATTCAATCAGACAGGCCACCATTAAGCCCCATAAGAGAACCATTTTGATATATCCCTGATGAGCTATCCGAAAACGCAAACGCTTGCATGAAATGGCTTTCAAACGGAGACATTTCGCCAAACGTTTTCGCTGTAATTAAATTTCAAGTACGTAGCGAGATAATTTATGTGATCGACGACACAAATATGGATATTGGCTAAAAAAGTTCAGCTGAAAGCAAACCGGAGCGAGGTCGGGAGGAAATGTAAAAAACCTTACTAATCATATAGTTTCACGCCATAAAACGGGATGACTCAACAGCCTGAATGTTTAACAACCAAGCGCCCCTATTGCAGGATGCAGCACATCAGTATTAATTAGGCAGGCAATGACGATGGGCCGCCCCCATCGCGCTTTTCTGAGCCTGAGGCACCAAGATCCTGTAATTTTATTTCAGAACCACCGTCTCAAGCCCGCAACCCAGGGATTACTCCCTCATTAAGAGATGATATTCGCTATGGCCGATAAATTAACCCAGCTGAAAGCCCTGACCACTGTTGTTGCCGACACCGGTGATATCGAAGCCATCAAACGCTATCAGCCCATCGATGCCACCACCAACCCCTCTCTGGTTCTGAAGGCCTCCGAGATCCCCGAGTACGCTCCGCTGATCGAAGACGCCATCAAATGGGCCAAAGCCCAGAGCCAGGACAAGGCACAGCAAATCATCGACGCGGGCGACAAGCTGGCCGTCAATATCGGTCTGGAAGTGCTGAAGATCGTTCCGGGCCGTATCTCCACCGAAGTGGATGCTCGTCTCTCCTTCGATACCGAAGCCAGCATCGCCAAGGCGCGCAAGCTGATCCGTCTTTACAACGAAGCCGGCATCAGCAACGACCGCATTCTGATCAAGCTGGCCTCCACCTGGGAAGGGATCCGTGCCGCCGAGGTACTGGAGAAAGAGGGTATCCAGTGCAACCTGACCCTGCTGTTCTCCTTCGCCCAGGCCCGTGCCTGTGCCGAAGCCGGTGCCTTCCTGATCTCCCCGTTCGTGGGTCGCATCCTCGACTGGTACAAGGCCAAGCACAACCGTGACTACACCGCCAGCGAAGATCCGGGCGTGGTCTCCGTCACCTCCATCTACAACTACTACAAGCAGCACGACTACCCGACCGTGGTGATGGGCGCCAGCTTCCGCAACACCGGCGAGATCCTGGAACTGGCCGGTTGCGACCGCCTGACCATTGGCCCGGCCCTGCTGGAAGAGCTGAGCAAGGCCGAAGGCGCCGTGGTACGCAAACTGGACTACACCGGTGAGCGCAAGGCCAAACCGACTCCGATGACCGAAGCCGAATTCCGCTGGGAACTGAACCAGGACGCCATGGCTCACGAGAAGCTGGGCGAAGGTATCCGCATGTTCGCCATCGACCAGGGCAAGCTGGAAACCATGCTGGCAAGCCGTCTGTAATCAGTTCTTTTTCTGATAAAAACCGGGCCCCTACCAAGGGGCCCGGTTTTTTTTCATGGGCTTTTTTAGCGCTGTCATAGAGTCGTCACGAAAACGTTTTAATTTCAGATTCGTTATGTTATATGGGTGGTGAAAACGATAAAAACCAAGGAGGGAGCCATGGAAATGTTCAACTTCGATTATGACGAGGTGGTTGAACTCGGTTCGCGTAGCCGCGGGACAACGGGAAAAAAACGTAAATGGCGTGAAATCGAGGCGTTGAAAGACAAACATCGCCTGCAGAAGGAGCTGCAATCCATCGATATCGCCTATGAAGGTCTTACAGACGAGATTGAACTGTAATACCGCCAGACACCTGTAAAAGCGCTCCGCATAGTCGGGGCGCTTTTTTCTGCCGCAATCGGATGATCACGTGGTTTGTCATGCCATCGCCAGCGATGCCAAAGGATGCTGCAGGCTAATGACAGTCATCACCAACAGCGTGGCATACCAACCCTACCCCACACCCACGAATGCAGACCTGCGCCGTTTCAGGGCACGTTGGGGCACTCACCTGAATGGCAGATCAACCGCAATAAAAAGCCCTCGTCGATGACGGGGGCCTGAATACTCGGGGGTGACGGCTGCGCTTAGCAGTACCCGTAGCCCAGCAGACGCTGGTAACGCTGCTCCAGCAGTTGCTCGGTATCGAGCGGACGCAGAGCGTCCAAATCCTGCTTGATGCGAGCCTTGAGGTTTTTGGCCATCTTCTCCACATCGCGGTGAGCACCGCCGAGGGGTTCGTCGATCACGTGGTCGATCAGCTTGAGCTCTTTCAGACGCTGGGCAGTGATCCCCATCGCTTCGGCAGCTACGGAGGCCTTGTCAGCGCTCTTCCACAGGATGGAGGCACACCCTTCCGGCGAGATGACGGAGTAGGTGGAGTACTGCAGCATGTTGACGCGGTCACCCACGCCAATGGCCAGCGCACCACCTGAACCACCCTCACCGATCACCGTGCAGACCACCGGCACGGTCAGACCGGCCATCACTTTCAGGTTGCGGGCAATCGCTTCGGACTGGCCACGCTCTTCGGCACCGACCCCGGGGTAAGCGCCCGGGGTGTCGATAAAGGTGATGATCGGCATCTTGAAGCGCTCGGCCATCTCCATCAGACGCAGGGCCTTGCGGTACCCTTCCGGACGCGGCATACCGAAGTTGCGCTTGATCTTCTCTTTGGTCTCGCGACCCTTCTGGTGACCAATCACCATCACCGGCTCACCGTCGAGACGGGCGATGCCGCCGACGATAGCCTTGTCATCGGCATAGGCGCGATCGCCAGCCAACTCGTCGAAATCGGTGAAGATATGCTCGATATAGTCAAAGGTGTAGGGGCGCTGGGGATGACGCGCCATCTGGGATACCTGCCAGGCCCCCAGATCACCGAAGATCTTCTTGGTCAGCTCTTCGTTTTTCTTCTCCAGCCGGCGGATCTCGTCTTTCAGATCCACGGCGTGATTGCCTTCACTCACATGTTTGAGTTCATCAATCTGCGCCTGCAACTCGGCAATCGGCTGTTCAAAATCCAGAAAAAGACTCATAGGGCCTTAGAACCTCTAATCAAAAACCAATTCAACCCGCTCTCGTCCAAGCAGGACTCGCAAGTCATCTATCAGTTGATCGGTGGGCGTCACCCGCCACTCGGTACCGAGCGTCAATCGCACCCGGGAGCCGGGGCGACGATAGTTTACCTGAACCGGACAGACTCCGGCACGGGCGGGCTCCAAAATCTCGCACAAACGCGGGAAAAAGCGATCATCAATCCGCTGTTCATCGAGGGAGATACGGATTGCTCTGGCAAAACGCTCCCTCGCATCGTTGATATCCAGTAATTCTCGAGCCGACATTTTAAGGCCACCGGAGAAGTCATCAAAGCTGACCTGTCCAGAAACCACCAAAATGCGGTCTTTTTGCATCAATTCTTCATATTTTTCCAGCGCTTCACTGAACAGGGTCACATCGAGGCGACCGGAACGGTCGTCCAGAGTGAAGATCCCCATCTTGTTGCCACGCTTGGTCACCATGCTGCGGGCCGCAATCACCAGCCCCGCCGCCGTGGTCACGGTATCGCGTGAAGTGGGATGCAGATCGCACAGGCGACCCGAGGTATAACGACGCAATTCGCTGCTGTACTGGTTGATGGGGTGGCCGGTGAGATAGAGCCCGAGGGTCTCGCGCTCCCCTTCCAGCCACACCTTGTCAGGCCAGTGCGGCACGTTGGCAAACGCCTTCTTGACGTCGTCAATCTCTTCGGTGAGCACGCCGAACATGTCGACCTGCCCCACCGCCTGCGCCTTGGCGTGCTGCTCGGCGGCCCGCATCGCCTCCTCCAGGGTCGCCATCAGGGCGGCGCGGTGGGGGCCGAGCCGATCCATGGCACCGGAGAGGATCAGCTTCTCCATCACCCGCTTGTTGAGCTTCTTGATGTCGACCCGGTTGCAGAAGTCGAACAGATCGCGGAACGGGCCGTCCTGATCCCGGGCGCTGAGGATAGCGTCAATAGGGCCTTCACCCACCCCTTTCACCGCCCCGATGCCGTAGACGATATGACCCTCTTCGTTGACCGAGAAGCGATAGCGGCCGGTGTTCACATCCGGCGGGATCACGGTCAGCCCCATCCGCTGGCACTCGTCCACCAGGGTCACTATCTTGTCGGTGTTGTCCATATCGGCGGTCATCACCGCCGCCATGAACTCGGCCGGGAAGTGGGTCTTGAGCCAGAGGGTCTGGTAGGAAACCAGCGCATAGGCGGCGGAGTGGGACTTGTTGAAGCCGTAGCCCGCAAACTTCTCCACCAGATCGAAGATCTTCATCGCCAGTTCGCCGTCGACGCCATTCTTGACGGCGCCCTCCTCGAAACCGGCCCGCTGCTTGGCCATCTCCTCGGGCTTTTTCTTACCCATCGCCCGGCGCAGCATATCCGCGCCACCCAGCGTATAACCCGCCAGGGTCTGGGCGATCTGCATCACCTGCTCCTGATAGAGGATGATGCCGTAGGTCGGTTCCAGAATCGGTTTCAGGCTCTCGTGCTGCCACTTCTCGTCCGGATAGGAGATCGCTTCATTACCGTGTTTGCGGTCGATGAAGTTATCCACCATGCCAGACTGGAGCGGGCCCGGTCGGAACAGGGCCACCAGTGCGATCATGTCTTCGAAGCAGTCGGGGCGCAGCCGCTTGATGAGATCCTTCATGCCGCGGGATTCCAGCTGGAATACCGCTGTGGTCTCGTAGCGTTGCAGCAGGTCGAACGACTTCTTGTCATCGATAGGGATGGCGGCGATATCCACCGGCGGCTTGCCCTCTTTGGCAAGACGCGGGTTTATCATGCCGAGCGCCCAGTCGATGATGGTGAGAGTGCGCAGACCCAGGAAGTCGAACTTCACCAGACCGGCGTACTCCACGTCGTTCTTGTCAAACTGGGTGACCGGGTGATGGCCCTCATCATCGCAGTAGAGCGGCGCAAAGTCGGTGATCTTGGTGGGTGCGATCACCACGCCACCGGCGTGTTTACCAGCGTTGCGCACCACCCCTTCGAGACGACGAGCCATGTCGATGAGGTCTTTGACCTCCTCATCCTGCTCGTAGAGTTCGGGCAGCTTGGGCTCGGCCTCGAATGCCTTGGCGAGCGTCATCCCCGGATCCGGCGGGATCAGCTTGGAGATGCGATCGACAAAGCCGTAGGCATGGCCCAGCACCCGGCCCACGTCCCGCACCACAGCCTTGGCCGCCATGCTACCGAAGGTGATGATCTGGGAGACCGCCTCCCGGCCATACATGTCGGAGACGTGCTCGATCACCTCGTCGCGTCGGTCCATGCAGAAGTCGACGTCGAAGTCGGGCATGGATACCCGCTCGGGGTTCAGGAAACGTTCGAACAGCAGGTCAAATTCCAGCGGGTCGAGGTCGGTGATCTTGAGGGCGTAAGCCACCAGAGAGCCCGCCCCCGAGCCCCGGCCCGGGCCAACGGGAATGCCGTTGTCCTTGGACCACTGGATAAACTCCATCACGATGAGGAAGTAACCCGGGAAGCCCATCTGGTTGATCACTTTCAGCTCGACATCGAGGCGCTCGTCATACTCGGGACGTCGCTCGGCCCGCACCGCCGGATCCGGGAACAGGAACTCGAGACGCTCCTCCAGACCCTCTTTCGATTTGGCCACCAGAAAATCTTCGGTGGTCATGTCGCCGGTCGGGAAGTTGGGCAGGAAATATTCGCCGAGACGCACCGTCACGTTGCAGCGCTTGGCGATCTCCACCGTGTTTTCCAGCGCTTCGGGGATGTCGGCGAACAGCTCCGCCATCTCCTCCTGACTGCGCAGGTACTGCTGGGGGCTGTAGCGACGGGGGCGGCGTTTGTCCATCAGGGTATAGCCATCGTGGATGGCGACCCGGATCTCGTGGGCATCGAAGTCATCGGCGTTGAGGAACACCACCTCGTTGGTGGCGACCACCGGCAGCTCGAACTCGGTGGCGATGGCCACCGCCATGTGCAGGTAGACCTCTTCGTCGGGTCGACCGGTACGCAACAGTTCGAGGTAGTAGGCATCGGGGAAGTGAGTCTGATAGAAGGCGACACACTGCTCGGTCATCTGCCGGTTGCCCTTGAGCAGGAACTTGCCCACATCCCCCTCGCGCCCGCCGGAGAGGACGATCACCCCCTTGGCATGCTCGGCGAGCCAGCTCTTGTCGATAACCGGCCGCCCTTGCACGTGGCCGCGCTGGTAACCGCGGGAAATAAGCAGGGTGATGTTCTGGTAGCCGTCGTTATCCATGGCTAGCAGGGTGAGACGGAACTGCTCGTCGCCGAGCTCATCGCTCTGCACCCAGAAGTCGGCCCCGACGATGGGCTTGATCCCCTTGCCGTGGGCGGCGCCATAGAAGCGCACCAAACCGCACATGTTCATCTGATCGGTCAGCGCCAGCGCCGGCATGTTGTTGGCCGCCGCCGCCCCGACAATGGGGTTGATCTTCTGCAGGCCATCGACCATGGAGAAGTCGGAGTGGACTCGCAGGTGGATAAAACGGGGGTCAGCCATCGTCATCTCCTCTCGCTGCTCAAACTAAATGGCATGGTCTACTCGATCCCCAGTGCGCGGCGCACCGGTTTGAAGCTCTTGCGATATTCGGGCAACGGGCCACGCTCGGCCAGAATGGCGAGGTGCTCCGCGGTCGGATAACCCTTGTGACGGGCAAAACCATATTCGGGATGACGACTGTCCAACTCGGTCATCTCCGCATCTCGGGTCACCTTGGCGAGGATAGAAGCGGCGCTGATGGCGGCCACCAGGCTATCGCCCTTGACCACTGCGCGCGCTTCCATCGGCAGCGCCGGGCAGCGGTTGCCATCGATAAAGACCAGCTCGGGCGTCACCTTCAGCCCCGCTACGGCGCGCTGCATCGCCAGCATGGTGGCATGCAGGATGTTGAGCTCGTCGATCTCCTCCGGAGTGGCGCGACCGATGGCCCAGGCGAGCGCTTTCTCTTTGATCTCATCAAACAGCGCCAGCCGCTTCTTCTCGGAGAGCTTCTTGGAGTCAGCCAGCCCGGCAATCGGATTGGCCGGGTCGAGAATGACCGCGGCGGTGACCACGTCACCCACCAGGGGGCCACGGCCCACTTCGTCCACACCGGCAACCAGCTTGTCGTCAGGAATATCGATCATCATCTTGTAGCCTTGAATCAAAACAGGCCCCGTGGGGCCTGACAGGGGTCGACTGGCGCGGCATCACCGCTCGGAAAACGGATTAACGGGCTGCGCGGCGCAATCGACGGTCCGAAATAGCGTTATCTGCCGAGCAGATCCACCACCGCATCGGCGGCCTGCGAGTCGGCATTGCAGCGGATCAGCTGGTGCAGCTCGGTGAAGGTGTTGACCAGCGCACTGTTGTCGTGCTCGAAGTACTTGCTCACCTCTTCCACCAGATTCTCCGGGGTGCACTCGTGCTGGATGAGTTCCGGCACCAGCATGCGACCGGCGAGCAGGTTGGGCAGAGAGACAAATTCGGTCTTTACCAGTCGCTGGGCCAGCCAATAGCTGAAGGGCTTGAGCTTGTAGCCCACCACCATCGGCTTTTTCACCAGCATGGCTTCGAGCGCTGCGGTGCCAGAGGCCAGCATCACCACGTCAGCGGCGATCATCGCCTCGCGGCCCTGCCCTTCCAGCAGCACCATGTCGAGACCCGGCGCTACCTCGGCCTTGATGGCCATAAACTGCTCACGCCGTTTCTGGTTGACCAGCGGCACGATGAAGCCGAGATCCGGATAGCGCACCGTCAGGTGTTTGCACGCCTCGAGAAACAGGGGGGACATAAAGCCCACTTCTGCGGTACGGCTGCCCGGCAGCACTGCCAGCCAGCGGCGATTGGCATCGATACCGAGGTTGCGACGCACGGCGGCCTGATCCGGCACCAATGGAATATCATCCGCCATGGTGTGACCGACAAAACGGCAAGGGGCGTCGAAGCGGTCGTAGAAGGCTTTCTCGAACGGCAGGAAGGCGAGCACCATGTCGGTAGCGGCCTTGATCTTGTGAATGCGGTTCTGGCGCCAGGCCCACACAGAGGGGCTGACATAGTGAACCGTCTTGATACCGGCGCGGCGCAGTTTCAGCTCCACTCCGATATTGAAATCCGGTGCATCCACGCCGATGAAGATATCGGGCGGATTGGCAATAAAGTGGCGCAACAGTTCGCGACGGACCTTGAGAATGCGCGGCAGACGGCCAAGCACCTCGGTGATCCCCATGACGGAGAGCTCTTCCATCTCGAACAGCGCCTTGACGCCGAGGGCCTGCATCCGCGGCCCGGCGATCCCTTCGAACTGCGCATTCGGGTAGCGGGCTTGCAGCTCGCGCACCAGACCGGCAGCCAGAATGTCGCCGGAGACCTCTCCGGCGACGATACCGATACGAACCGGATCAGGCACGGATGATCCCGCGCTCGTTATCTTTGAGGAAGTCCACATAGAGCTGGACGGCCGGTTCGGCTTGCGCCATCTCGATCAGCACCGGCAGCACCTCTTCGATGGTCTTGCCAGAGCGGAAGATCTCTTTGTAGGCACGCTTGACGGCAGAGATCGCCTCAGCGCTGAAACCGCGGCGACGCAGACCTTCAGAGTTGACCCCGAACGGCTTGGCGTAGTTGCCGGCAGCCATCACGTAAGGCGGCACGTCCTTGTTCAGGGCGGCGCAGCCACCGACGAAGGCGTGGGAGCCGACGCGGCCAAACTGATGAATGGCAGAGAGACCACCAAAGATCACGAAATCACCGATCACCACGTGGCCAGCCAGGGTCGCGTTGTTGGCGAAGATGCAGTTGTCACCAATGATGCAGTCGTGGGCAACGTGGACGTTGACCATGAACAGGTTGCCGCTGCCCACCTTGGTCAGGGATTGATCCTGAATGGTACCGCGGTGGAAGGTGCAGTTCTCGCGAATGACGTTGTTGTCGCCAATCTCGAGGAAGGTGCGCTCACCGGCGTACTTCTTGTCCTGGCAATCCTCACCGATGGAGGTGTGCTGGAAGATCTTGTTGCCGCGACCAATCTTGGTCGGGCCCTTGATCACCACATGGGAACCTACCCAGGTGTTGTCACCGATTTCCACCTCGGCGCCGATGACAGAAAAGGGGCCGATTTCAACCCCTTTACCGATCACGGCAGACTCATGGACGATGGCAGTATCGTGAATGATGGCAGTCTGGTCGATCACGTGTGTTAAACCTCGCGTTTGGCGCACATCAGCTCGGCGGTACAGACCACTTCACCGTCGACGGTAGCGACACCGGTGAACTTGGCAATACCGCGACGCTCTTTCAGGAACTCCACGTCGAGCACCAGTTGGTCACCGGGGCCGACCGGACGCTTGAAGCGAGCGTTGTCGATTGAGGCAAAATAGTAGAGTTCGTTGGGAGACGGCTTGCCCACCATGGTAAAGGCCAGGATACCGGTGGCCTGTGCCATCGCTTCCAGGATCAGTACGCCAGGGAACACCGGCTTGGCCGGGAAGTGCCCCTGGAAGATCGGCTCGTTGAACGAGACGTTCTTGATGGCGCGCAGGGTTTTGCGCTCATCGCTGATCTCGTAGTCGTCTACACGATCCACCATCAGAAACGGATAACGGTGGGGCAGCAGATCCATGATTTCCTGGATACCCAGGCTCTTCTTTTCAGTAGTCAAAACAGTACCCTATACCAATCGTGATTATTCTTGATCCAGCTTCTTCTCAAGCTTGCTTAACCGCTTGTGCATCTCTTCGATACGCATCACCCGGGCGGCGGTCTTGCGCCACTCTTTATTGGTTTGCAGAGGGATGCCGGAAGAGTAGACACCGGGCTCGGTAATGGGTCGCATCACCATGGCCATACCGGTAACGGTGGCCTGGTCGCAGATCTCCATATGCCCGTTAAAGACGGAAGCGCCGCCAATGATACAGTATTTGCCGACCTTGAGACTACCAGCCATCACGGTAGAGCCCGCCACGGCGGTGCCGTAACCGATCTCCACGTTGTGGGCGATCTGGCATTGGTTGTCGATGATGACGTTGTCAGCGATGCGGGTATCTTCCAGCGCACCGCGGTCAATGGTGGTACAGGCACCGATCTCGACCCGGTTGCCAATGGTCACACCGCCGAGCTGGGGGATCTTGATCCACTCGCCACGCTCGTTGGCATAGCCGAAACCATCGGCGCCGATCACTGTGCCGGATTGAACCAGACAGTCGGTGCCCATGGTCACATTGTGATAGAGGGTGACGTTGGCCCACAGCCGGGAGCGGGCTCCCAGCCGGGTATTTTTGCCAACAAAACAGCCCGGGCCAATGCGTACATCGTCACCCAGCACGACGCCGGATTCGATCACTGCATTGGCGCCGATGGCCACTCTCTCGCCCAGTTGCACGTCAGCCGCGATAACGGCACTCGGATGAATATCCGTGGCCGGCTGCGGGGTGGTGTCCAGCAGTTGGGCTACCCGGGCAAAACCCACATAGGGGTCTTTGAGCACCAGGGCATTGGTGGGACAAAATGGCAGATCCGCTTCGGTAATGAGCACGGCGGTCGCCTTGCTCTGCTCCAGATAGTGCCGGTACTTTTTGTTGGACAGGAAGGTGATATCCCCCTCCCCGGCCTTTTCCAGTGTCGCTACCTTGCGGATTTCCAGGGTTCCGTCGCCATGGACCTGGGCCCCCAGTTGCTGGGCCAGCTGTGCGAGAGTGAATGCCATCAATTAGTTGCTCTTGCTTACCTGAGAAATAACCTGGCCGGAGATGTCCAGCTTGCTGGCGGCATACGGGGCGGCATTGCGCTCCAGCACCAGATCGTAACCATTGCTCTTGGCGATGGAATCGATGGCAGCCTGCACCTTGGTCAGGATCTTGTTGCGCTCTTCGGACTGACGGCGACCGTTGTCCTGCTCAAAGGCTTGACGCTTCTGGTTGAACTCCATCTGCAGCTTGGCCAGCTTCTCCTGGTTCTGCTTCTTCTGCTCGGCGCTCATGAAGGCTTCATCCTTGCGGAACTTCTCGACCAGCTTCTGGCCTTCCTGTTCCAGCTTCTGCAGCTCACGCATACGCGGCTCGAATTCACCTTTCAGCTTGGCTGCAACGGCTTCACGCTGGGGCAGCTTTTGGAAGACTTCGCCCATATCCACCACGGCGATCTTGGTCTCAGCGAAGGCAGAACCCATGCCGGCAGCCATCAGTGCAAAGCTCAAACCAGCTACTTTCAACGCTTTATTCACACTTACTCCTTGTTCCCTCATGGCGAGGGCTACCTGATTTACCCGATTATGCAAGCGGCGTTAGGACCGTCTTGTTACCTGGTGAGGCACGCATACCGCGCGTCCCATCATTGAAGACCCCCACCGCATGGGTGGGGGCGAAATTCTGCTTAGAAAGTACGACCGATGTTGAAGGAGAAGACTTCGGTGCGATCCCCTTCGTATTTCTTGATCGGCTTGGCCAGGGCAAACACCAGCGGGCCCATCGGCGAGAGCCACTGCAGGGAGACACCGGCAGAGACCCGGATATTGCCCGGGTTGGAGTAGTCCTGGCTCAGATAGTTGCAATCAGAACCGGCGGCGCAAGGATATGCCCCGTTGGCAAAATCAGTGCTCCAGACGGTACCTGCGTCCATAAAGACGGTTGAACGGATCTGCGGACGATAGGTCTCGGAGACGAACGGGGTCGGGAAGACAAGCTCCAGTGAGGCGACGGCCAGAGCGTTACCCCCCACCGAGGTGTCGGAACCTTCATAGTAGCCAGTTTCACACGGCTGAGAACCAGTGCAACTGCCAGCACCCGGCTTGTTGTAGGTCTTGTAGATCGCCTTGGGACCAATGGTATTGCTCTTGAAGCCACGTACCGTATCGAAACCACCGGCATAGTAGTTCTCGAAGAACGGCAGCATGGAGTCATCGCCATAGCCGTTACCGTAGGAGACACGACCCTTGCCGATCATAACCCAGCTATGATCCGCATCGAGCGGGAAGTAGTGGGCATCTTCGGCAGAGAGCTTGTAGTACTGCAGCTCCATGCCCGGCACGGTCACCTTGGCGTTGATACGCTGACGATCGCCAGAAGTCGGGAACATCCCCTTGTTCAGGGTAGAGCGGGTCCAGCCAGCGGTGACATCAACGGTCACAAAGTCGAGGTTGGAACCATCCTGTGAGTAAGCATTCCAGAACTGATCCATCTGTACCGACTGGCGGTTATCATTCCACTGATCCCAGCAGTAGGTATTGCCATCAGTATCCGGATTGTCCTTCAGACACTCCTGATAGTTCTGGGCATTGAATGACGGACGGCTCAGCTTGGTGCTCTCGATACCGGTACTGAAGTCGAGACGGTTGAACTCGTTGACCGGGAAGCCGCTGGAGAGACGGAAACCGATGGTTTCATTCTCGTAATCAACGATATCGGCATCATCGGCGCGGAACTGGTTGTAGTAGACCCGACCACCCAGGCTGACACCATCCACGGTGAAGTAGGGGTCGTTGTAGCTCAGGTCAACGTTCTTGGAGTAGTCGTTGGTGCTGGCGTTGATGGAGACCTTTTTACCGGTACCCATAAAGTTGTCCTGGGAGATCCCCGCCTGTAGGCTCAGACCCGATTCGGTACCGTAACCGATACCTGCGTTGATGGAGCCTGCTGGCTGCTCCTTGACCTTGAAGTCGAGGTCAACCAGGTCATCGTTGCCCGGCACCCGCTTGGTGTCCACTTCGACGCTCTCGAAATAGCCAAGGCGGTTGAGACGGCTCTTGGACTGCTCGATGTTGTCGGAGGAGAGCCAGGTGCCCTCCATCTGGCGCATCTCGCGACGCAGCACCTGGTCTTCGGTGGTGGCGTTACCGCTGAAGTTGATATTGCGCACATAGACACGGGGGCCAGGCTCAACGTTGACGATCAGCTCCACTTCCTTGGTCTTGTCATTGATCTGCGGGAAGGTGACCACTTTCGGATAGGCGTAGCCGTAACGGCCGAGGAACTTGGAGAGCACCTCTTCGGTATGAGTCACCTGACTGGCGGAGTAAGTGCTGCCGGCAGCGATCGGGATCAATCCCTTCATCTCGCCACCGCGATCGATCAGGTCACCCTTGAGCTGGACACCGGAGACCTTGTACTGCTCCCCTTCCTTGATGTTGAGGGTGACGTAGACGCCCTTCTTGTCGGGGGTCATGGAGACCTGGGTTGACTCCTGCTGGAAGCGGATATAGCCGCGATCCATGTAGTAGGAGCGCAGGGTCTCGATATCACCCGCCAATTTCTGCTTCTGATAGCGCTGATCGGCGGTGAAGTTCCACCAGGGCACTTCGTCGCGCAGGGAAAGCTGGGCAATCAGCTTCTCTTCAGGGAAGACGCTGTTGCCGACGATGTTGATCTGCTGGATCTTGGCCGCTTCCCCTTCCACGAAGGTGAACTTGAGGTCGACCCGGTTGCGCGGCAACGGGGTGACGATGGCCTTGACCTTGGCGGAGTATTTACCCACGCCATAGTAGAAATCTTCAAGCCCCTTCTCGAGGGAGGTGAGCACGGTGCGATCCAGCGGATCGCCCACACGGATACCGGAGGACTCCAGACTCTGGGTCAGTTGCTCCTCTTTGATATCCTTGTTGCCGGCAAACTCGATGCTGGAGATGGTTGGACGCTCCTTGACCATCACCTGCAGCACCTGGCCATCACGGTAAACCTTCACATCCTCGAAGTTACCCGAGGCATAGAGCTTTTTGATGGCGCTGGCCAGAGCCACGGAGTCGACGGTATCACCGACCCGGATCGGCAGGTTCAACAGTGCGGCACCCAGGGTCACCCGTTGCAGACCTTCGACCTGGATATCTTGCACCACAAAAGAGGCAGGGGCCGCCTGGGCCAGGAAACTGGCACCCAGCAGGCAACTCAACACCAATGCTTTTTTAACAGCCATTTTGTTCTTATGTGTCCTTGTTGATGCTCTGGCCTCAGAGGCGAGCGAAATCGTTAAACAGCGCAATGCCCATCAATAACATCAGAATGGCGGCGCCGATCCTGAAACCCACTTCCTGTATTTTCTCTGATACCGGCTTGCCGGTGACCGCTTCGATCAGGAAATAGACCAGATGGCCACCATCGAGCACCGGCAGGGGGAACAGATTGATAATCCCCAGGTTGACGCTGATCAGCGCCAGAAAACTCAAGAAATAGACCAGACCATAGTCGGCACTGCTGCCGGCGCCCTTGGCAATGGAGATGGGGCCGCTCAGGTTGTCCAGCGACACGATGCCACCGATCAACTTGCCAATCATGTCAAAGGTGAGCGTGATCAGGCTCCAAGTCTTGTCCGCGCCATGCCACAGCGCCTGCAAAGGCCCATACTGTAACAGAATTCGATATTCATCCGGTAATGGAACCAGTTGCGGCGAGAGACCGACAAATCCTACCAGCTTGCCCTGCAACTTGCGGCTATCCGGGGTCAGGGTCACGTTGAGATCACTGTTGTTGCGCTCAACCACCACTTGCAGGGGTTCGCCCGGAGCCTGCTGCACCAGTTCGACAAACTGGGCCCACGCGGTAATAGGCTGATCGCCGACCTGTTTGATACGGTCACCGACCTGTAACCCCGCCTTTTCACTGGCACTCTTGGCCACCACGGCAGCCACGACTGGCAGCACTTTGCCACTCAGGGGGATAATTCCCAAGCTGCCGATGGGCGACTCTTTATCCGGATCGAAGGTCCAGCCGGTCAGCGACAAGGTTTTGTCGGTGGCATAGCTGGTATTGGGTGCCTGCACCTTGAGAGTCACAGCATCATCACCCAGATGGCTGATAAGGGCGTAGGTGACGCTCTCCCAGTCACCGGTCTGCTCATCGCCGACCCCGACAATCTCCATCCCCGGCAGCACACCCGCCTCGGCCACGATGGATGCCGGACGCACCTCACCGATCACCGGCTTGACGCTCGGCACCCCGATGATAAACATCAGCCAGAGGGCAAACAGGGCAAACACGAAGTTGGCCATGGGACCTGCGGCAACAATCGCCATCCGCGCCCAGACACTCTTGTGGTTGAAGGCATACTGCTCGTCACCGGGCTTGAGTTCATCGACCCGGCCATCGAGCATCTTGACGTAACCACCGAGCGGGATCAGCGCCAGCACATATTCGGTGCCATCCTTACCCATCCGGCGCCAGATCGCTTTGCCAAAACCGATGGAGAAGCGCTCAACCTTGACGCCACAGCGACGGGCCACCCAGAAGTGACCAAACTCGTGCACCGCGACCAGCAGGCCCAGCGCAACAACAAAAGCACCGATATTCCACAACACACCGCTCATCAGCCAAGCTCCTCAATCAAAGTGTGAGCACGGGCTCTTGCCGCACCGTCCAGGGCAAACAGATCATCAAGCGAGCCGACGGCGCTGCTCTCCAGCGCCAGCATCACTGCCTCGTTGATCCGGGCAATATCCATAAAACCGATGCGCCCGGCCAGGAAGGCGGCAACCGCCTCTTCATTGGCCGCATTGAGCGCAGTAGTCGCTGCTTGCCCCTTGTGGCAGGCATTGATGGCCAGTGCCAGGCAGGGATAGCGATCGTAATCAGGCCGGATAAAGCTGAACTCTCCGACACTGAAGAAATCCAAAGGTTCCACGCTGGAAGGGATGCGATTGGGATAGGCCAGCGCGTGGGCGATAGGAGTGCACATATCGGGGTTGCCGAGCTGGGCTAGCACGGAGCCATCCTTGTACTGCACCATGGAGTGGATCACCGATTGCGGGTGGATCACCACCTGGATCTGCTCGGGCGCCGCGTTGAACAACCAGCGCGCCTCGATGTACTCCAGCCCCTTGTTGATCATGGTGGCGGAGTCGACCGAAATCTTGGCCCCCATCGACCAGTTGGGGTGGGCGATGGCCTGCGCCGGCGTCACCTTCGCCAGCTCGCTGATCTCGGTGTAACGGAACGGGCCGCCAGAACCGGTCAGCAAAATCTTGCTGATCCCCGCCGCCGCCAGATCGCAAAAACCGGGCTGGCGCTGCACGGCGGTCGGCAGACACTGGAAAATGGCATTATGTTCGCTGTCGATGGGCAGCAGCTCGGCGCCATGTTCGCGCACGGCTTCCATGAAGAAAGCACCGGACATCACCAGCGCCTCCTTGTTGGCCAGCAAAATACGCTTGCCGGCACGTACCGCGGCCATGGTCGGGGCCAGACCAGCCGCACCGACAATGGCGGCCATCACGCTATGGGCGTCCGGGTGAGCGGCCACATCGCAGAGGGCTGCTGCACCAGACATGACCCGGGTCGCACAGCCGTGCGCTTTCAAACGGGCAGCGAGTTCACGGGCGGCATCCTCATCGACCATCACGGCAAAACGGGGGGAGAATTCGAGGCAGTCCCGCAACATGGCATCCACATTGCGGGCGGCGGTCAACGCCAACACTTGCCAACTGCCCGGGTTATGGCGCAGCACTTTCAAGGTACTCTGACCAATGGAGCCGGAGGCTCCCAGAATAACCAGTGACTTGTGCATCAAAACTCCTGACTGAGTAGCAGATAACTGAGCAGAAACACCGGCAGAGCGGCGGTCAGGCTGTCGATCCGGTCGAGAATACCGCCATGACCCGGCAGCAGGGTGCCGGAGTCCTTGATGCCCGCTTCGCGCTTGAACATGCTCTCGGTCAGATCACCGAGTACGGAGGCAAGCACCGCCAGCAGAGAGCAAAACAGCACGGTGATCATCTTGGCAGGAACAAATCCCATCGACCAAGTAACGCCGATAGCCAGCAGGCTGGCGGTAAAGAGGCCGCCGCACATCCCTTCGATGGTTTTGCCCGGACTCACAGCCGGTGCCAACTTGTGCTTACCGAACGCCTTGCCGAAAAAATACGCGCCAGAATCTGCCGCCCAGACCAGTCCCATCACGAACAACAGGATCCAGGCGCCCATCATGGGGTCATGGTAAAAGTTGTAACCACGGATGGCGACCAGCGACCAGAAGAAGGGAACCAGGGTCACCAGACCAAACAGCGACTTGAGCCAGATAGACTCTTTCCACAGCTTGGCGCTTTGGGGATAACGCAGCACCAGCAGCAGACCCAGCAACCACCAGCTTACCGCGGTCCAGAGCACGCCCATCACGAGGGGGGGCAGGTGGGGCGTCCAGAGTTGCTCCACCGGCAGCCAAAAGAGGCTGGCACCGAGCAACAGACAAAATACGATGGGTAACCATTGTTGCGGAGCAGCAGAGACAAACCCACTCCATTCGCGACTGGCCAACAAAAACACCAGCGCAGCCAACAGGGCAAAAAATTTCAATGGCAGAAAGAAGAGCGCCCCCAACACCAGGGGGATCAACATCAAAGCAGTAATAATTCGTTGTTTTAGCAAAAGAAACCTCTCTCTTGGGAGCGGGGTTTAGCCGGTCTGCTGCTCGGCGATCAATTCCCGTATCTGTTCACCCGTGCAACCGAAGCGACGCTCGCGGGCAACGAAAGAGGCGACCGCCTCACTGAACTCGGCCTCGTTGAAATCGGGCCACAATACCGGGGTAAAATAGAGCTCGGCATAGGCGAGCTGCCATAACACAAAGTTGCTGATGCGATGATCGCCACCGGTGCGGATCAACAGGTCCACGGGTGGCAGATCGGCCATGCAAACCTCACGGGTCAACATGGATTCATCAATGTCGTCAGCGGCCAGTTCACCGGCCGCCACTGCTTTAGCCAGCTTGCGGGCCGCCTGGGCGATATCCCACTGGCCGCCATAGTTGGCCGCAATGTTCAGGGTCAACCCCTTGTTATTGGCGGTCAAGGCTTCCGCCTTGGCGATTTTGGCCTGCAACCGCTCACTAAAGCGAGCAGTATCGCCAATCACCTTGAGCCGGATCCCGTTGTTGTGCAGTTTCTGCACCTCACGACCCAGCACTGTGATGAACAGTTCCATCAAGGCACTGACCTCCCCTTCCGGGCGGCGCCAGTTCTCGCTGGAGAATGCAAACAGGGTCAATGCCTCGATCTTGGCACGCGCAGCAAAGGTAACGGCCTCGCGCACTGACTTGACGCCCGCCTTGTGGCCATAAACCCGCATCTTGCCTCGGTTCTGGGCCCAGCGACCGTTACCATCCATGATGATGGCGACGTGACGGGGTAAAGACGAGTTGGCACAATCACCCAACGCAGCCAAAAGCGACATGTAATTCTCCCACAAAGACAAAAGCGCCGTGCAGGGGCACTACACGGCGCTCGTAATATACCTTTCAGACGGTTAGATTTCCATTAGCTCCTTCTCCTTTACGGCAAGGGCCTCATCGACCAGCTTGATGTAGGAGTCGGTCAGTTTCTGGATCTCTTCCTGGGCGCGACGGTCGTCGTCTTCGGAGATCTCTTTGTCCTTCAGCAACGCTTTCAGGTCAGCGTTGGCGTCACGACGGATGTTGCGCACGGCAACACGGGCATTTTCAGCTTCGGCACGGACGATCTTGGTCAGGTCACGACGACGCTCTTCGGTCAGCGGCGGCAGCGGCACACGCAAGGTCTGGCCATTGCTGGACGGGTTCAGGCCCAGATCGGAGGTCAGGATCGCCTTCTCTACCGCCTGGATCATGGAGCGGTCAAAAATGGAGATGGAGAGGGTGCGAGCATCTTCTGCCACGACGTTGGCCAACTGTTTCAGCGGAGTGGCAGCACCGTAATACTCAACCTGGATGCCGTCGAGCAGGCTCGGGTGAGCGCGGCCGGTACGGATCTTGGACATTTGAGTCTTGAGCGCTTCTACGCTCTTGCCCATGCGCTCCTTGGCGTCGTTTTTAATCTCGTTGATCACAGTGGTTTTCCTTTTGGCGAACGAGCCGCTACACGGCCCGTGTCTATCTTATTTACTGACGTGATGGATAGGATAAGAGCGCCAGGTGGCTCACTTTTATCTTATTTACCAACGTGGTGGATCAGAGTGCCTTCCGGTTCACCCATGACAACCCGGCGCAGGGCACCCGGTTTGTTCATGTTGAACACGCGGATCGGCAGATCATGGTCACGTGCCAGGGTAAAGGCAGCAAGATCCATCACCTTGAGCTCTTTTTCAAGAACTTCATCATAACTCAGTTCATGATACAGCACGGCATCCGGATTCTTGACCGGATCTTCGTTGTATACACCATCAACCTTGGTGGCTTTGAGCACCACGTCAGCTTCGATCTCGATCCCGCGCAGGCAAGCCGCAGAATCGGTAGTGAAGAAGGGGTTGCCGGTACCGGCAGAGAAGATAACGACTTTGCCAGCACGCAGCTGGCTGATTGCCTCGGCCCAGCTGTAGGAGTCGCAGACGCCCTGCAGGGAGATGGCAGACATCAGACGGGCATTCACATAAGCACGATGCAGGGCATCACGCATGGCCAGACCGTTCATCACGGTTGCCAGCATACCCATGTGGTCGCCCACCACGCGGTTCATGCCCGCTTTGGCAAGACCGGCACCACGGAACAGGTTGCCGCCACCGATGACCAGACCGACCTGAACACCCAACTCAACCAGTTCTTTGATCTCTTGGGCCATCCGCTCCAGCACCGCCGGATCAATGCCGAAACCCTCGGATCCTTGCAGGGCTTCACCACTCAACTTCAGAAGAACACGTCTGTATGCAGGTTTGGGATTGGTACTCATGTCACTGATTCCTGGTCATATAAAGACCGCGACATAAGTCGCGGTCTGGGGAAACGGAAAAACCGGTTCGATTAGGCCTTTTGAGCGGCCGCGATTTGGGCTGCAACTTCAGCAGCGAAATCGGTCTCTTGCTTCTCGATGCCTTCGCCCACTTCGAAACGGGTGAAGGAGACAACGTCAGCGCCTTCTTTCTTCAGCAGCTCGGCAACGGTCATGGAAGGATCTTTCACGAACGGTTGACCAGTCAGGGAAACCTCACCGGTGAACTTCTTCATGCGGCCTTCAACCATCTTCTCGGCGATCTCTTTCGGCTTGCCGGAGTTGATGGCGATGTCGATCTGGATTTCGCGCTCTTTGGCAACGACTTCAGCAGACACGTCTTCAGGCTTGACGAATTGCGGGCTGTTGGCAGCAACGTGCATGGCCAGATCTTTGGCCAGCTCGGCAGAACCACCGGTCAGCTTGGTGATAACACCAATGCGGGAACCGTGAACGTAGGTACCCAGGTTGTCACCTTCAACCAGCATCACGCGACGCAGGTTCATGTTCTCACCGATCTTGGCGATCAGGTTGGTGATGGTCAGCTCGACGGATTCGCCGTTACCGAAGTCAGCGGCTTTCAGCGCGTCAACGTCAGCAATTTTCTGGGTCGCAGCGATGTCAGCGATCTTCTGGCCCATTGCCATGAAGCTGGCATCTTTGGCGACGAAGTCGGTTTCGCTGTTCAGCTCGATCATGACGGCAACGTTGCCTTCGGTGCGAGCAAAGATAACGCCTTCAGCGGCGATACGGCCAGCTTTCTTGGCGGCTTTGGCCTGACCGGATTTGCGCATGTTCTCAATTGCCAGCTCGATATCACCAGCAGCTTCTTCCAGTGCTTTTTTGCAATCCATCATGCCAGCGGCAGTGCGCTCGCGCAGTTCTTTTACCAGGGCGGCAGTAACGTTAGCCATGTCCAGTATCCTCGGTCTTGAATTGACAAGAAACAGGGGCCACAAGGGCCCCTGCTAACCAATTACATCAGCTTGGTTAATAAGGGCTTTGCAGTCCTTATCAATTACTCAGCTTCAACGAAGCCATCTTGTTCAGCTTGAACAACGATGTCCTGAGCGCGAGCTTCCAGTACGGTGTCAGCAGCAGCATTCAGGTACAGCTGAACAGCACGGATAGCGTCGTCGTTACCCGGGATGACGTAATCAACGCCGTCCGGGTTGGAGTTGGTATCAACGATGGAAACTACCGGGATACCCAGGTTGTTGGCTTCTTTGATAGCGATGTGCTCGTGGTCGGCATCGACAACGAACAGAACGTCAGGCAGGCCGCCCATGTTCTTGATACCACCCAGGCTCTTCTCCAGCTTTTCCATTTCGCGAGTACGCATCAGCGCCTCTTTCTTGGTCAGCTTGTCGAAGGTACCGTCTTGGCTCTGGGTTTCCAGATCTTTCAGGCGCTTGATGGACTGACGAACGGTTTTCCAGTTGGTCAGCATGCCGCCCAGCCAGCGGTGGTTAACATAGAACTGGTCGCAACGCTCAGCGGCTTCTTTTACGGCTTCAGACGCGGCACGCTTGGTACCTACGAACAGTACCTTGCCTTTCTTGGCAGCTACGGAGCTGATGAAGTTCATGGCATCGTCAAACATCGGAACGGTTTTTTCCAGGTTGATGATGTGAACTTTGCTGCGGGCACCGAAGATGTAGGATTTCATTTTCGGGTTCCAGTAACGAGTCTGGTGACCGAAGTGAACGCCGGCTTGCAGCATGTCGCGCATAGAAACTTTAGCCATTTTATACCTCTGTATTGGGGTTAGGCCTCCACACATCCCATATAACCGACCCGTTAAGGCACCCCGGCATATGTGTCGATGTGTGTGTGTTGTTTAAGTAAGGGTGATGAAATCGGGACGCAAGTTCCCCATTCCGGCGCGCTTTATACCATAACTTTGTTCAGGACACCACCGGCCGACACCCTAAACAGGTGTAAATATGGATCCCGCCAGAGGATGCTGCGACGCCGATTTGACGTTGTGATGACAATCACACTGGAAGTACGCGGGGGTTGCGGATAAAATTTTGCCCTGATTGCAAACGCATCTATTTTTCATTACCTGTCCTGTCTGCCCTCGCAGGCCCAGCGGCAGGCCGCAAGAGAGATCCCATGTCCATTAAAATCAAGACACCGGAAGAGATTGAAAAGATGCGCGTTGCCGGCCAATTGGCCGCCGATGTGCTGGTCATGATTGCGCCCCATGTCAAAGCTGGCGTCACCACTGACGAACTGAACACCCTCTGCCACGACTATATTGTCGACGTACAACAGGCGGTTCCAGCTCCGCTCAACTACCACGGCTTCCCCAAATCCATCTGCACCTCGGTAAACGATGTGATCTGCCACGGTATCCCGAATCACAAGAAGCTGCGCGATGGCGACATCATCAACCTGGATATCACCGTCATCAAGGATGGCTACCACGGCGATACCTCGGCCATGTTCATCGTGGGGGAAACCACCCCGCTGCGCCGCCAGCTCTGCAAGGTTGCGCAAGAGAGCCTCTACGCTGCCATCAAGAAGGTACGTCCGGGTGCCTGCATCACCGAAATTGGCGCCGTGATCCAGCCCATCGTCGAGAAGGTCGGCTTCTCCGTGGTGCGTGACTACTGCGGCCACGGCATCGGTGCCGAGTTCCACGAAGAGCCGCAGATCCTGCACTACCGCAACAGTGGCAAGCTGGAGCTGAAAGCAGGCATGTGCTTCACCATCGAGCCGATGGTCAACAGCAAGAAGTATCACTGCAAGGTCAATCCGAAGGATGGCTGGACCGTGACCACCAAGGATGGCGGCGACTCCGCCCAGTGGGAACACACCCTGCTGGTGACCGAGGATGGCTGCGAGGTACTGACCCTGCGCCCGGACGACACTATCGACCGCTTCATCAAACACAGCTAACATCGAACCCCGGCCCTTGTGAAAAGCGCCGGGGTTTTTACTGCCTGTTTCAGCCAGATGCCTGCCACTTGTGTGTGAGATGCCATGGACGCCAGCCTGCTTTCCCCTCATCTGTTACCCGACGACCAGCTCACCCGCGATAACTGCAAAGAGTACCTGAGCCGCTTTCTCGGCTGGCTGCACGCCCGTTTCGATGCCGGTGACAACATCATCGAGCTGGTTGCCACCCGCTCCGAATACATGGATCAGTTGCTCTGCCGCCTGTGGCAGAAGTTTGGCTTCGACAAGAGCGACCTGACCCTGATCGCGGTGGGGGGCTATGGCCGCGGCGAGCTGCACCCCCACTCCGATATCGACCTGCTGATCCTCTATGACGGCGACGAACTGGACGAAGTGTTGGGACTACGCATTGGCGAGTTCATCACCCTGTTGTGGGATCTCAAGCTGGAGGTGGGTCAGGCGGTGCGCAACGTGGCGGAGTGCCTCGAGCAGGGGCGCGCCGATATTACGGTCGCCACCAACCTCATCGAGGCCCGCTACATCACAGGTCGCCAGGAGGGTTTCCGGCAACTCAAGGAGGCGACCAGCCCCCAGCACTTCTGGCCAAGTGAAGCCTTCTTTCGTGCCAAGCGCCAAGAGCAGGCGGAGCGGCACCAGCAGTTTCTCGGTACCGCCTACAAACTGGAGCCGGATCTCAAGTGCAATCCGGGCGGCCTGCGCGACATTCAGACCCTGGCCTGGGTCGCCCGTCGCCACTTCGGCGCCACCACCTTGTTCGAGATGACCAGCCACGGCTTTCTCAACCGCGCCGAGTACCGCGAGCTGCTCGACTGCCAGAACTTCCTCTGGAAGGTGCGCTTTGCCCTACATATGGCCATCAACAAGGGGGACAACCGCCTGCTGTTCGACCGCCAGCGCACCGTGGCCCAGATGCTGGGCTTCGAGGGGGAAGGGAACGCTCCGGTCGAGCAGATGATGAAGCGCTTCTACCAGACGGTGCGGCGGGTCGCCGAACTCAACGAGATGCTGCTGCAACTGTTTGACGAGGCGATCCTCGGCAACAGCGCCATGGATGTGCGCCGCCTCTCCGACGAGTTCCAGCTCCGTGGCCGCCTCATCGATGCGGTCGATGCCGAGCTGTTTGCCCGTGAACCGGTCGCTATTCTGCGTCTCTTCTATCAGATGGCCCAGCATCCCGAGATTGCAGGCATCCACTCCGCCACCCTACGCCAGCTGCGCGAGGCGCGCCGCA
Organism: Aeromonas sp. 25-AL00135; assembly: GCF_054052385.1. Classification (NCBI taxonomy): domain Bacteria; kingdom Pseudomonadati; phylum Pseudomonadota; class Gammaproteobacteria; order Aeromonadales; family Aeromonadaceae; genus Aeromonas; species Aeromonas sp. 25-AL00135. The sequence goes on along the minus strand of NZ_JBSTYQ010000002.1, from coordinate 38,530 downwards.
AGCTCAACTGCTGGCTGCAGGAGTTGCCGGACTGCCGCCGCCTGTTTATGGCGCTGCTGCGCCATCCCAACGGCATCGGCCTGCCGCTTACCCTGATGCACAAATACGGCATCCTCGCTGCCTATCTGCCGCAATGGAACCTCATCGTCGGCCAGATGCAGTTTGACATGTTCCACGCCTATACGGTGGATGAGCACACCCACCGGCTGCTCAAGAACATTCACCAGTTCCCCAATCCGGCCAGTCGCCAGAGCCACCCGCTCTGCCACGAGGTCTTCACCCGGCTGCGCAAACCGGAGCTGCTCAGCATCGCCGCCCTGTTCCACGACATCGCCAAAGGGCGGCGCGGCGATCACTCGGAGCTCGGCGCCGTCGATGCGCTGGAGTTCTGCCAGTTGCACGGTCTGGATCGCTACGAGAGTCGACTGGTCGCCTGGCTGGTGCGCCACCATCTGCTGATGTCGGTTACCGCCCAGCGCCGCGATATCTATGACCCCGACGTGGTCACCGACTTTGCCCAGAAGGTGCGCGACGAGCAGCATCTTGACCTGCTCTACTGCCTTACCGTGGCTGATATCTGCGCCACCAACGACACCCTGTGGAACGACTGGAAGGGCACCCTGCTGCGGGAGCTCTACTTCGCGACCCAGAAGGCGCTGCGCCAGGGGCTGGAGAACCCGCCCGACATGCGGCTGCGCATTCGCGAAAACCAGCGTCAGGCCAAGCAACTGCTTGCGCAACGGGATGTATCGGAAGAGGCGATCAATCAGCTCTGGGCCGATTTCAAGGCCGACTACTTCCTGCGCCACAGCCCGGAGCAGATCGCCTGGCACTGCCGCCACATCATCGAGCATGGCGACAATCCGGCACCGCTGGTGATCATCGGCAAACACCCGACCCGCGGCGGCAGCGAGGTATTTATCTACTGCCGCGATACCCCGAATCTGTTTGCCACCGTCGCCTCGGCGCTGGATCAGAAGAACCTCAACATCCACGACGCCCAGATCATGAACTCGCGCAGCAACTATGTACTCGATACCTTCGTGGTGCTGGAGCCGAGCGGCGAACCCATCAGCCCCAACCGCACAGCCACCATCAAGAAGGCGTTGGAGAAGGCGCTGCAGGAGCCGGGCAAGCTGGTGCTGCGCAACAAGCCGCTGTCGCGGCGCCACCGCCAGTTCAGCGTGCCGACCCGGGTAGTCTTTCTGCCCCACAAAGGGGAAAGCCGTCACACCCTGATGGAGCTGACTGCCCTCGATACCCCCGGTCTGCTGGCGCGGATCGGTGCCGTTTTCCAGCAGTGCGGACTGTCGCTGCACGCCGCCAAAATTGCCACTTTCGGTGAGAGGGTCGAGGACTTTTTCAGCCTGACCAGCCTCGATGGCGAGCCACTGACGGCGGAGCAGCAAAAACAGCTGGAAGAGCGACTGGTACACCAACTCAACCCCCAGCAGTCGGTGCTGGATTAAGCGCAGAGTGATTCGAAAGAGGCTGGTTGCCGGGCGTTTTTTGCCATGCCAAACAACTGGTTGGCACACACCGGATGAAGAAATGACCGCTGGCCGGAAGAATTCCGGTCAACCCCTTAAAAACAGTCGGAAAAGTGTGATACAACAAACAGAATTTTTTAAAGGAAACCTGTCATGACCGAGTTGCAACAGATCATTGAAGCGGCCTTCGAGCGCCGCGACACCATTACTCCGGGCTCCGTGGATAGCGCCACCAAGTCCGCCATCCTGCAAGCCATCGACCTGCTGGACTCCGGCAAGGCGCGGGTTGCCGAGAAGATCGCCGGTGAGTGGGTTGTCCATCAGTGGTTGAAGAAAGCGGTACTGCTCTACTTCCGCATCAACGACAACGGCATCATCAAGGGCGACGATGCCCAGTACTACGACAAGGTTCCCCTCAAGTTCTCCAACTACACTGCCGAGCAGTTCAAGGAAGCGGGTGTGCGCGTGGTGCCGCCGGCAACAGCCCGCAAAGGCTCTTTTATCGCCCCCAATACCGTGCTGATGCCCTCCTATGTCAACATCGGCGCCTTCGTTGACGAAGGTACCATGGTCGATACCTGGGCTACTGTCGGCTCTTGCGCCCAGATCGGTAAGAACGTCCACCTCTCCGGCGGCGTCGGCATCGGCGGCGTACTGGAACCGCTGCAGGCCAACCCGACCATCATCGAAGACAACTGCTTTATCGGCGCCCGCTCCGAAGTGGTTGAAGGGGTGATCGTTGAGGAAGGTTCCGTCATCTCCATGGGCGTCTTTATCGGCCAGTCCACCCGCATCTATGACCGCGAAACCGGCGAAATTCACTACGGCCGCGTACCGGCTGGCTCTGTAGTCGTCTCCGGCTCCCTGCCCTCCAAGTGCGGCAAGTACAGCCTCTACGCGGCGGTGATCGTCAAAAAGGTCGATGCCAAAACCCGTGCCAAAGTCGGCATCAACGCTCTGCTGCGCTCCATCGACGAGTAATCAGCATTGCTGTGATGAAAGGGCGCCTGATGGCGCCCTTTTCATTTTGGCGCCCCTGTCACAGGCAAGCCATGAGGCATCGGTTAAGATGGATGGGACAGGATCGTTTCAAACCGAGGAAGCCTGATGTACGAGAATCTGAAGAGCCTGGGAATCCAGGATCCCGCCTCCGTCGACAGCTACACCCTGCGCCAGGAGGCCAACCACGACATCCTCAAGATCTACTTCAAGAAGCAGAAGGGCGAGTTCTTCGCCAAGAGTGTCAAATTCAAGTATCCCCGCCAGCGCAAGACTATGCTGGTCGATTCCGGTACCCATGAGTACAAGGATGTCACCGAGATCAACGCCAACCTCAAGTATGTGGTGGATGAGCTGGACAACCTGACCCAGGGCGTCCATCAGCAAGCCGACCCGGACATCAAGCAGAAGATCCTGCGCGACCTGCGCCATCTGGAAAAAGTGGTACAGAACAAGATCAGCGAGATTGAGCGGGATCTGGAGAAACTCTAACCCTCCCCCCTCTTGCTTAAAGAGCGCTCGATGTGGCGCTCTTTTTATTGGCTGACTTTATATGGGTTTATCTGGTGATGACGTGCGATAAGGCACCGCGAGGCACACCAGCAGTTGTGCCGACATAGGGCATCCCGCTATATGTAGCTCCTTGGGCAAAGAGACTCCTGCCGAGATCGATCTACAGCGACTCGCACGCTCCATAACCAGAAATAGCAAGAGGGAGGCTTTCGCCTCCCTCTTCAAACACGCTGATATTCAGACAACAGGATTAGTTGCTCTTCATCCAGATGTCCATGTCGGTTTTCAGGTTGTCGGACTTAGTACCGAAAATGGCTTGAACGCCGGAACCAGCCACTACCACACCGGCAGCACCCAGTTTCTTCAGACCAGCCTGGTCAACCTTGGCAACATCTTTCACACCAACACGCAGACGGGTGATGCAGGCATCCAGAGAAGCGATGTTCTCTTTACCACCGAAGGCGGCAACCAGAGCAGCAGACATCTCGTCTTTGCCTTGGCCAACGGCCTCTTCAGCAGTCTCGTCTTCACGACCCGGGGTTTTCAGGTTCATGGCACGGATAACGAAGCTGAATACCACGTAGTAGATGGCCGCGTAAACCAGACCCAGACCAACCAGCAGCAGCATGTTGTCGGCACGCGGTGATTGCACCACGAAGTCGATGAAGCCGTTGGAGAAGGTGTGACCGTGTACGATACCCAGAGAGTTGGTCAGCACATAAGCCAGACCAGCCAGTACCGCGTGGATGGCGTACAGAACCGGAGCGATGAACAGGAAGGAGAATTCAATCGGCTCGGTGATACCGGTCAGGAAAGAGGTCAGGGCAGCAGAGGCCATGATACCAACGATCTTGGCGCGGTTTTCCGGCTTGGCAGCGTGAGCAATGGCGAACGCAGCAGCAGGCAGACCGAACATTTTGAACAGGTAGCCACCAGCCAGCTGACCAAAGCCGTTACCGGCAGCGCGGGACGCGTCATCAGCAGTCAAGAAGCAGGTCATGATACCGTGAACAGTTTCACCGGCACCGTTGACGCAGGTACCAGCCTGATAGAAGAACGGTACGTTCCAGATGTGGTGCAGACCGAACGGGATCAGGGAGCGCTCAACCACGCCGTAGATACCGAAGGCCAGTACCGGGTTCTGGTTGGCAGCCCAGTCAGAGAAGGCACCGATGGCGCCACCCACTGGCGGCCAAATCACGGACAGGATCACACCCAGACCGATGGAGAGGAAACCGGTGATGATGGGTACGGCACGTTTGCCCGCGAAGAAGCCCAGGTACTCTGGCAGCTGGATTTTGTAGAAACGGTTGAACGCCCAGGCAGCGATACCACCGGCCAGGATACCACCCAGCACGCCGGTTTCAATGGTTTCAACCCCCATCACAGGTGCCATGACCTTCAGGGTTGCGACCATGATGCCGTAGCCAACGATGGCTGACAGACCGGATACACCGTCGTTATTGGTAAAGCCCAGAGCAACACCCACTGCGAACAGCAGGGCCATCTGGCCAAATACAGAACCACCGGCTTGCTCCATTAATTGGGAGACAATTTCCGGCATCCAGCTGAAGTGGGCAGCACCCACCCCCAGCAGAATACCTGCGACTGGCAAGACTGATACTGGCAGCATCAGCGCCTTACCAACCTTTTGCAGATTAGAGAAAGCATTTTTGAACATTGTGTGCGCTCCTGAATGGATTGTCGTCCCTGAACGATCTATCTGGATGAAATAAGCACTGATTCATTCAGATATCTTCGAGTCGGGCTTGTTTATTTTGACCATCAGAATATAACCCAGCGGGTCATAAATTGCTGCTTTCGAAGGCGGGGGAATATTGAATTTGGAGGGAAGATCACAACTTGTTTAGCGGCTAAAAAACGCATCTAATATAAGTTAATAATCCGCATTATCACTCTATTACAAAGACATATAAATAACAGTTTCACTTTGTATTTTAATAATGCCATTTATATCAAATAGAAACCCATTGTAACTCAATGTAACGGTGTGATTTTTATTTATTACAGTCTACCGATTAAAAAGGCCTCCAACAAGGGAGGCCTCAATAAATATATCTGACCAGTAAATGGTCGTATTATTCTATTTTTGCGACCGCTTGACCGCATCAATAAACACGCTTTTTGCTTTGGTTGAACCAGCCCGCTCGGCCTCGTTCACCAGCTTCATCGCCTTGTCGATATCCCCCGCCTTGACCGCTTTTTCGATCTGACTCTGATAGAAGGTTTCAGTTTCACTCAACATGGCAGGAGCAGGTTTGGCTGCGACCGCAGCTGTTGCAGTTGTGGTAACGGCTGCGGTAGTCGCTATCGCGGCAACCTGCTGACCCTGGCTCATGGCCACCTTGTCGGCATATTCGGGTTTGAATACCGCTTCAAGGCCACTTCCACGGGCCATATCTTTGACTTTGATCTGCACCAAACCCCACGGGGAGTGCGGGATCACCGGATCCTTGATATCAGGCTCCACGGTACCATTAGCGCGAGCAAACGCTTTTGATGGATGCAGGATTGTTGTGCTGCCAGAGAGCTTATCCGCGGGCGCATAAACGATCATGTATGTTTCGCTGGCCGGGTTGCCAGGCATGCTGCGGTCAACAAAAACACGCCCTTCAATACGGTCGTTATCGAGCAAGTGAGCAGGCTGATAGCTGAATACTGACTCACCTAGGACCCGAGTCACCTTGAACTCGGCATCCAGCATAATGACCTTGGGCACCATCACGGTTTTACTCACCTGTGATGCCAGGCTGATCGCCAGATTGCCGGTGTTGGTCGGCAAGCGATAGGCAGCAAAGTAACTCATCCCCTCATCAAACTGAAAAGTGGGTTGCTTGCCATCAATGGCCAGCAAGGTCTCACCTTCAGGCAAGGGGGCATAACTGAAATCTTTAAACGCCACACAGCAGCTTGAGGCTTTGGCCAACGCTTGCTTGGCTTGATCTGCATCGCTCAAGATCGAGCCATGTTCTTGCAGAGGAACAACCATGTTTCCGGCACAACCGGTTAATAGCGCAGTGATTACGGCTGCAATAGACATCTTTACCCGTTTCATTTTTCTTATCTCCATAATCCGGTGGCCGTGATCCGGCGAAACAAAACTGCCCCCATAAGGGGGCAGTCACTAACTTAACTTAAACTTTTGCTTACCACCAAGCTTCTGCTTGAACACCAAATTGGTAGGTGTCTTTGGAGGTATTGCCTTCGAAGACTTTCTTGTCTTCGTCGTTAGCCAGATAGGAGGCGAACACACGGATTTCCGGACGGGCCCAGAAGCTGGAACCGGCAGACCAGGCTTGTGCCAGGGTCAGCTTGTAGCCAGCATCTTTGTCTTCGCTACCATTGGTAGACTTGTTGTTGTCCTTGAAGTAGCCGCCTTCAAAGATGGTCTTGTTGAAGTCATCCCACTTGTACATCGGGCGGATAACAGCGGACATGGTTTCGTACTTGTCGTTGCCATCCCACATTTCGTTGCCTACACCGTAAACCAGCTGGTGACCCATCTCCCAGGAGTTGCCCATCGGAACAACGCCCCAGTTGATGATACGGAAACCATCGGCACCGTCTTTGGCTTCAGCACCGTACCAGGAACCATCGCCATAGAAAGCCATAGTCTTGGAGTAACCTTCGGTACCGTATTGCAGCACGGTTTTGTTGAAACCACCGAGGATGCCTGCGGTCAGTTCAGCAGTCAGCATGACGCCATCTTGCGGATCTTTCTTCAGTGCTTTCTGATCATTGGTTTCATTGACCAGAGCGTAATCCACGCCCAGTTCCAGAGAGGCATCGGTCCACAGCGGGATGCCGGCATAACGCAGATCCAGAGTATTGACGTTCAGATCTTCGTTCTTCACGTAGTTTGGAGCTGCACTGGTACCGGTATTGGTGTACTCGCCGAACACGTCTTTTGCGCTACGGTCGTTACGTACCCATGCGAAAGAGACTTTACCCGGACCAGCCTGGATGCCTTCGATACCAGCACCAGCACCAGAGATGTTCCAGTAGTAGAAGTCGGAGATGTGGATGTCATGGCGTTGATAGTAACGCTTACCAGCCCACAGGGTTGCTTCAGGAGCAAAGTTCAGCAAGCCTTTGGCTTGTACGTTGAACTGACGCAGAGCGAAGTCAGAATCACCATTGCACTGCTTGGCATCGAAGTTACAAACAGTACCGGTACCTTCCCAGTCGTTTGAACCGTTGGAAGCCATGGCAAACATGGAATCAACATAGAAAGTCTTGCCATCTTTGTTGAATACTTCCTGACCCAGTTGCACTTCACCGTAGGTATCATTTTCGTTACCCAGACGGCCAACTTTATTGACGTTGTATTTAACCATGTCGCCGTCGCCGGAAACACCGACGCCGGAACGGAAGTAACCGTGGAAATCTACGGCAAAGGCGGCTTGGGAAGCCAGGGCGGCAGTAACAGCTGCTGCAATCGGGAGCCACTTCATTTTCATTGTCATATTCCTTATTTCCCGCAGTGAGGAGTGTGATCCTGAATATTCAACTTCTTATCACCATGTAATCCTGTTGGTGATAACCGAGGTTGATTATAGGGAGCGTATTTCACGACAAATATGAAGCGACTCACAAAATGGCGACAAATCGCTCGGCAAACGATAGCCACAACACCTGCCAGCAAAAAAACGGCCAACAAGGCAACAGTTAACCAATAAAACCGCAAAACAAGCAATCACACCAAACCTGAAAGCGTTACCAGCAATTAATTTGCGACTGAACCAAAGTCGTTATTTTACGATCGAATGACAAAAACATGACTGAGATCGCTTTCAAGATTGAACTTTTATTTGGAGAACGGGTCTGCGGTGCGCTTGAAACCATTACGCCGATGGAATGCCAAAAGGGGAAAATATCCCTCCGCCACTATCGACAATAAGAGTGGGAAATATGCTTGCTGAGTGAGATGACATTTGTGCAAATAACAATCCCCTGCCGGTTAAGGATCAGGGGATTGATATGGCTCTTTTTCAGAGAATATTCAGGGCTGAATATCCCACTTTTTCAGCCAGCTGAGTGCCACCTGTTCGGGTTCATCGTGCACGGTAGCATCTAGCTCCAGCGGGGGAATCACTCGCGTGGCGCCCAGCTCTTGCAGCAATCCGTCCAGCCGACGGCCCGCACCACAAAAATGGTCATAGCTGCTGTCCCCCATGGCAATCAGGGCATACCGCAGCCCCTTGAGCCAGGGCGCCTTGTCAGCCAGCTCGCTGGCAAAGGGCTGCAGATTGGGAGGAATGTCCCCCTGTCCTGTAGTGGCACTGACCAGCAATAAAAAACGGCCGGGGTCTATGTCCGCCAGCCGTGCTTCTTCGTGCAGAGAACAGTGATGCCCCTTGCGTTCCAGCTCATCTGCCAAGGTCTCGGCCACCAGCATGGCTGCGCCATAGACAGTTCCTACCACGATATCGATCTGCGCCATTCTCCTCTCCCTGCTTGAGTCACTCTTTTGAGCAACTCTATCAGCAAGCTGGCGTCAGATGCCACCGGTTCAAGGCTGAGGATCAGGCGCTTAGTAGTCGCTCTCGCTGGCGGGCCAGCCCAGCTCGGCAAACAGGCGCAGCACATCCTGACCGAGTGGCGCCTGGATCCGCATCGGCACCTTGAGCACCGGATGGGTAAAGCTCAGGGTGCGGGCCACCAGCAGCAGCCGTTCGCAGCCAAAGTGCTCGCGAAAGAAACGGTTGTGGCGGCCATCCCCGTGGGTGGTGTCGCCCACAATAGGATGGAACAGATGATCCATATGGCGGCGCAACTGATGCTTGCGGCCGGTCTTCGGGAACAATCTGACCAGACTGTAGCGACTGGTAGGGTGCTTCTTGGAGACCGCGTGGGGCAGCTCGACCTGATGCAGGCGCCGGAAGGTGGTGACGGCATCCTGCGCCGGGCGATCCGGGTTGCTCATGGCATCGGCAATCTTGTCCAGCTGCTCCTTTAGGGGATAGTCGATCACCCCCTGCTCGGGCGCCCAGCCGCGCACCAATGCCAGATACTCCTTGTGCACCTGACGCTGGGTAAAGGCTTCGGTCAGTGCGCGGGCAATCACCGGATCGAGCGCAAACAGCAGCACACCGGAGGTGGGTCGGTCGAGGCGATGCACCGGATAGACATGGCGACCACCGATGAGATCCCGGGTCATCTGCATGGCAAAACGGGTCTCGCCCTTGTCGAGCCAACTGCGGTGCACCAGCAGACCGGACGGCTTGTTGACCGCCACCAGCCACTCATCCTGATAGAGCAGGGTCAGCTTCAGGTCACTCTCTTCTCGAGTTTGCGCAGGCATCATTGTTCGATCACTTTGCCGGAAAGCAGCAGATCGAAGCGGGCGATCAGGCGCAGCAGCGCTTCTGCCTCGGCCAGATCTTCTTTATAGACTTCGCTGGCCATGGGATAAAGGGAGACGCTGGTGGGCAGCGGCGCCTGCAACATCACCAGCTGCTCCATGCGCGGGATCAGCACGAACTGCAGCCACTGATCAAAGCTCAGGGTATCGACACAAAAAGGCAAGGTGCTTGCCAGGGCTTCGTCACCGGGATGGTCAGCTTGCCAGCGCTCAAGGCGCTGCAACTCGGCGGTGAGTTCCCCCAACAGGCCAGCTACCAGCAAATATTGATTCATCTCGCTCTCTTCCTCATAACCACAGATTGATCCGCTGACCCGACAGGGCCAGCCAGGATGCAAATAAATTCCGTCACGCAGCACCGGCGATTCAGCCGGCTCGTCGACATACACGGCAGCCAGCGCGGCCTGCCGACTTTAAAAAAGGGCGATACTATACACCTCCCCCCGCATGGCTGCCATGTTGATATCTGCCGCAGCGCACGTCTGCTGCCACTGGCTATCCTCGGCAAGGGCCTTATAATCGGCCCGCATCACCATTAGCCGGATCTCACCATGTCTGCGACGCCTACTGCCATCAATACCTTGACCGAATTTCTGACTCAGGCTGGCACCCAGTTCCAGCTGTTTGACATGGGCCGCCAGGTGCGGCCACTGGCAAGCGATACCTTTGTGCGCATCGAACAGCAGCAGGAGCCCTACCCCTGGCCGCTGCAACAGCACGCCTGGCTCGGTGTGCACTTCTTCCAGCCGAGCGAGTCTCGCCACTACCTCTGGTTCCTCAAGTTTGCCCTCGATGAGCGCGGTCTGTTGATGTCAAATGGCCCCAAGCTGTTCATGGATCAGGTGGTGGAGACCCTGGGCTACAAGCTCACCGGCGATCTGGATGAAGAGAAAGCCCAGCGCTTGGCCGACAATCCCTACACCTTCCGCCCGGCGGAGGCAAAAATGGCCAGTCTGCACGCCAAGCTGGCGCGCCAGCTGGAGCAGGCTCCTTCCGCCTATTACGATGCCCTCTGCCACTATCTGGCCACCCCCAACGACACCGGTTGGCAGACGCTGGGGCTGCAGGGCTTTGCCGATCTGGCCGAGCGACTGCATGATGAACGCAATCTGGCGCTGATCTGCAAGGCGCTGCCCAAACTGCCGCAAGAGCCGCTCTACGCCCTCTGCCAGAGCCTTGAAAACGCCCCGCTGCCACCGGCAGTACAAGGCGCCTTGCTCGAGCGGATCGGCAAGGAGCAGGAGTGCGCCGTCCCCAACCCGGAGACCCTGGCCTATCTTTGCCGCGCCATGGCCTCCTGCCCCGGAAGCACGCTGCGCACCAACAAGCTGCTGACACTGCTGCAAACCCAGCCGAGCCCTGCGCTGCTGCTCGCCATCGCCGGCCGGCTCTGGCCCGATCTGAAAGATGCCAATCTGCTCAGCCACTATCTGGAACAGCTGGCACTGCAACCGACCCAGTTCTTCAATCAGGTTTTTGCCGAGTTGGTCACTTTACCGGCCCTGCGCAATGATATGCTGGCCAGACTGCGAGACCCCGAGCGCAGCGATGCGCTGGGCAAGGCCATCGGCCGTCTGTTTGCCTCGGCCTGATCCCTCGCCTCCCCCTCACGCCACGAGGCAACACGGCGGGAAATAGAAAGGAGATCGGGAGTGCCGAGCAGGACTCCCGGTTATCGACATCACGATAAGGAAGCCCGCCTATGGGAGAGATGCTCGGAATTTTGTTGCTGATTGCGATTGCCGGCCTGTTCTGGCTGCAACGCCAACAGGCAGAAGTGGCCTGGCAATATGTGCGCCGCTACTGCCAGCACCATGATCTGCAACTGCTGTCACTGGCTCGCCATCGGCGGGAGCTGGCACATAATCCCCTGCGGCTGCTGACCCACTATCAGTTTGAATTTTCCAGCGATGGCGAGAGCCGCTATCAGGGCACCCTCAAGATGCAGGGGCTGCACGTCGTGGGCGTTGATTTGCCACCCCATCGCATCCCCTCTGCCTGATCCCCAATCTCGTCTCTGCGCCCGATGGCTGTGCCTGTCTATAATCTCAGGGATTAAACAAAGGGAGAGACGAGATGGAACCCCTTGTCCACGATCTGCCAGCCCTGTTTGCCCAGCTCGGGATGGCCAACGACGAGCTGAGCCTGCACCGCTTTGTGCACGACCATCACCTCGACAATGAGACCCTGCTGCCGGAGGCCGGTTTCTGGAACGCCGCCCAGGCAAGCTTTCTGCGCGACGCCCTGTGGAACGACTCCGACTGGTGTGAAGCGATCGACCAGCTCGATGTGATGTTGCGCCAGCCCCGCTAGCCGCCCGCCCCTTTCCTCCCCTGCCGGCTTTGGTTAAGATCCCGCCCCGATATCGATCCCCCCTTCTCACCCAGAGCATGCTTATGTCCGCCCACGAGATCATCCGAATTGCCAACGAGCTGGCCGCCAAGGGCCTGACGCCCACCACTGCCATGATCAAGGCCCGCCTCACCCAGCCTGTGCCGATGGCCGAGCTGCTGAAAGTGCTGAGCCAGTGGAAGCAGCAGCCAGTTGCGACCGCCGAGAGCGAGATCCTGCCAGAGGCTGTGCCTCAGCCAGCACCGGAGCTCACCCTGCAGCAACTCGCCGAACAGCTCGCGCGCATCGAACAGAAGGTGGATCGCCTGACCGACCTGCTCCTCCAGCAGGGGCAAGGCTGAACCATGTATATCGTCGAACTCTGCTTTGAGTGTTACCGCGATACCTCCCTTGGCGACGCCGAGCGGGCCATCGTCAACTACCTCGACATGCTGCGTTATCAGGGCCAGATCCTCGGGCGGGAGTTCCCCACCAGCATGCATGACGGCTATTTCGTCAGTCGGGTGGTCTGCCCGGAGCAGGATAGCCTGCACCCCGACAACCAGAGCGAGCAGGTCAAACTGGCCGAGCAGCAGCTCAATCAGGCGGGGTTGCTGGCGCCAAAACTCCAGCTGCAGGGGGCGGATCTGCTCTCCGATAGCACAGATCCTTGCGGCCAGCAGGGCGAGCGGCCGAGCTGGATGATGCTCTACACCAGCTTCCTGCACACCTGCTCGCCGCTGCGCTGTGGCGACCACTTCGCCCCCATTCCGCTCTACCAACTGCCCGCGGTCGCCAACGGCGATCAGAAACAGATCATCAAGTGGCAGGAGGATTGGGAGGCGTGCGATCAGTTGCAGATGAACGGCTCCATCGCCGAACATGCGGCGCTGCACGAAATCGGCGAAGTGGGCAGCCGCCTCTACCGGCGCGGCAGCGATCTGGCCAAACGGTTGGAAGTGCTGAGCGGCATCCCCACCTACTACTACCTCTACCGGGTGGGCGGGTTGAGCGCTGCCGAGGAGAAGGCGCGCTCCTGCCCCAGCTGTGGCGGTGAGTGGGCGCTGGCAGAGCCACTGCACGAGATCTTCGACTTCAAGTGCGACAGCTGCCGCCTGGTCTCCAACCTCTCCTGGGATTTCAAGGATTAAGCGCGTTCCCTGTACGCGATGCCATAAAAAAGAGCCTTGCCGCATGGCAAGGCTCTTTTCGTTCCGATGAGTAACCTTGGCTCGAACCTGCGCTATTGCGGCAACGTCTCAAGCCGTTCCAGAAACGCCGGCAAGGAGGGCGCCAACGTCAGACGGCGGCCGGAATCGAGCCACTCCAGCCACACCTGACCACTCTCGTTATCAAGGGAGATGAGCGTCATCTCGTTGCGGGTGGTGGCAATGAAGATGGAGGGGGTTCGTTTTAGCTTGCGCAGCATCAGCAGGTGGCCGATGAGGTTCTCCTTGAGCAGGTCGAGATCCGCGTCGTTCCATGGCAAGATCAGTTCAAGGCGCAGCCCCTTGAAAAGGCAGGGGATGGGGCGACTGAACCAGTGCCCGAACAGGGCAATGGCGCTGGGATGAATTGTCAGCTCGAGGGCATCGGCCATGGCTGCAAAGTCGGCGGGCTCGGAGCGATGGTGAGGACGCCAGGCCACCCGACCATCGGCGGGCTCACCAAGCTGGCAGGGGGAACGCCAATCCGCCTCCCACTCGCACAGGGGCAGGCCTCGTCTGGCCTCGCCGTCCCGTTGCCAGCGGGCAAAAAAGTGCTCCAGGGCAGACAAAACTTGATCCGACATCGAAAATCCCCACAATTGCTGGCAAAGTCCGCTATTGCACCACCAAACTCGGTAACAGACAAGGTTGCCAGCCGACCTTGCGACCCGAGAAACAGAACCCGGGATACAGAGAGGCCGACGCCCAAGCCAAACGGCTGCAACCATCCGGCCCAGCAATGGCCTGTTTCATTCCACTCATCATGAGCACATTACGTGAGCAACCCTGTGAGCAAACAAGATAGATACGCCGGGGCCAGCGCCCTGACCGGCCTGAGCCTGGGCCAGCAATCCGATTACATCAGCCAGTACACCCCCTCCCTGCTGCAGCCGGTTCCCCGCAGCCTGAACCGGGATGATCTCCAGCTGGGCGATGATCTGCCCTTTAGCGGTTGCGATGTCTGGACCCTCTATGAGCTCTCCTGGCTCAATGCCAAGGGCAAGCCGATGGTGGCGGTGGGTGAAGTGGCCATTCCGGCCACCAGTGCGAACCTGATCGAATCCAAATCCTTCAAGCTCTACCTCAACTCCTTCAATCAGACCCGTTGCGACTCTATCGAGGCAGTCGTCGCCATGCTGACCAAGGATCTGAGTGCCTGTGCCGGCGAGACCGTCAAGGTGACCCTGTTCCCACTCGACAAGGCGCCGCACCAGATTGCCCAGCTGCCCGGCGAGTGCATCGACGAGCAGGATATCGAGGTAGACAATTACGAATTTGATGCGTCCCTGCTGCAAGGGGCAGCCGGTAGCGATCAGGTAGAAGAGACCCTGCACAGCCACCTGCTCAAATCCAACTGTCTGGTGACCAGCCAGCCGGACTGGGGCTCTGTAGTGATCCGCTACAAAGGGCCGAAACTCGATCGGGAGAAGCTGCTGCGCTATCTCATCTCGTTCCGCCAGCACAACGAGTTCCACGAGCAGTGCATCGAGCGGATCTTTATCGACCTCAAGCACTATTGCCAGCCTGAGCAGTTGACCGTCTATGCCCGCTATACCCGTCGCGGCGGCCTCGACATCAACCCGTTCCGCTCCAATTTCGAAACAGTGCCCGCCAACCTGCGTCTAATCCGCCAATAAAGTCGAGTTGCGACAGAGAGGGCAGTCGCACTGCCCTCCATGACTGGCAAAAAGGTTTCAATCGATGCTTTACGCAGCTGTGATAAGGGGGCTGGATAATAAAATCCAGACGAAACCCACTTGATGGCCACCAGCAAACCACAGTAAACGCTGGACTCGCAGGGGGGGGCTTGGATAACATGCCAACACCTCTGCGCCGTCCTTAATCCAATGAATCAACTGTTTTTTCTGGCCATGATGATGTCCTCCCTGTCAGCTCCGAATCTGGATCTGGACAAGGAGCAACTCTCTATCGATCTGCAACAAGCGCAATCGATGGTACTGACCGATCCTGCCAGATGCGTCCAGATCACCACCGCCTTCCTGACGCGCGCAGCCAATAATCCCCAGCAAATCATCAGCAATCGCCAGGAGTTCGGTTATCGCGAGCCCATCCTGAGCTACAGCACGGCGGCCCAGACCATAGGCGCCCACCTGCTCAAAGGGGAGTGTCTGCTGCAACTGGGCCAATATCAGGCCACCCAGCAAGCGCTCGACAAGGCGATGGCGCTGGCAGACAAAGAGCGACAACCGGAACTCAAGGCCCACGGCCTCTATCTCAAGATCCGCAGTCAGGCCCTCAAACCGGATAACCAGAGCACCAGCCGCGCCCTGATGGATCAGCTGGACGAGCAGCTGGCCGTCCCCACTCTCAAGCAGAGCCAGTTGCAGATCTATGGCCGCCTGCAACGCACCAGCTACGACATCGAGAACCAGCACTTCGATGATGCCAAGGCCCACTTGGCAGATGCGCGGATCTGGGCCGCCAAGACCCCCAATCCCCTCGCCAGTGCCTGGGTCAGCGCCATCAGCGGCGACCTCTATCGCGCGCTGCAGCAGCCGCAACTGGCGCTGGGGGAATATATCGATGCCCAGCAACAGGCCAAAAGCCTCAACGACCCGCTCTTTCTCGGCCTGCTGTCGAACCAGATAGTCAAACTCTATCAGCAGGAGCAGGAGCCCCAGAAAGCGCTGCAGTATGCCAATGAGGCGGCCAACTACTTCCACTCCATCGGCAACCCTTCCCTGCTGTGCGACTCCCTGATGGTGCTGGCGCGACTCAACCGCGAGCAGGGCGACCTCAATATGGCGCTGGTCTACTTCTTCAATGCGCTGGATCTGCTCGATGAGGGGAGCAACCGACCACAAGCCTCCCTGCTCAAATATGAAATCGGCAAGACCTACCTGCAAAGCGGCAACCTCTCGCTGGCCAGCAACTACCTCAATGCGGCCCGTCAGTCCCATGAGCTGAGCGATGCCAAAGAGCCGCTGATCGATACTCTGCTGCTGCTCGGCGAGCTCTATCTGAAGAAGCAGGAGGCCGCCATCGCCATCCTGCAGTTGGAGAACGCCCGCGCACTGGCCAATCAGCTCGGCGATACCCGCCGTCAGTACGAGGTATTCCGCCTGTTGTCGCTGGCCTATGAGCAGAAGGGGTATCTGCGCCAGGCCCTCGACAGCTACAAGCGCTTCCACCGTCTTGGCGAGGAGGTGCGCCAGCAGGAACAGGCCATGGAGCAGGCGGCGATCCGCGACAACTATGTTCAGGTCGAGCGGGTGCAACATATCAAGGAGCTGGAGCAGCGGCTTAACAACAGCCAGCATCAGCAGGAGCGCTATCTCTGGTCGAGTATCACCACCAGCCTGCTGCTGGCGCTCTTTATCTACCTCTTCTTCACCCTCTGGCTCAAGCTGCGTACTGCCCGCCTGCAACTGAAACGGACCAATGAGGCCCTGCTGATCGAGCCACGCTCGGGGCTGGCCAACTGGCAGCGGCTGATGAACCGCTGGCCGCGGGAGATGGCAAAGCGCCAGCTGAAATCGGATCGCTGGTACCTCAGCGAACAGCCCTCCAGCGAGTTCGATGACAAGCTGCACTATCTGCTGTTCCGGGTACCTTTCCTGGTCAATACGCTGGAGCGCCACGGCTATCAGGCCAGCAGAGAAATCGAGCAGGCCTTCGGTGCCTATATGGACACCCTGACCCCGCAAGATGGCCGTATCTATGACTTGCGTGAAGGGCACATGCTCTATGTGGTGCCACAGCGTCACGTCACCAACCTGCATCAACTGGCGGGAGACCTGCTGACCGCCATCGCCGCCTTCCCTTGCAACTATCCGCTGGATCGCCGGATCAGCCTCGGGATTGTCAGTCACCCTTTCCTGCCGAAAGCGGCGACCGCGCTCGATCACAATGGCCTGTTTGACCTCTGCTATCTCGCCCTGTCGGGAGCCATTCAGCTCAGTGAAAAATGCCAGCAAAACGCCTGGTTGGAGCTGGCTGCGATCGATTGCCAACAAGCGGCATTTTTTAATGGAGATGTGTGGCAATGCGGCCTGATGGCAATTGACAAGGGACTGGTAAAAGTCAATTCTTCTCATGAAAAGCAATGGGTTAATTGGCCCAGCCTTGCAAGGAAGCCGGCAGCCGATAACCACCAGGAAATAATGTAGATAACAGGCGAGGATCGAAACCAGGTTCGACCACTGTTGCTATCCAACACCAAAAACAATAATGACAACAGGGCGACCTGATAATGAATGACATCGCTGCCGTAGCAGGACAATTGGCAAGACTCAGGGAATCCCTTCAGCAGAAACAGCTGGAACTCGACGGCGTGCTGTCGTTTTCCGATGCAGAGCGTGCCCGCGGTATCCAGTTTATCAACAAGTTGATGCTCTCCTGCCGTGGCTTCGACCGCGAGCTGGACAATCGCTTCGCCAAGCTCAAGCAGAAACTGGATAACAATCCCGCATTTACCTCGCTGGACGCCGACCTGCTGGCCATTGAAAAATTGCTGCAGCAGCACAGCAATGCGCTCGAAGAGTCGATCACCCTGACTCAAACTGCCATCGATCTTGGTTCCAAACAGCTGAAAACCATCAAGGGCTTCCCGGAAGAGACCCGCAAGTCCCTCAAGGAATTTCTGGCAAGTCCGGTCGGTTACGGCATTGCCGATCACCAGAAGAAGGTGATCAAGCTGCTGGAGTTCTACCAGCAGGCGATCAAGATCCAGCTGCTGCCAAGCCAACCCCTGTTGGCACCGTCAGGTGCAACTCAACAAGAAAGTGATACTGCCAGCAACGATGGCCAACCCGATGTAGACCCGTTTGATCTAAAAGATCACGCTCGTATCGCCGATGAGCTGCAGCGGCTTATCACCGAACTCGACTTTGCCGGCGCCATCGGCGAGAGCCTGAGCGACATTCGCCGCCAACTGCTGATCGGGATCAACCCTGCCCTGCTGGCGGAAACCTGCCTGCAGGTGATCGAGCTCATCATCGAAGGCACCCGTGAGGAGCGCAAAGCCTCTCGCGCCTTCCTCAGCGCCCTCAACGAGAGCCTGTCCGCAGTACATGTCGGCTTTACCGAATCCCTCGATGAGGGGCGCGCGCTGCAAAACGAAACCCGCGAGACCCGCGAAGCGCTGGTCAACGAGTTGCAGGCGATCGATCACTCCCTGGCCAGCCATAACTCCATCGATACGCTCAAGCGCGCCATCTCCGGCCATATGGGCGCCATCAACCTGCTGCTGCAAGAGCGTGACAGCACGGCGGCGCGGGAGCGTCACCTGCTCACCCGCCTCTCCACTATGGAGTCCAAGCTGCGCTTGATGAAGGAGGAGACCGCCGAGTACAAGAAGCGGCTGACCATTCAAAAACACAAGCTGTTCCTCGACAGCCTGACCCAGGTGCACAACCGGGCTGCCCTCGATGAACGGCTGGAGCAGGAGTACAAACGTTGGCTTCGTTACCGCACTCCGCTCTGCATGGCGATCATCGACATCGATCATTTCAAGAACATCAATGACAACTACGGCCATATGGCGGGTGACAAGGCGTTGAAAGTAGTCGCCAAGGCGCTGCAGAGTGCGCTGCGTGACACTGATTTCATCGCCCGTTTTGGTGGGGAAGAGTTCGTGGTGTTGCTGCCCAACATCAACCCGGACAAGTTCCAGAAGCCGCTGGAGACCCTGCGCCAGACCATCAAGAGCATCCCGTTCCGTTTTCGCGATGCCAAGGTGGAGATCACCATCTCCATCGGCGCAACCCTGTTCAAGGATGGGGACAACCCGTCAGATGTATTTGAACGGGCGGACAAGGCACTCTACCACTCCAAGCACACCGGTCGGGATCAAGTGACACTGGCCTGACAAGCGGCTAAAAAAACAGCGAACAGTCGTCGCCCTATTTCCCTCCACCCTCTGTTACCACTACTATCGATCTCAGGGGATGCAACATAGCGTCCCCTTTTCTCCCCAGGGAAAAACACAACGATAACAAGTGAGTAAAGGGGAACCTATGATTACGCACATCAATCCCGTTGGCAGCATGGATTTGCTGTCACAGCTCGAGGTGGATCGCCTCAAGCAGACTGCCTCCAGCGATATCTATCAACTGTTTCGCAACTGCTCGCTGGCAGTGCTCAATTCCGGTAGCCATACCGACAGCTCCAAGGAGATCCTGGAGCGCTTCAAATCTTTCGATATTCATGTAATCCGGCGCGAACGCGGGGTCAAGCTGGAACTGTTCAATGCCCCCGAGCACGCCTTTGTGGATGGCGAGATCATTCGCGGCATTCAGGAGCACCTCTTCTCGGTGCTGCGCGACATTCTCTATGTCTCCAATCAGCTCGAGTCCAACCGCCAGGTCAATCTGACCAACTCCACTCATATCTCCAACGTGGTGTTCGCCATTCTGCGCAACGCCAAGGTGATCCTGCCCGGCGCCGATCCCAACCTGATCGTCTGCTGGGGTGGCCACTCCATCAACGAGATCGAATACCAGTACACCCGCGCCGTGGGCAGCGAACTGGGCTTGCGTGAGCTGAACATCTGTACCGGCTGTGGCCCGGGTGCCATGGAGGGCCCGATGAAGGGTGCCGCCGTCGGCCATGCCAAACAGCGGGTACGCAACGGCCGCTACATCGGCCTCACGGAGCCTTCCATCATTGCGGCCGAACCGCCCAACCCCATCGTCAACGAGCTGGTGATCCTGCCGGATATCGAGAAACGGCTGGAAGCCTTCGTGCGCCTCGGCCACGGCATCATCATCTTCCCGGGTGGGGTCGGCACCGCCGAAGAGCTGCTCTATCTGCTCGGCATCATGATGCATCCGGCCAACGAGCGGCAGCCGATGCCCATCATCCTGACCGGCCCGAAAGAGAGTGCCGACTACTTCCGTGCCATCGACGACTTCATCAAGGCGACCCTCGGTGAACCGGCGACCAAGCTCTACCGGATCATCGTTGGCGATGCGCCTGAAGTAGCCCGAGTGATGAAAGAGGCGATGCCGAAAATCCGCGAATACCGCAAATCGGTCGGTGATGCCTACTCTTTCAACTGGTCCCTCAAGATTGAGCCGGAGTTCCAGCTCCCCTTCGAACCGGATCACGCCAGCATGGCCAGTCTGGATCTGCACCGCAACCAGCCGCCCCAGTTGCTGGCCGCCAACCTGCGTCGTGCCTTCTCCGGCATCGTCGCTGGCAACGTCAAGGAAGGGGGCATTCGCGCCATCGAGAAGAAGGGCCCCTTCAAGCTGCACGGAGACAAGGAGTTGATGCACCTGATGGACAAACTGCTGGAGAGCTTCGTCAAGCAGCAGCGGATGAAGCTGCCGGGCAGCCAGTATGTGCCCTGCTACGAAATCGTCCGCTAGGGTACAGATAGATCATCGAAAGAGGGGCGCATCGGCGCCCCTCTTTATTGGTGCTATGCCTTCCCGACCGCCATCAATCCCCATAAGGCGAGCGGTTTGTTACAATGGGGCGTCCCGACCGCCAAGAGTGCCCTATGTCAACTATCCGGCCACACCTGCTCATCATCGATGCCCTCAACCTCATTCGCCGTCTGCACGCGGTACAGGCCCAGCAGGCACTGACCCCTGCCCAGGCGCTGGTTACAACCCGCGCCAACCTTATCAATACCTGCCGCAAGCTGCTGGCCAATAGCGAGCCGACCCATGTCATTGCCGTGTTTGATGGCGAGGTGCATAGCTGGCGCAAGGAGGTCTATCCGGCCTACAAGGAGGGGCGAACTCCCATGCCCCCCGAACTGCGTGAAGGGCTGGCGACCCTGCAGGATGCCTTTTGGGAGTGCGGTGTCGATGCCCTGCTCTCCGAGACAGATGAAGCGGATGACCTTATCGCCACCCTCGCCAGCGGCATCGCCAGCCATGGCCATCAGGCGACCATCATCTCCACCGACAAGGGGTTCTGCCAACTGATCTGCCCGCATATCCGGGTGCGCGACTACTTCAACAAACGCTGGCTGGATGCGGCCTTCGTCCAGCAGCAATATGGGGTAGCCCCTGCTCAGCTGGTCGACTTCTGGGCCCTGACCGGTATCAGCGGTTCCAATATCAAGGGGGTTCCGGGGATCGGCCCCAAGACCGCCACCCAGCTGTTGCAGCAATATGGCAATCTGGCAGCCATGCTCGAAGCCTGTCAGCAAGAGGACGCCGCCAAGCCACTGATCAAACTGCGCCAACATCAGGATGAGGCCCTGCTGGCCCAGCGGCTGGTGCGCTTGCAGCGGGATATTCCGCTGGGATTCAACCTGCGGGACATCCGCTACCCGCCCCAGCCGGACTAAATGGACGAACAAAAATGCAGACAAGGGCGTGAACCATGACGAGACTCACCCTCGCTGTTGATAAAAGTGAGTAGAATGTAAAGGAATGTGGTTGGTTTGCTGAGTAAATGCTATAAAGCAGCCCCATCCTCCCCTATACCCTGGAAGTGGAACCCTCTCATGTCCAAAAGAAAAATTACCGTGATCCCCGGCGACGGCATCGGCCCCAGCATCATTGAATCAGCCATCCAGATCCTGACCCATGCGGGCTGTGACTTTGAGTACGAATACGCTGATGCGGGTCTGGTTGCCCTCGAGAAGCATGGCGAGCTGCTGCCCCAGGCTACCCTGGATCTGATTGAGAAGAACAAGGTGAGCCTGAAAGGGCCATTGACCACCCCGGTCGGCGGCGGTTTTACCTCCATCAACGTCTCCCTGCGCAAGAAATTCAACCTCTACGCCAACGTGCGTCCGGTCATCTCCTTCAAGGGCACCAGAAGCCGTTACGACAACATCGACATCATCACAGTGCGTGAAAACACCGAAGGGATGTACTCGGGAGCAGGTCAGAAGCGCAGCGATGACAACAAGAGTGCCGAGGCGATGAGCATCATCACCCGCGAAGGGGCCGAGCGCATCGTCAAGTTCGCCTTCGAGCTGGCCCGTCAGGAAGGGCGCAAGAAGGTCACCATCATCCACAAGGCGAACATCCTTAAGTCGACCTCCGGCCTGTTCCTCGAAGTGGCCCGTGAAATCGCCAGCCACTACCCGGATATCCAGAGCGAAGAGATGATCGTCGATGCCGCCTGCATGAATCTGGTGATGTACCCGGAGCGTTTCGATGTCATGGTCACCACCAACCTGTTCGGTGACATCCTCTCGGATCTTTGCGCCGGTCTGGTTGGCGGCCTTGGCATGGCGCCCGGCGCCAACATCGGCGATGGCGCGGCCATCTTCGAAGCGGTCCACGGCTCTGCCCCTGACATTGCAGGCAAGAACATTGCCAACCCGACCTCGGTGATCCTCGCCTCCATCCAGATGCTGGAGTACCTCGGCATGCAAGATAAAGCAGAGCGGATCCGCGAGGCAGTACGAGCCACCATCGAATCCGGTGATCGGGTCACCCGCGATCTGGGTGGCACGGCTTCCACCAGCGAATTCACCCAGGCCATCATCGATCGCCTGTGAGTTAATTAATTGATTTTAAAAGGGAGCTTCGGCTCCCTTTTTTATATTTCCGAATCCTTTGCCACTCCCTAAACAGCAACTATGTTCAATAGAGAAGAAGAACAGGGAGTGTTTTTCATGAAGGGATACGGGTGCTATCTGGTTTCGGGTCTGATGCTGGTGTGTGGTACTGCAAGTGCCTTCGAACAGGATCAACAGACCCAAACTGCCAAACTGCCACAGCAGGAAAAACGGACTGCCACCGAGGTATGGCGTTCAAGCCTGAATACCAACGACCTGCTCAAGGCACCCAAACCCCTGTCATTTGGTATTGAAGTCTCCACCGACAACTTTGGTAATCAAAAGATCACCTCCTACCCGCAGCTTAATCTGACCCCGGAAAAGAGCGTCAGTCTGTCGGTCGAACGCTTCAGACCCAAGGTCAAGTTCAAGGCTGGCGGAATGAACACCGCCCTCAGGCTGAGAGGAGACGGGATAAAGATGCAGTTCAATCCGGTAGACAAAACCATCCCGCTGCAGATAGAGATCAAGGTGACCGACGACGAATCCTCCCTGCGCCTCGATTACCGTTTCTGATATTTTCCGGCAGCCGAATAGCAAAAGGCCGACAGCTTTCCCTGTCGGCCTTGGTATTTATCGTACAGGCAGAACTGCTACATCACGCCTTGGGCTCGAGTTTGGAGACCCAGTACTTGTTGTAAACATGCACGGTGATCTCTTCTCGATCGTGATAGAGCTGCTTGGCCTGGATCACGAATGCGTTGTCGATCTCCTTGAGCATCTCGCGCAATACCTCGATATTGTGCACCGACTCGGCATAACGCTTCTTCATCGGCAGCTTGAGGTTGAACATCGCCTCCTGGCAGTCGCCCTCACGGAACCAGTCTGCAATCATGTGAACGACCCGCGCCGGTTTATCGACCATGTCGCACACCAGCCAGTAGGTGTTCTTCTTGCTCGGACGCCAGACGAAACCATCATCCCGGATATGCTTGACCTGACCGGTATCCATCAGGGATTGGGCCATCATACCGTTGTCGACCGCCGTCACCATCATGCCACGGCGCACCAACTGATAGGTCCAGCCACCCGGGCAGGCGCCCAGATCCACCGCCTTCATGCCTGAACAGAGACGCACATCCCACTCTTCCCGCGGCACGAACACGTAAAACGCCTCCTCCAGCTTGAGGCTGGAGCGGCTCGGTGCATCGGCCGGGAAGCGCAGGCGCGGGATCCCCATGTGGAATCCGGAGTTGTTGAACGAGTAGGAGTAACCCAGCAACACGTGATCATTGGCCATGAAGAAGGCGTGGAACACCGGACGGTTTGGCGTCTCCTTCTTGGTCAGGATCTCGTTGCTGCGCAGCGCCTGACGCAGCGGCACGGTGAACTTGCGGCAGAAGGCCGACAGCTCTTTCGCTTCGTTGGTATCCGCGGTTTCGACCCGCAGATCGCCGCAAATGGTGTAGTCACTCACCGCCTCAAGGATCGGGGAGATCCTGTCCGCGACATCCAGATCCTTCAGCTCATGGGTGACCACCAGCATCTGACGGATGAAGATGAGCTCCCGGAACGGCAGCTTGCGAGCCAGCAGGTCCGCCTGCTCCTCGTCATACAGTTCGAAGATCACATAACCGCTGTCGTCCTTGACCCGGGCGAAACCGTAGCACTGCATGTTACCGGCACGCTCGGTGATCTCTGCAGCCGCCTCTTTCTCAAAACCGGGGCGGCAATAAAGCAGCAGATTATTCATTTTTTCCTCCAAGACGACAGCCAGCCCAGCTCAGGGCCGCCCATCCCAACATAAAACAGAGGCCACCGGCCGGAGTAATCAACCCCAGCCCCTTGCTGCCAAGCAGCACCATGGCGTAAATACTGCCGGAGAATCCGATGATCCCCAGCACAAAAGCGGTGCCAGCCAGGTGGATCACCCTGCTGCGCACACCACACCAGCCCAGAACCAGCAGGGCCAATGCGTGAAAAAACTGATATTGCACGGCGGTATTGAATGCCGCCAGACGCTCGGGTGTAATGCCGGTCGCCGCCAATCCATGGGCGCCATAAGCCCCCAGCATGGTGGCCGTCAACCCGAAGAGACCGGCCAGTATCAGCCAATGTCGATGGATCTGCATCCTCACTCTCCCTCTCTCATCGCGGCTGGCAATAAAACCAACCCTATCGTGCTATCCGTGCCGGGCCACAAAATGGCTGATGGTCGCCGCTGCATGCTGCATATTCTCCTGCTCACTCACGCCACTGGTTTTACGCGGTTTGAAACCATGATCACCATCGGTCAACCAATGGACCGATACGGCGGGTGAGAAGGGGAAATCGGCCAGTTCGGCGCGACTACCGAAGGTGTCGCGCTCCCCCTGCAACAGCAGGGTTGGCACTGCAATATGCTTGAGTACCTCGCCTCGCCAGCTGTCGGGCTTGGCCGGAGGGTGGAAAGGATACCCGAGAATGAGCAATCCTGCAGCATTCATCTCACCCTTGCCTTCACGATAGAGTTCCGCCGCCATCCGCCCGCCCATCGACTTGCCCGCCAGAAACAGTCGTGGATGGGCAAACTCGCGGATCATGTCGCGCCAATAGGCTAGCAGCACAGGTGCTCTGTCCGGCGGGCGGCGCTTGCCATCCTGTGCACGCTTTGTCATGTAGGGAAAGTTGAAGCGCACCACTTCGATGTCGGGGCCAGCCAGCAGACGTGACAACTCGGCAAGAAAGGGGTGATCCATCTCCGCGCCTGCCCCGTGGGCCAGCAAAATGCGAACGGGGGCATCAATTGCCCCCTCGCGGATCACATCAGGCATCGGCGAGCCTTGCCCTGCGACGCGCCTCTTCCTGCTCCACCAGCTCCAGCATCCAGTCGCGGAAGGCAACGATCTTGCCCTGATCCGACTGTTGCTCCTGGCACACCAGATAGAAAGCATTTTTGCTCACCAGCACCTGCTCGAACGGGCAGATAAGGCGGCCGGCCTCAATCTCGGGTTGTGCCAGCACGCTGTGGCCAAGCGCCACCCCCTGGCCGTGGATCGCCGCCTGGATCACCATGGTGGAGTGGCTGAAGATGGGCCCCTGATTGACGTTAGGTGCATCGATGTCGAGCTGGCGGAACCACGCCTTCCAGTCGCGGCGGGAGGTATCGTGCAGCAGGGTATGAAGAGTCAAATCTTGCGGCGTACGCAGCGGTTTGGGCCCGGTCAGCAGCAAGGGGGAACAGACCGGGATCAGGTATTCGGTATGCAGCTTGTCCGAGCGCAGACCCGGCCAGTTTCCGCGCCCGTAGTAGATGGCCACATCCACATCGTCGGTGAGCGACCCTTCGTCGAGATCGACCGCCTTGATCCGCACGTCGATATCGGGGTGGCGCTCGCTGAACTTGACCAACCGCGGCACCAGCCACTGGATGGCGAAACTCGGCTGCAAACTGACAGTCAACGCCCCCTTGGCACTGCGGGCCAGCAGCTTGTCGGTCGCTTCCGAGATGGAGGCAAAGATGTCCTTGATATCCAGAAAATAGCCCTGCCCCTCTTCGGTCAGCAACAAGGAGCGGTTTTTGCGGCGGAACAACTTGATGCCAAGATACTCCTCCAGCGCCTTGATCTGGTGACTGATGGCAGCCTGAGTCACAAACAACTCTTCTGCTGCGCGGGTAAAGCTTAAGTGACGAGCCGCAGCTTCAAAGGCCTTGAGGGCATTGAGCGGGGGTAAACGACGAGACATGACACCAGCCGACGATGAGTTTTTCTAATGGGGCGCATTATAATTTGTCGGTTGCGGGTCGACCAGTGAATAAACATAATTCGCCCAGCAATCAGTCGTCATATGGCTCACATTTTCTACTACGTGTTGGTTTACATGTGTTTTTAGTGAGCCTTTCGACTGTGATTGTGGTGTTGTGTTTCTTCCTCTGCGGGAAGAGGGGCTCAAATCTCACCGGTTTGACCCAGTCTGTCATCTGA
Organism: Aeromonas sp. 25-AL00135; assembly: GCF_054052385.1. Classification (NCBI taxonomy): domain Bacteria; kingdom Pseudomonadati; phylum Pseudomonadota; class Gammaproteobacteria; order Aeromonadales; family Aeromonadaceae; genus Aeromonas; species Aeromonas sp. 25-AL00135. Next base: position 12,203 of record NZ_JBSTYQ010000002.1, on the reverse strand, counting down.
ATGTGTTTGGCGCCTCCAGCTGGATGGCGCCTTTTTTCATCCCTTCTATACCTTGAACTGCCCCACCAGCTGCTGCTGCTTGTCCGCCAGCGCAGAGAGCTCGCGACCATTTTCGGCGGAGGTCGCCGCCTCGGCCCGGATGGTATGGCTCACATCACGAATGTTGCTGACGTTGCGGTTGATCTCGTCCGCCACCCGGCTCTGCTCCTGTGCCGCCCGGGCAATCTGCTCGTTCATCTGATGGATGGTGGAAACCGACTGGATAATCTGCTCCAGCACCTGCACCGAGAGATCCACCTTGGCGAGGGTCTCGTCAGCCTGACCATGACCATCGCGGATCGCCTTGACCACTGCACCGGTACCGGATTGCAGTTGGCTGATCAGGGTCTGGATCTCGACGATGGCATTCTGGGTGCGACCCGCCAGATTGCGCACCTCATCGGCCACCACGGCAAAGCCACGGCCCTGCTCACCGGCCCGCGCCGCTTCAATAGCCGCATTCAGCGCCAGCAAGTTGGTCTGCTCGGCAATTCCCTGGATCACGATGAGAATGTCATTGATGTTGTCGCTGTTGGCCGAGAGCCGCTCCACCACCGGCTGGGCATCGTTGATAATGGTCATCAGCTTGCGCATCGCCTCCTGGGTGTCGGCAACGACATATTTGCCCTCTTGCGCCGCGGCATCAGTGGTGTTGGCAGCCGCCACCGCCGAGCCGGCATTACCGGAGACCTGCAACGCGGTGGCGCTCAGCTCCTCAAATGCCGTCGCCACCAGATCGATCTCCTGATACTGGGCCTGCATGCCACTGCTGGTGCGCTCGGCCACTTGCGCGGCTCGCTCGGCACTGTTGCGCGTACCGGAGACGGTATCAATCACCTGACTGATGGTGGATTGCAACTTGTTGAGGAAGCTGTTGAACCACTTGGCCAGCTCGCCGATCTCGTCTTGCCGCTGGATCTCGATACGCTGGGTCAAATCCCCCTCACCACTGGCGATATCCTTAAGGCGGGCAACTACAGCGCGGATGGGTGCCACAATCTGGCGCGCCATCAACCAGATAAAACTCAGGGCAACCAGCGAGATCAGCACTCCGATCGACAGCTGCGAGACCACGCTGCGATTGGCTTCACTGGCCAGCTCATCTTGCAATTGCTGGGCCGAGGCCAGCACTACGGCCCGTGGCAATTCAATGTAGATGCCCCATTTACGGTCGGTGCCACGCATGGATACCGGGACAAAGGTCTGCAACAGGGTGCCATCGCTGCTCCAGCGAGTCAGCTCCTGACCCTGACTGAGCCAGCCTTTCAGCTCACTGGCCAGCCCCTGATACTTCTGATCCAGCCCACGCCCCATGGTCACATCGAACTCATCGGCTCCCGCCACGCGCCCCTCGTGACTGACCAGCAATATTCTGCCCTTGCCGTCATAGAGCTCCTTGTCCATGGTGCTGACCAAACTCTGCAAAGTGGCCAACGAGATATCGACCCCGACCATCCCCAGCAAGGTCCCCTGCTCCAGCAGCGGGACCGTCACCGAGGTCATCAATATCTGTTTATCACCCACATCGTCCAGATAGGGCTCCAGCAGGCAGAGGGCACGGGTGCGAATGCTGCAGCGATACCACTCGTTTTCGATGCCACCAGCCTCGGTCGGGCTCTCATCGGCCAGTACATCCTCATTCTGCACTTCCGGCTCTATCTTGCCGTTGTCGTAGGCCCAGTAACTGGAAAAACGACCCTTGTCGTTGGAACCCAGCGCCGTTGAGCCCTGATAGTTGCTGTCTTCCCCATCCAGCTGATCAGGCTCGAACACCGCATAGACACCAAGCAGATTGGTCGATGAGGCAACGGCATCGTGCAGTTGCTGATTGACGGCGCTGCGCAGCGCCTCCGAATGGACAAAGTTCTCAGCCGCATTCTTGCGCTGGAACAACACGCTCTCCGCCAGCAAACTGGCGCGGAAATAGGCCTCATCGAGATAGCTGGTCACCTTGGCCGCCTGCTCCGAGCCCATCGCCTTCATCCAGTTCTCGGCAGACTGCTGCGCCTCGTGCATGGTGGCTTGCCGCACCTGTTGTTGCATCTTGTTCGCGTTGTAAATCGAAGAGGCAACCAGAGCGGCGGCTGTCACCAACAGACAGCAACCGGCGATCAGGGTAATCCGACCCTGGACAGAAAGAGCGCTCATGCCAATATTCCTACGTCATACAGATATGGATAGATTATCGACTTTATAAACAAAAACTTAACTCTCTCACAGCAAATCCAGCGAGAGTTGATTAACTTCACCCTCTTTTGGCAAACCCACCACCAAGCCCAGCAGGCGAACCGAACGCCCTTGCGCCCGCTGTAGCCCCTCTTTGAGCAGGGGAACGAACAAGGCTGGCTGATAGCCACCCTGACTGCGATAGACGGTGGTCTGGTGGAAATCGGCAAACTTGAGCTTGATTCCCTGCCCCATCACCTGCTCGGCAGGGCACGCCAGCTGAAATCGCCGCTCCAGCTCCGGCAGCAGTTGCTGCAATACCGTCAGGCAGGCGGCTTCGTCACAAACATCGCTCGCCAGGGTGGTCTCCACCCCGATGGTTTTGCGGATCCGGTGCGCCTGCACCGGCTGTTCATCCAGCCCCCAGATCCGGGTCGTCAGCATCTCCCCCAGCTTGCCAAAACGACTGCACAGCTCTTGTGCCGACAAGGCCCGCGCATCCTCACAGGTGTAGAGCCCCTGCGCCTCCAGCCGCTCGGCGGTCTTGCGCCCCACCCCGGGCAGTTTGCCGAGGGGCAACTGGCAGACAAACTCGGCCACTTCGTCGGGACGAATGACAAACAGACCATCAGGCTTGCGCTGCTCCGAGGCGAGCTTGGCGAGAAACTTGTTGGGGGCGACCCCGGCCGAAGCGGTCAATCCCAGTTCGGTGACGATGGCTTGCCGGATCTCTTGCGCCATCAGGGTGGCGCTGCCGCCACAGCAGCGACTGTGGGTCACGTCGAGGTAAGCCTCGTCCAGCGACAGCGGTTCAACCTGATCGGTATAGCGGAGGAAAATGGCCCTGAGCTGACGAGAGATATCCTTGTACACCGCCATTCGCCCAGGGATCAGTACCAGCGGCGGGCAGAGTTTTTTCGCCAGGGCGCTCGGCATGGCGGAGCGCACCCCGAACCGACGCGCCACATAGTTGCAGGTCGAGATGACGCCGCGCCGCTCGGAGGCCCCACCGATGGCGAGCGGCACCTCCCGCAATGCCGGATTGTCCCGCATCTCCACCGCGGCAAAAAAGCAGTCCATGTCGATATGGATGATCTTGCGCATACCACTGTATAAATAAACAGACATGGCATCATCTTACCCCAAGGATAACCGCGGCTCTATCTCTCTCGTTGCGGCTAAAATAGTAGACTCCAAGGAGACCTTTACCACCACAATGACAAGGAGCTTTCGGGATGAAATATCTTTGGTTGGGACTCTGTTTGCTGCCGTTGACCGGCATCGGCAAGAACAACCCGACAGCAGAGTGCCGCTGGCTGTACGACCGGATTGAGATACTGGAACAGGCCATCAAGAAAGGGGACACACTCGGCACAGAGCAAGAGTTGTCACGCTGGCGTGAAGAGTTTCGCAAGAAGAAGTGCAAACAGTACGACTACTGAGCCGGACAAGATGGCGTGACCGACAACGGCAGATAACAAACGGGCCCCGATCAAGATGACCGGGGCCCGGTTTTCAAAGCATGGCTAGTTTGATTCAGCAACAGAGTGCGCTCAAGGCAGCACCATAGGGCCAGCCACGGCGGTAGCCACATCATCCCCACGCAGCACCCGAACCAGTTCAAGCGCAAACTCGATGGCACTGCCCGGACCCTGGCTGGTGATAAGGCGATGAGCCTCATCCCTGACGACCCGCTCATGTGACAGTTGCGATGTCGGTAGTCGGGACTGAAAGCCGGGATGACAGGTGACGATGGCATCATCCAGCAGAGCGTGATGTTGCAACACCACCACAGGGGCGGCGCAGATGGCTGCGCGCCAGCGACCAAGAGCGGCCTGCTCTTTGAGCCGTTCGATGGCCAGCGGGGTATCGCGGATCACTTCGCTGCCGGGCAAACCACCGGGTACCACGATGGCTTCAAAGTCCCGACGGGTCAGCTCGTCGATATGACAATCAGCCACCAGCTGTACCCCGCGCGATGCCTTCACCTGCCGCGATCCGGCTGGGCAACAAGAGGCCAGCACCACCTCGATGCTGGCGCGCACCAGGATATCGACAATCGCGACCGTCTCTATCTCTTCCGACCCGGGGGCCACCAGCACCAGTACACTCACGTTCGCCTCCTTGCAGCTTGCTCTGCCATGTAAAAGATCAGACGGCCTGACTCTTCTCTTTAATCGCCTGATAGAGACCCTGATTGACCGGTACGGCAATGCCATGCCGGGCAGCCTTGGCCAGCAGGAAGCCGGTGATGGCCTCAATCTCGGTCTCGCGTCCCAGCTCCATATCCTGATGCATGGAGGAGTAATTGTCAGCGGTCAGTTCCACCACTGTCATCACCCGACGCTGCAACTCCTCTGCCGTTGTTGCAACTCCTTCGGCGCACATCACATCCGCCACCTCCACACAGATCTGCTGCAGGGCATCGGCAAAACGGGGGCCAGCCAGCTCGCCGTTTTTCAGCTTGTAGAGGGCCGTCAGGGGATTGATGGCACAGTTGATGGCCAGCTTTTGCCACTGGCGTGCCACTATCTGCTCATCCCAACCCGCCTGACCCAATGCCTGCGCCAACTCATCTGCCAGTGATGCATGAGCCTTGGCTGCCTCGTTAAATGGCCCCAACCAGGTTTCCCCCTTGCCGGTATGACGGAACACAAAATGGCCCGCTTTCATGGCACCATGGCTGGTCACCCCTGCAATCACCGGGTTATGCGGAAACATCTGGACCACCTTCTCGGCAATCCCCATCCCGTTGTGCAGCAGTACGATCGGCACGCCAGCATCCAGATGGCCAACCAGTGGAGCCAGGGCGCCAACCACCTGACTGGCCTTGGTCATCACCAACAGACGCTGGATTTTTCCCGGCTGGCCGGCAAATGCACGTTCGATATTGAGCAGCTGGACATGCCCCTCCAGCGAGGTGAAATCGATCCCCGGATGGAGCGTGGACTTATGATGTTCGCGCAACAAGACACGGGTAGATTGACCGCTCTGGGTCAGCAGGGAGGCAAAAACGCCGCCGAGGGCGCCACAACCCAACAGCGACCACTTCGGAGTAACGGGTGGAATAACGGGCTGTCGGGAATTCTTTAATCCGCTTGGCATGGTGTGACTCTGTCAGGGTAAGGGTTGCAATCCTCTCAACCTGTTACCGGGGATAAGTGAAGATGTCGCTGGTGGACACTAACGGGTCCACCCGTCCTGTGCGCAGGGGATTCTAGCAGAGCAACCCCATCAAAATCAGCAAATTTGCCCGTTTTCTGGTAGATTTGCCCCCCGATAACGCAACATGAGGAGCTCCGGCTATGCCGTCATTCGATATTGTCTCTGAAGTCAAAATGAACGAGGTGTTGAACGCTGTCGACAACGCCAATCGTGAACTGGCCACCCGTTTCGATTTTCGTGGGGTAGAAGCCAGCTTCGAGTTGAACAAGGAAGAGGTAAAACTGGAAGCCGATGCCGATTTCCAGCTCAAGCAGATGGTCGAAATCCTGCGCGGTGCCCTGCTCAAGCGCAACATCGAAAACAGCTCCATGGAAGTGGGTGACTCGGTTCACTCCGGCAAACGCTTCCACCTGACCGTCAAGTTCAAACAGGGGATCGAGAAAGAGATCGCCAAGAAGCTGGTCAAGCTGATCAAGGACTCCAAGATCAAGGTACAGGTCGCCATCCAGGGTGATGAAGTACGTGTCACCGGCAAGAAGCGTGACGATCTGCAAGAGACCATGGCACTGGTCCGTGGCGCCGAACTGGGTCAACCGATGCAGTTCCAGAACTTCCGCGACTGATTTATCCACTCAGCCGTGGCGCACTTGATGACTCGCGCCACGCTATCTAAGTCGCGGCCATAAAAAAACCGGAGCAGATGCTCCGGTTTTTTGTACCCCAAGTTTTATTAGAACTTGTAGGTAACAGAGAAGTAGTGGCTGAAGCCGGTGCTCTTCCAAGGAGTACCATCGAATGCAGTGGAACCATCTTTGGTACCATAAGCATCCATAAAGTACTTCAGACCGTAACCAACGGCATAACGATCGGAATGCCAGTAGATACCGTGGAAAGTAGCCAGGTTGTCGCTGGTACGGTCAGCACGGTCATGGGTATCCAGACCGAACTGATAATCCAGATAGCCTTGGTAGGAGACAAAGCTACCATTGCCGAAGGTGTAGAAGGGCTTGAACCAGTTCATGGAGAACTGATAACCGTTCCAGTCGCCTTCTTCTTGAGTAAAGAACTGGTTCTCAGTGGAATGACGGGCATACAGGTTCATGCCTACCTTGCCAAACCAAGGAACCATCACATCGGCGCCCAGACCAATCTGATTTTCCATCTGCTTGTCGCCGACGTTGTTCAGGTTAGCAATGTAGAGCTCTTGCACAGGACCAAAGGAGAGATCTTTACCGGTCAGAGCATCCAGAGACATGCGCGGCGCAAACTTCATGAACAGGTTCTGACCATGGTGTTTGTTGCTGTGGCGGGAGTCGAAAATATCGAATACGTCGACATAGCCGTACAGATCAAACAGGCCGGAGCGACCACCGAATTCCATTTCAAAATAGGTATCGTTGTAGTCCTCTTCACCGGTGGTGAAAGGGCGCTGGTCGATGGTGTGCATTACGTTGAACTGCATCCACTTGTAGTCATTCTTGTGGATATCACCGCTGTAGTCAGCAGCGAAGGCCGGGGTAGCGGCAGCAGCCAGCAGACCGGCAGCGATCAGAGTCTTGGTAAATTTGGCCATTTTATTGGTCTCTTGTGCGTTAGTTGAGGTTTTCCGTAGCCTGCCCACAAGGAGCGAGAGGGATTCTAATCAAATAAAATTGGGGGTGAAACAACTTCTCGGGAACTTTATCCGGAAGTGTGAATCTAATCACCCCCGATTCTACGCAAACGCTTGCTATTTGTCAGCCGTTGAGAGCAACTCACTCCCTTTTCTGGCGACAAGCACAATCAACAACAACACCGGCAAGCCCAATAAACTGGTTCCGACAAAGAAGGCACTGTAGCCAATCTGCTCCACAACCTGCCCGGAAAAACCGGCCAGCAACTTGGGTAGCAACAACATTACCGAGCTGAACAGGGCGTACTGAGTGGCCGAAAATGCCACATTGGTCAGGCTGGAGAGATAGGTCACGAAGGCTGCGGTAGCGATACCGGCACTGAGGTTGTCGAGGGAAATGATCAGCGTCAGCAGTTCCAGATTGTGACCAACCTGATTGAGCAGGGCAAACAGCAGGTTGGTGCTGGCGGTGAGCAGCGCCCCCAAGAACAGGATGCGCAGCGTGCCGAAGCGCATCACCAGCACGCCCCCCAGGGCCGCTCCCATTAACGTCATGATGACGCCAAACACCTTGGTAATAGTCGCAACCTCGGTCTTGCTGAACTGCATATCCACATAGAAGCTGTTGGACATCACCCCCATCACCACATCGGCAACCCGATAGCAGGCGATCAGAGCCAGGATCAGCAGCGCCGAGCTGCCATAGCGACGAAAGAAGTCGGCGAACGGACACCAGACCGCCTCATAGCCCCAGGCCCCCGCGCTCGCCAGCAGCGCAGGCCACCCTTTTTCCAGGAGCAGCGCCTTGCGTTCGGCCTGTTGCTTGCCCTGCTCGGCCAGATCGATATCCGGCTCGTGGCAAAACAGCGTGGTGATGACCCCGAGTGACATCAGACCCGCCATCACCAGATAGGTAATCTGCCAGCCACGATAGTCATAGCCGCTGTTGCTGCCAAACCAGGCTGCCAGCGCCAGCGCACCGGCGCCCGCCATGATCATCGCCAGCCGGTAACCGGTCATGTAGGAGGCAGCCATCGCCGCCTGCAGCCGCTCGGGGGCGGATTCAATGCGATAGGCGTCGATGACGATATCCTGCGTGGCCGAGGCAAAAGCCACCAGCAGGGCAAACATCGCCAGCTGGGCCAGCTCGGTCTTGGGATCGCAGAACGCCATGCCGACCAGCGCAGCGGCAATCAGCAACTGGGAGAAGAACATCCAGCTACGGCGACGCCCCAGCAGCGTGGAGAGCAACGGCAGCGGCATGCGATCCACCAGCGGCGACCACAGCCATTTAAAGCCATAGGCGAGCGCCACCCAGCTCATATAGCCGATATCGGTCAGGCTGACATCGGCCTCGCGCAACCAGAATGAGAGGGTACCGAACACCAGTAGCAACGGCAGACCCGATGAAAAACCCATGGCAAAGAGAATAAACACCCGAAATTCGAGATAGACGGCGAGGGACTCTCTCCAGCTTGGTTTGCGGATCATGTTCAACTACCTGACGACTTTGGAAAAGTGCGTCATTTTGGCAGGTTGATGGCAGATAGCCAAGGCGAGCAAAGAGATAGGCAAAAGAAGTCCGGATAGAGAAAAGGCCCATCCCGAACGGGATGAGCCTTGTATTGTGACCTGACGAGGGCGAGGTGACGAGCAGCGTCCGGCGAGAGTTACTTGCCCGCTTTCTTGTCGACTTTCTTGTCTGCCGGCGTTTCTGCCAACAAGACCACCTTCTTCAGAATGATGGGACTGGTCGGCACATCGTTGGCACGCAGAATGGGGCTGTAACCCGTCTGTACCTGAGCCAGCTTGTCCAACACCTCCATCCCCTGAACCACCTGACCGAACACGGTATAACCCGCAGAGCCACCGGCGTTGAGGTTATTGTTGTCGACCAGATTGAAGTAGAACTGGCGAGTAGCGCTGTCGACCGCCTGGGTGCGGGCCATGGCGATGGAGCCACGCTTGTTGGGCAGACCGCCGCGCGACTCGTTGACCACAGGCTCATAGGTTGGCAGTTGCTGGAACTGCTGGTTGTAGCCCCCACCCTGCACCACGAAATCCTGGATCACCCGGTGGAAGATGCTGCCGTCATAGCTGCCATCAGCCACGTAACGCAGGAAGTTCTTCACCGTCTGGGGCGCCTGCTTGGACGCCAGCTCCACCACGATATTGCCGTGGTTGGTCTCCATTCTGACTTTCGGGCCTGCGAACGCCAGCGGGGCGATCAGCATGGCCAGCAACCAGAGTTTTTTCATCATCAGATCCCTGCACCGTTCGGTTGACCTTTCAGGTAGCCGCGCAGTGCGTCATCAGCCATGATCTGCTGCAGCACGCTACCCAGTTGCAGGTTCAGTGTAGACTCCAGGTCGGCCATGCTTGGCTCGCTCGGGCTCTCCTTGCTGGAGGACATGTTGAACTGCTTGGTCAGACGGTTGCCCTGGAAATCAGCGATCACCTGCAGGCTGACGCGGGATTTGGTGACATAGGTAAAGGTCTTCTCTTCCACATTGACTGCAGCGTTGGAGATCACCAGCGTCAGGTTGGTGGTGCCACTGTTACCCACTTCCAGACCCTGGCTGCGCAGCCCTTCGGCCAGCCGCTCGGCCATCAGCAGGTTGAGCGGACGCTCACTGTTGACCAGCACGGGGGCTTTCTCTTTATGTTTGATGGAGAAGACGTAGGCAGCCTCACGCTTGTCTACCCCTTCCATGGTGATGCGATTGCCAGAGTAGTATTGCTGGTTGGCGGGGATCACCTGCGGATTGAGCAGTGCCGTCTCCGGCCAATGAGTGGCACACCCGCCCAGCATCAGGGCGGCCAGCAGCAAGAGTGACTTTTTCATCATGGTTTCCTTTGGCTTTAGCGTTTGATGGCTTTCAAAATAACGAATTTGCTGTTCGACGCAACGACTTGTGCGTTGGCAAACAAGCGCTTGAGTTTGTTGTGATAGTCCAGATGACGGTTGCCTACTATCCAGAGTTCACCCCCTTGAGGCAACACCCGGTGCGCATCGCTGAACATCTGCCAGGCGATATGATCGGTGATCGCCTGCAGCTGATGGAAAGGAGGGTTGCAGAGGATCCGATCCGCCGAGCCGACCGCCACCCCGTCGAGACAGTTATTGACCATAAAGCGGGCACGCGGCAGTGCATCAGGCAGATTGTGCTCGACGTTGAGCTGTGCCGAGGCGACTGCCATATAGGATTCATCGATAAAGGTCACCTCCACCTCGCTGTCTTTGGCGAGCAGCGACAGACCCAGCACCCCGTTGCCACAGCCCAGATCGATCACCTTGCGGGCACTGTGGATGGGCAGGTTGTCCAGCATAAAGCGGGCACCGATATCGAGACTGGTGCGCGAGAAGACATTGGCATGGTTGTGGATGAGCATGCCACTCCCCTCCAGCGGCCAGACAGTCGGGAAGGGGTTGGCCAGCGCGGGACGTTCTGCCTGCGGCTCGCAGTGAATGAGGCGCGCCTTCTTCCAGGCCAGCGAGGTACGGGTAGGCCCAAGATACTTCTCAAACAACTTGAGGGTGGAGGTATGAATATCCTTCGCCTTGCCGGCAGCGATAACGCGGGTTGCCGGTGTCACTACCGCACGCAATGCCAGCAGTTGCTGCTCCAATAGAGCCTGATATTTGGAGACCTTGATCACTACCAGCGCAGGGGCATCGGGCAGCGGCGCCAGCGCATCCTGCAAGCGAACCCCGTCTGCATCCAGTCCGTTTTCGGCCAGATTGGCCAGGGTCGCCCGCTCACTGATGTAGGAGTCGGTGACGCAGCAGGGGGAGTGCGGATGCAGATAGGCGGCCAGCGCGCCAAAACCGTCATTCATGATGATGACGGGGCCCGCCTGCTCGAGGGGAGACTCCGCCAGGGTGTTGATCAGATATTCGTCAGCCGCATCCCAGGCTTGCAGGGGCTCCTGACTCTGGCGCGGATAGCGGTAGAGCGTGAGCTGGCAATGGGGAGTGTCGAGAAGGGTTTGCATAGGAAGAGTCCAACCTCGGCTTGATTCGTGTATACAGGCGCCAGGGGCGACGCAAAGTGGCGCTATTCTAGCGAGGAGCAGGAATTTCACCAGTTCGATGCGCATCAAGGGGGCAACTGACGGGTGATTTCCCTCTTACGGGGGCTTATTCCATCCCGCGACTGCCGATAGAATGACCCGACATTCACTCTGGAAGCCGATCCGATGACCATCCAACAACTGATTGAAGCCAAGCTGACCGCCGCCCTCTCCCCCACCGTGCTGGAGGTGATCAACGAGAGCCACATGCACCGTGTGGAACCGGGATCTGAGAGCCACTTCAAGGTGGTGATCGTCAGCGAGCAATTTGCAGGGCAGCGGCTGCTGGCCCGTCATCGTCAGGTCAATTCGGTGCTGGCCGACGAGCTGGCCGGTGCCGTTCATGCACTGGCGTTGCATACCTACACCGAGACCGAGTGGCAGGAAAAAGGCCACGCCCCGCGCACCCCGAGCTGCGTTGGCAAACCGTCGCTCTCCTGAAACCGGTTGTACCACAGGATTCCCCTCGAGAACCTGCCAACAAAAATTAAACATATTTCCCCCATTGGCCCCGAAAAGGCTACATCCAAGGGGGTATATTTCGGCATCAAGGCTTTTTGCTGATAGTGGAGACAACGGCAAATACCCCCATCGAGGTATCGAAATAAAAAAACCTTTAAAACCACTACTTACAAGGTGTCAGGGGCTTATTCATTGCAGGTTAATTTTGTGATGGCACGGGGATTTTGCCCATTTGGCATGGCAGAAAATGCACCTTAAGTGGTAAACTCAAGCGCTTTTGAGTGAGCCTGCATGTTGAATAATTGTTGAGCCTGCCCACCTGGCGCAACCACAACATCGACTCATTCAACCACCCGTCGTGATGTATTTCTCGGCGCTAACCAACCTCTCCCGTAACGGTAGTGCAAGTAAGTATGATTACAATCAAAAGAGGACTGGACATCCCCGTGCTGGGTGCGCCAGAGCAAGTAATCTACGATGGCCCCGCCATCACCCGTGTTGCGACACTGGGCGAGGAGTTTGTGGGGATGCGACCTACTATGTTCGTCAAAGTAGGTGATCGCGTCATCAAAGGTCAGGATCTTTTTGAAGACATGTCTAGTCCTGAAATAGGTTTACACATTTTCAACTAGCATTTCTCTACTCAGAACCCCCTATGTACTGCATCGGGGGTTCTGTATTTCAA